>NZ_JBSFUR010000021.1:0-129531 GCF_053591895.1 Streptomyces sp. NPDC002867 | reverse complement strand
GACGCTCGGCTGGGACACCCCAGCCGAGCGCTTCACCGGGCTACTGACGAACGACCCCAACACACCCCGTGTTGCGACGATTTGTTGAATCCGCCCATCCGGCGGGGCTTCGTCGTCTCACGCGCTCTCACACAGGCCTCACAGACCGTGCGGACTCCCCCGGACATTGAGGCTCTGACCTGGCATTGAGCGCCTGGCTTGGATCCGGCGGACACCCCTGGACGGTCGTTATGACCTGTGCCAGGTGGTGCCCAGCGAGGGGCCGAGGATGAGCACGGGGGCGTCGTCGGGACCGTCGATCCGGTACTGCAGGGTCTTCGGGGGCGTCTGCGTCTCACTCACGCGCCCCACGGTAATGAGTGGAACGACCCGGTCCGGTCAGGGGGTCGTCCTGAACGGCCACTTACGGCCATCGCGGGTCCGTGATGTGAACACCGTGGGGAATCCCGGTGGGGATCGGCGCCCGGGAGGCGGGCGCCGGTGGATGATCCCCTACGGCGTCGCGGTGGACACGACGTACACCCAGGGCTTGGCCGGTTCCGTGAGGTCGACGGTGATGTCCTGGGTGGGGCGCGGGTCCTTGTTGGGGTGCGTGGTGCCCGCCCAGGCGCGGCCCTTCAGGCGGAAGTTCCAGCCGGCGACCTCGCTGTCGCGGTCGCTGATGGTCACCTTGCCGTCCCTGAGGGCGTCCCGGCTGGTGCCGACGCCCTTCAGGAACGTGTCCAGCCCGTCGGGGGTCGTGCGGAACTGCACGTACAGCCGGCTGGTCTTCCAGTTACTGGTCTCGTAGTAGCCGACGCGCCAGGAGCCCTCCGGGATCGGCACCTCGAAGATGCGGCGTTTCATCAGCGAGGGCCACTTGTCGCGCAGGCCGGTGGCCGAGGACTCGGCCTCCTTGTCCCGGCCGCTGGCGCGGCTCTGCTCGGCGGAGATCACGAGGTAGCCGGCCGGGATGCCGACGAGCAGCACGATGGTGATCGCGGTCAGCCAACGGCGCACCAGCATGTGCCGCCGGCCCTCGGGGGCCGGCGGGATGGACTGTCGGGTCAGCGTGGAGGTCATGACGGCGGTTCCTGGGTGGGACGGACGGAGCTCGGACTGCGCAGGGCCTGCGCGTAGCGCTCGTATCGTTCGTGCCGTTCCACCCGGCGTCGGTTCGCCCGGCGGAAGCGGCGCGCGACCAGGCGAGCCAGGTCGGCCGCACCGACCATACCCGCCTCGGGCCCGAGCTGGGCCTTGGCGATGCGCGCCTCCGGCCGGTAGCCGCGGCCCGTGAGGTGGCGGCGGAAGGCGTCCCGCGCGGGTGCGATGAGCAGGTCGTCGGCGGCGCTGACACCGCCGCCGATCACGAAGCAGGAGGGGTCGAGGGCGGCGGCGAGATTGGCGATGCCGACGCCGAGCCACTGGCCGATGTCCTGGAACAGTTCGACGCACATGGCGTCGCCCTCGCGGGCCAGTTCGGTGATCAGCGGCCCGGTGATGTCCTGGACGTTGCCGCCGACCCGGTCGATGATGTTGTACGCCACCGGGGAGTCGGCCGCGGCGAGTTCCCTGGCCTCGCGCACCAGCGCGTTCCCGGAGCTGTACTGCTCCCAGCAGCCGCGGTTGCCGCACGGGCAGCGGTGGCCGCCGGGCACGACCTGCATGTGGCCGAACTCACCGGCGACCCCGTACTTGCCGCGCTTGACCTGACCGTCCTCCAGGATGGCGCCGCCGATGCCGGTGCCGAGGGTGATCATGACGAGGTGGTCCTCGCCGCGGCCCGCGCCGAAGCGCCACTCGGCCCAGGCGGCCGTGTTGGCGTCGTTGTCGACGAGGACGGGGACGGCGAGGCGGGCGGAGAGCGCGTCGCGCAGGGGCTCGTTGCGCCAGGCCAGGTGGGGCGCGAACAGGACCTTGGAGCGGTCGGCGTCGACCCAGCCGGCGGCGCCGATGCCGACCGCGTGGACGTCGTGGCGGTCGGAGAGGTCGAGGACCAGCTCGCAGATCGTGTCCTCGACCACCTTGGGGCTCTTGGACTTGTCCGGGGTCTCGGTGCGGACCTTCTCCAGGATGACGCCGTCGGCGTCGACGACCCCGGCCATCACCTTGGTGCCGCCGATGTCGATGCCGACGGTCGGCACCCGGGGCGCGCTGAGGTGGGAGCGCCGCTCGCGCGGCCCGACGGTCTTGAGGACGGTGCCGCGCGCGGCGCCTCGGTGCGTGAAGTCGCGGTACGTGCTCAAGTCGTCCCTGCGGTTCGTCGTGGCGGTCCGGACCCGGACCCCGGTCCCGGGGCGGGCGGCGCCCGCCGCCCTCGATGCTAGTGCCCTGCCCGGCGGGCCTGCCGGTCACGGCCCTGGCCGGCGGCGGGCGGCGCCTTGACGTCATGGCCGCCGAGGTGTGCCGGGGCGGGCGCGCGCTCCAGCTCGTGGCGCAGGTCCTCCAGCTCGCTTCCCCCCGCCATCTGGCGGGTGAGTTCGTCGAGCGTGACCGAGTCCTTGGTGTGGCTCGCCGCCATGACGCCGCGCTTGAGCAGGACGAAACGGTCACCGACGAGATAGGCGTGATGCGGGTTGTGGGTGATCAGCACCACGCCGAGGCCCGCGTCGCGTGCCGCGGCCACGTACTTGAGCACCACACCCGACTGCTTCACACCGAGCGCGGCGGTCGGCTCGTCCAGCACCAGCACCTTGGCACCGAAGTAGACGGCGCGGGCGATCGCCACGCACTGGCGCTCGCCGCCGGACAGCGTGCCGATCGGCTGGTCGACGTCCCGCAGGTCGATGCCCATGCGCAGCAGCTCCGACCGGGTCGTCTCGCGCATCGTCCGCACGTCGAGGCGCTTGAAGGGGCCCGCGCCCTTCGTCGGCTCGGAGCCGAGGAAGAAGTTGCGCCACACCGGCATCAGCGGGACGACCGCCAGGTCCTGGTAGACGGTGGCGATACCGCGGTCCAGCGCCTCGCGCGGGGAGTTCAGCGTGGTGGTCCCGCCCTCGATCGAGAAGGTGCCGGCGTCGTGCCGGTGCAGGCCGGCGATGATCTTGATGAGGGTGGACTTGCCCGCGCCGTTGTCACCGAGGACGCAGGTGATCTCCCCCGCGTGGACCTCGAGCGAGACGCCTTCGAGGGCGCGGATGTTGCCGTAGTACTTGCTGATGCCGTCGAGCTCCACCAGTGCGCTCATGAGGTCGCCTCCGCACGCTTGCGCACCCATGCGTTGAGCAGGGTGGCCAGAAGGAGCATCGCTCCGAGGAAGAACTTGAACCAGTCCGGATTCCACTCGGCGTAGACGATGCCCTTGCTCGTCATGCCGAAGATGAACGCGCCGACCGCGGAGCCGACCGCCGAGCCGTAGCCCCCGGTGATCAGGCAGCCGCCGATGACGGCCGCGATGATGTACGTCAGCTCGTTGCCCACGCCTTCGCCGGACTGCACCACGTCGAACGAGAACAGCAGGTGCTGGCCCGAGACCCAGGCGGCGAAGGCGACCCCCATGTACAGCCCGATCCTGGTCCGGTCGACCGGGACGCCGACCGCGCGGGCCGCGTCCGCGCCGCCGCCGACCGCGAAGATCCAGTTGCCGAAGCGGGTGCGCAGCAGGATCCAGGTGGCGACGGCGACCAGGACGAACCACCACAGGATGGTGACCTTGAGTCTCACGTCGCCGACGGTGAGCTCGGAGGCGAACAGCTTCCTGGCCGAGTCGAAGCCCTCCATGTCACCGATCGTCTTCGTCGAGACGGTGCCGCTGATCAGCTTGGTGAAGCCCAGGTTGAGACCGGTGAGCATCAGGAACGTACCGAGCGTGATGATGAAGCTCGGCAGTTTCGTTCGGGTCAGCATGAAGCCGTTGAAGGCCCCGACGGCGAGCGTGACCAGCAGGGAGACGCCCACGCCGACCCAGACGTTCGCGGTCATCTGGTAGCTGAACATCGAGGAGACGAGTGCCGAGGTGGTGACCAGGACGCCGGCCGACAGGTCGAACTCGCCGCCGATCATCAGCAGCGCGACCGGCACGGCCATGATGCCGAGCGTCGACGCGGCGTACAGGACGGTGGAGAAGCTGGACGCCTTCAGGAAGGAGTCGGCGAAGACGGAGAAGAAGACGAAGACGGCCACCGCGCCGACGACCGAGCCCAGCTCCGGCCGGCCCATCAGCCTGCGCAGCGGGGAGGTGCGCAGCAGCCGCTCGTCGGTTCCCTCCGGCGCCCTGCCGGGTGTGGCGGGTGGTGCGGTCGCGCTCATCGGGTCCCCCGATCCGTGTATTCCGCGAGCTCGGCGGCGTCCTTCCGGGTGATGATCTGTGGCCCCGTCAGCACCGGCCGGCCGCCGCCGAGGACGTCGGCGTTGTACTTGTACAGCCACAGCAGGTCGACGGCCTCGTAGCCCTGGAGGTAGGGCTGCTGGTCCACCGCGAAGCCGAGGCTGCCGTCCTTCAGGCCGGCCGCGACCTTGGAGTTGAGGTCGAACGTGTCGATCTCGGCCCCGGACCCGGCGCTCTTCCTCGCCTGGACCGCGGCGTCGGCGAACGGCGCGCCGAGGGTGACGACCGCGTCGATGGACCGGTCGGCCTGCAGCTTGGCCTCGATGGACGCCTGGACGTCGGGCATGTTGGTGCCGTCGACGTACAGGTTCTGCATCCGGCCGCCGAAGGTCTTCGCCGCCCCGGCGCAGCGCTGCTCGTGACCGACGTTGCCCTGCTCGTGCAGGACGCACAGCGCCTTCTTCTTCCCGCGCGCGTCGAGCTCCTCGCCGACGGCCTCGCCGGCGACGGACTCGTCCTGGCCGATGTGGGTCAGGGCGCCGAACGCCTTGGACTGCTCGGATCCGGAGTTCACCGTGATCACGGGGATGCCAGCCTTGCGGGCCTTGGCGACGGCCCCCTTCAGGGCGTCGGGCTTGGCGAGGGTGACGATCAGCGCGTCGACCTTCTTGGAGATGTACGAGTCGACGAGCTGCGCCTGCTGCTGGCCCTCGTCGCTGTGGGCGTAGAGGAAGTTGATGTTGTCCTTGGCGGCCGCTTCCTTGGCTCCGCTCTGGACGATGTCCCAGAACGTGTCGCCGTCGCCCGAGTGGGTGACCATGGCGAAGGTCCAGCGCGGGGTCGTGACCGCGGCCTTGCCACGGGCGTTCTGCGCGGCCTTGCGGGCGTCCTCGGCGCGCTTGCCGCCGGTGCTGCTGCACCCGACCAGGGTCGCTCCGAGTACCGCTGCGAGCACCGCGCCCAGTGCGCGTACCCCTGTCCTTGCCCGTGCCACGACGCCGTGCCCTTCTTGCCGTACTCGCTGCGCTGCCCTGTGCGGCCGGGGGACGAAACGACCTGACCCGGCCGCCCAAGTATGTGTCACGCCTGGTCGCCGGGTCGGCATCGGGTGCGCCGCGGCCGTCGGCGGAGCGGAGCATGGACGCGTCATCGGGTGCCGTCTGCGGTGAGCTTCTCCAGCGCCGGGACGTCCTTCTCGGTGACGAGCGCGGGACCGGTCAGGACGGGCTTGCCGCCGCCGACGACGTTGCGGTTGACCTTGTTGAGCCACAGTCCGTCGACGGCGAGGTACCCCTGGAGGTAGGGCTGCTGGTCGACGGCGAAGGCGATCTCCTCGGCCTTGAGCGCCTTCACCACGTCGGCGTTGAGGTCGAAGGTGTTGATCTCCGCGTCGGAGCCGGCGCCGTCCTTCGCCTTCACCGAGGCGGCCGCGAAGGGCGCCCCGAGGGTGACGACGGCGTCGATGTCCTCGGCGCTCTGCAGTTTCGCCTCGATGGACGAGGTGGTGGCGGGCATGTTGGTGCCCTCGACGTTGAGGTTCTCGACCGTGCCCTCGAAGGTCTTCTTCACACCGGCGCAGCGCGCTTCGAGCGAGACGTTGCCCTGTTCGTGGATGACGCAGAGCGCCTTCTTCCTGCCGCGCTTGTTGAGCTCCTCGCCGACGGCCTCGCCCGCGACCGACTCGTCCTGGCCGATGTGGCCGAGCGTCCCGAGGTCCTTGGAGAACTCTGCGCCCGAGTTGATGGTGACGACGGGGATGCCGGCGGCGACGGCCCTCCTGACGACGTCGCTCACCGCCTCGGGTTTGGCGAGGGTGACGACGATGCCGTCGACCTTCTGGTCGATGTACGTCTGGACCAGCTGCGCCTGCTCCTTGCCCTCCGGATTCGCCGCGTAGAGGAACTGGACGTTGTCCTTGCGCGCCGCGACCTTCGCGCCGCTCTGGACGATGTCCCAGAAGGTGTCGCCCTGGCCCGAGTGGGTCACCATGGCGATCTTCATCCGGGGTGTCTTCGCGGCCTCGCCGCCCCCCTCGGCGGAGGGCTTCCCGTTGCCCTCCTTGCCGCCGGAACTGCTGCATCCGGCGACGACGACCAGGGCACTCGCGGCGAGCAGAGCTGCTGCCGTGCGGGTTCTGCGCATCGTGGGGTCCGCCTCCTTACCCGGCCGCCGGGTTGCGGCTGGGTGAGTTTCTACGGTGACCCCGCGAGCCCGTCAAGACTTTGTCCGAACATTCTTACGCGACGGTGCCGCGCCGGACACCTCTAGGAACGGACCAGCAGCTGGAACTCGAAGGCGTAACGCGACGCCCGGTAGACGTGCGCCCCGAACTCGACCGCGCGGCCCGTGTCGTCGAACGTGGTGCGCTCCATCGTGAGCAGCGGCGCCCCCGCCTCCTCGCCCAGCAGCTCCGCCTCCCCCGCGTCGGCCGCGCGGGCGCCCACCGACTGGCGGGCGCTGTGCAGGGTGATCCCGGCCGCGCGCATCAGCCGGTACAGCCCGGTGGACTCCAGATCGGCCGTGTCGCAGTCCAGCAAGCCGGCGGGCAGGTGATTGCGCAGTCGGGCCATCGGCTCTCCGTGGGCATAGCGCAGCCGCTCGACGAACCGGACCTCGCTGCCCTCGGCGACGCCGAGCGCGGCAGCGATCTGGGCGCTCGCGGGCTCGACGGTGTTGGTCAGCACGACCGTGGCCGGCCGCTGACCGGCCGCCGCCAGGTCGTCGTAGAGACTGCTGAGCTCCAGCGGGCGCCTGACCTGGCTGTGCACGACCTGGGTGCCCACACCCCGGCGGCGCACCAGCAGCCCCTTGTCGACCAGGGACTGGATGGCCTGCCGGACGGTGGGCCGGGACAGGCCGAGCCGGCCGGCGAGCTCGATCTCGTTGCCGAGCAGGGTGCCGGGAGTCAGCGCCCCCCTCTCGATCGCCGCTTCCAGCTGCTGCGCGAGCTGGAAGTAGAGCGGGACCGGGCTGGTGCGGTCCACGCTCAACGCGAGCGAGAGGGACGGTTCCGACTCGTGACTGGGCTGCTTGGGCACGTGGCGAGCGTAGTCGCACGCCATGTTGACGGGAAGTCGTGAGGTTCGATTGTCAGGACAAAGCCTTGACAGGCGGCGGTGCCGCCTCCATTTTTGGGCCATGCGCATCGGACTGATCGGCACGGGACGTATCGGCAGCTTTCACGCGGGGGTGCTGAGCCGCCATCGTGAGGTGGGCTCACTCGTCGTGGCGGACACGGACGCGGCGCGTGCCGTGGAGACGGCGGACCGCTGCGGCGCCACCGCGGCACCCAGCGCCGACGAGGTCTTCACCTGGGGCGTGGACGCGGTGGTGATCGCGTCGGCCACGGCCGCGCACGCCGATCTGATCGCCCGCGCGGCACGTGCGGGGCTCCCCGCCTTCTGCGAGAAGCCGATCGCCCTGGACCTGCCGGGGACGCTCGGGGCGCTGCGCGCGGTGGAGGAGGCGGGCACGGAGCTGCAGCTCGGCTTCATGCGCCGCTTCGACGCGGGGTACACGGCGGCCCGTGAGCTGGTGCGCTCGGGCCGGCTCGGCCGGCTGCACACCGTACGGGCCATCACCTCCGACCCGGCGCCGCCGCCGGCCGCGTACCTGCCGCTGTCCGGCGGGCTGTACCGGGACTGCCTCGTCCACGACTTCGACATCCTGCGCTGGGTGACGGGCCGCGAGATCGTCGAGGTGTACGCGGCGGGGTCGGATGCGGGGCCGGCGATGTTCCGCGAGGCGGGCGACGTGGACACCGCGGCGGCGCTGCTCACGCTGGACGACGGGACGCTGGCGACGGCGACCGCGACACGCTGCAACGGCGCGGGGTACGACGTCCGGATGGAGCTGGCCGGGGAACTCGACCAGGTCGCGGTCGGGCTGGACGACCGCACGCCGATCAGCTCGACGGAACCGAAGGGCCTGCCGCCGGTGGACAACCCCTGGCCGGGCTTCCTGGAGCGGTTCGCCCCGGCGTACGAGGCGGAGCTGGACGCGTTCGTCCGCCTGGTGCAGGGCGAGGCGGACAACGCCTGCGACGGGCGCGAGGCGCTGACGGCGCTGCGGGTGGCGGAGGCCTGCGAGCTGTCGCGGCGGGAGCGGCGGCCGGTGCGGGTGGAGGAGATCCCGGGGGGCTGAGTCCCCGGCCCCCGGTTACTGGGGCTTCGCCCCCAGACTCCGAACCGCGCTTCGCGCGGTGTCCTCAAACTCCCCCTGCGGCCCAGCGGCCGTGGGAGGGACCCCCAGAAGGGCTGGATTTCGCTGCGCGCGATCAAGTCTCGCCGGCGTTTGAGGCGCGGGGCTCGGGGCTCGGGGCTCGGGGCTCGGGGCTCGGGGCTCGGGGCTCGGGGCTCGGGGCGGAGCCCCGACGGGCGCGTCGCGTACAGGCGCGGGGGCCCGGGGGCAGGCGCCCCCGAGTTACCAGCGGACCGGGAGGGATTCCGGGCCGCGGATCAGCATGCCCGTGCGCCACGCGAGCGCGGCCGGGTGCGCGTCGAGGACGAGGTCGGGGCAGCGCTCCAGCAGCGAGCGGATGGCGACACGGGCCTCCAGACGCGCCAGCGGCGCGCCCAGGCAGTAGTGGATACCGTGGCCGAAGGCCAGATGGCCCCGAGTGTCGCGGCGGATGTCGAAACGGTCCGGCTCGGGATAGCGGGCCGGGTCCCGGTCGGCGTCCGCGAGGGTGACCAGGACCAGCTGTCCCCCGCCGGGGATGACCGTGCCGCCGATCTCGTAGGGCTCGACGGTGAAGCGGTACGTCGGGGTCTCCACGGGCCCGTCGTACCGCAGCATCTCCTCCACTGCCCCGTCCATCAGTGAGAAGTCGGCCCTCAGCGCGGCGAGTTGCTCGGGGTGGGTGAGCAGCGCGAGAACGCCGTTGGAGATCAGGTTGACCGTCGTCTCGTGGCCGGCGATCAGCAGCAGCCACGCCATGCCCATCAGCTCGTCCCCGCCGAGCCGGTCGTGGTCGTCGCCGTCGGCGCGGTGGATGAGCGCGCTCATGAGGTCGTCGCCGGGCTTCTCGCGCTTCTCGGCGAGCAGCCCGTCCAGATACCGTGTCAGCTCCCCCGCCGCCGCCTGCCGCTGGGCACGGTCGGTCGAGGCCAGAGCGGTGTTGGACCAGCGCCGGAAGGAGTCCTGGTCGAGGAAGGGCACGCCCAGCAGTTCGCAGATGACGGCGATGGGCAGCGGGAAGCAGAACGTGTCGACGAGGTCGGCTCTGCCCGTGGGCCCCATGCGGTCCAGCAGTTCGTCGGTGATCCGCTGCACGCGCGGGGCCAGTTGCTCGACGCGCCGCATGGTGAACTCGCGCGCCACGAGCTTGCGCAGTCGCGTGTGCCGGGGCGGGTCGGTGCTGAGCATGGTGATGCCGGCCGACAGCTGGGAGGCGCCGAGGTCGGGGGCGGCGTTGCGCCACTCCTTGGACAGGGCGTCGTCGGCGAGGACGGCGCGCCCGGCCTCGTATCCGACGACGAGCCATGCCTCGTGCCCCTCGGGCAGCCGGACCCGGTGGACGGGGCCCCGCTCGCGTAACGCGGCGTAGACGGGATAGGGGTCGCGGGTGAAGTCCGCGCCGAGCGCGGCGAGATCAACGGTGGCGGCTTCGGTGGTCACGGCGTTCCTCTCACATCGTCAGGTGTGGTGTGCGCGGTGCCGGGGGCCGTCGGTGAGCGGCCTACCAGCGCACCGGCAGGTGGCGGACGCCGCGCATCAGGAGGCCGGGGAGCCACTCGTACGCGGAGGACTCGTCGAGGGCGAGGTCGGGGCAGCGCTCCAGCAGCGAGCGGACGGCGACACGGGCCTCCAGCCGGGCCAGCGGCGCGCCCAGGCAGAAGTGGATGCCGTGGCCGAAGGCCAGATGGCCCTGGGTGTCGCGGCGGATGTCGAAACGGTCCGGCTCGGGATACCGGGCCGGGTCCCGGTCGCCGGCGGCGAGGCCCACGAGGACCGTCTCGCCGGGCGGGATGACGGTGTCGCCGTACGGGACGGGGACGACGCTGAAGCGGACGGTGGCGTTCTCCACCGGACCGTCGTAGCGCAGCATCTCCTCCACGGCGCCGTCGAGGAGCGAGAAGTCGGCCCGCAGCGCGGCGAGTTGGTCGGGATGGGTGAGCAGCGCGCGCATACCGTTGGAGATGAGGTTGACCGTGGTCTCGTGGCCGGCGATGAGCAGCAGATAGGCAAGTGCGCGCAGTTCGGCGGCGGAGAGGCGGTCGTCGTCCGTGGCGCGTGTGGACAGCAGGGCGGAGAGCAGGTCGTCCGCGGGACCGGCGCAGCGCTTGTCCTCGATCAGCTCGTCCAGGTAGCCGCGCAGCCGGTGGACCGCGTCCGACTCGCCCTCGGCACTGGTGGGGGCGACGATCGCGTTGGACCACTTGCGGAAGTCGTCGCGGTCGGCGGCCGGGATGCCGAGCAGCTCGCAGATGACGATGATCGGCAGCGGGAAGGCGAGCGCGTCGACCAGGTCGCCGCGGCCCGCCGGCAGCATCGCGTCGATCAGTTCGTCGGTGATCTGCTGGATCCTCGGGCGCAGCGCCTCCACGCGCCGGCCGGTGAACTCGCGCGCGACGAGCTTGCGCAGCCGGGTGTGGTCGGGCGGGTCGAGCACCAGCAGGTTGGGGCCGATGACCTGTTCGTCGAGCATGGTCACGCCGACCGTGGCCGGCGTCTTGGACAGCCGCGCGTCGGCGAGCGCCGCCCGAGCCTCCTCGTGGCCGACGATCAGCCAGAACAGGCCGCCGTCGGCACCCCGCACCTGATGAACGGGCCCCGCCTCACGCAGTCGCGCGTAGTACGGATACGGGTCCGCCGTGAAGTCCGCACCGAACTCGGCGAGATCAACGATCGTCATTCGCCCAGCCTACGGCGACTTCTGCGGACCGTCCTCGTCCAGAAGCCCGGCGTCATGGGCCGACAGCGCGATCCGGACACGGTTGTCGAGCCCCGTCCCGGCGAGAATGCGCGGCACATGGGTCTTGACCGTCGAAACGCTCGTGTACAGCGTCGACGCGATGTCGATGTTCGAGCGGGCCTGTCCGACGGCGACCGCCACCTCCCGTTCACGCTCGGCGAGCGTCTCCAGCCGGCGTGCGGCCGCCTGCCGTCGCGTGCCCCGCGCCGCCGCCGTCCGCCGCGCGGCGGCCCCACGTCGTGCCCGTCAGGACCAGTGCGGCGCCCAACAGGCCCGGCGCGCCAAGGTGTTCGCCGCCGATCGCGATACCGGCCGCCGCGGCCCACAGCGGCTCGGTGCCGAGCAGGAGGCTGACGCGCGACGGCGAGGTGCGGCGCACGGCCCACATCTGCACGAAGAACGCGAACAGGGTGCAGAACACGGACAGGAACAGCAGTCCGGCCCACTCCCCCGGCCCGAAGCCGACCGCCACGGACCACGGCGAGGCCCCCGCGCCCGGGACGGTCGCCAGCAGGGCGAACACGACCACCGCGCCGCCCAGTTGGACGGTGGTCAGCGACAGCGCGTCCGCGCCCCGCACCGCCTTCGTCCTGGCCATCGCCAGGACGTGGACGGTGCGCGCGAGAGCGGCGAGCAGCATCAGCAGGTCGCCGACGGAGGGCGTGGTGAAGCCGCCGCCCTGGGTCAGCAGCACCACTCCGGCGACGGAGACGCCGGCCGCGGCGACGAAGGAGCGTGAGGGCCGCTGCCGGGTCACGGCCGCTTCCGCGAGCGGGGTGAAGATCATGGTGAGACTGATGATGAGCCCGGCGTTGGTGGCCGAGGTGTGCACGACCCCGTACGTCTCCAGCAGGAAGATCCCGCTGAGGACGAGCCCCAGCAGTCCGGCTCCGCGCCATTGGGCCGCGCTCAGCGCGCGCAGCCGCCGCCGGCCCGCGACCACGAGCACCGGCACGACGAGTGCGAAGCGCAGGACCAGCACGGCGACCACGGTGTGCGTGGTCGTGATGCCCTTGGCCGCGAGGTAGCTGGCGCCCCAGACGACGGCCACGAGCAGGACGGGCAGATCGGTGAGCCATGCACGGCGCGGTGCGAGCGCGGGGGCGGGTAGGGCGATCGACGACACCTTGGGTCTCCAACGTCTCCGGCGGACAGGCGTGGCGGAGGCGTCGGCGGCTCGCTCACGGAGCGATCACCGTACCGGGGCGAGACGTGTGGGTGCTACATGTTTCAGACGTAGCTGCCGTACTCGGGGCGGCCGGCCAGCTCGTAGGTGTGGATGGCGATGCCGGAGCCGGTGGTCCTCGCGTCGACGTGCCGGAAGGCAGTGGGCGTCGCGCCGTCGGCGAACAGGCGCAGACCCTTGCCCAGCACGACCGGGAAGCTCAGGAGGTGGAGCGTGTCGATGAGGTCGTGCGCCATGAGCGATCGGGCGAGGGCGCCGCTGCCGTGCATCTGGATCTCGCCCTCGGTGCGCTCCTTCAGGCCGGTGACCTCCTTGACCAGGTCGCCGCGGATGATGCTCGTGCCGGACCAGTCGGCGGTGTCGAGGGTGGTCGAGACGACGTACTTCGGCAGGGCGTTGAGCTTCGACGCGATCGGGTTGGCGGGGTCGGTCTGCAGGGGCCAGTAGCCGGCGAAGATCTCGTACGTCCGGCGGCCGAGCAGGAAGGCGGTGGGCCGCTCGAACACCTCGTCGACGAACCGGCCGAAGTCCTCGTCCCCGTACGGCACGCTCCAGCCGCCCTGGTCGAAGCCGCCGCGGCGGTCCTCGTCGGGGCCGCCGGGGGCCTGGTAGACGCCGTCGAGGGAGACGAACTGGGTGAGGCTGAGCTTTGCCATGATGCGGGCCTTTCACAGCGTTTCGCGGGGGTTCCTTCGGATGTCACAGCTCTGACTCCACTGTCGCCCGGAACTCATCGGCGCGCCGATCACGACGTCCGATCACCGCCAGCGCCGGGCGCCCCGCCCCGCTGTCATTGAAGCCGCAACCATTCACGGAAACGCACACGGAGGCTTCGATGAACGGCAAGGTGGCGCTGGTGACCGGCGGAAGCCGCGGAATCGGTGCGGCGACGGCGCTGCGGCTGGCCCGCGACGGCGCCGATGTCGCGATCACGTACACGGCGGGGAAGGAGGCCGCCGAGGAGGTCGTGCGCACAGCGGAGGGGCTGGGCCGGCGGGCGGTGGCGCTGCGCGCCGACTCCGCGGACGCGGCCGGGGCCGCCGAGGCGGTGGCACGTGCCGCCGATGCGCTCGGCCGGCTCGACGTGCTGGTGAACAACGTGGGCGTGGGACTCCTCGCGCCGCTGGAGAACATCACCGTGGCCGACGTGGACAGGGTGCTCGCCACCAACGTCCGCGGCGTCTATCTGGCGTCCCAGGCCGCCGCGGCGCGGATGGCGCGCGGCTCGCGCATCATCACGATCGGCACCTGCATGACGCAGCGCGTACCGGGTCCCGGCGGCACGCTGTACGCGACGAGCAAGTCGGCCCTGGTCGGCCTGACGAAGGCGCTCGCCCGCGAGTTGGGCGGGCGCGGCATCACGGCCAACATCGTCCACCCCGGGCCGGTCGACACCGACATGAACCCGGCGGACGGCCCGTACGCCGAGCCGCAGAAGGCGGACACGTCGCTCGGCCGCTTCGGCACCCCGGAGGAGATCGCCTCCATGGTCGCGTACCTGGCGGGTGACGGGGCGGCGTACGTGACGGGCGCCGAGTTCTCCGTCGACGGCGGCCACGCGGCGTGACACGCCGCGCCGGGCGTGCGTACGGGGCGCACCGTTGCTGTCGGCCGGTGCGCCCCGCGCGCGGGAGCGGGGAGGGTGTCGTGCCTGCCCGCCCCTCGGCGGACCGTCAGCCGCCGAGCTCCTGGTGGCGGGCGGCCAGCCGGGCCGCGCCCTGGTCGGTCAGGGAACCGAACAGGCGCAGGCGGGAGATGCCGCCGTCGGGGTAGATGTCGATGCGGGCGTGGGTGCCGACCGCCGGGGCGTCCAGGACGAAGCGGTGGTTGGTGTCGGGCTGCAGGCGGGTGCGCGGCAGCACCTCGCGCCATTCCCCGCTCTCGCCGTCGCGCACGGACAGGGCGGCCCAGCCGGCGCTGTTGCCCTTGAGGTAGGCGGTGTCGATCTCGACGGCGCGGATCTCGGACTGCTCCACGAGCTGGTAGCGGATCCAGTCGTTGCCCTTGTCGCGGCGGCGGCGGGTCTCCCAGCCGTCGTCCATCTTGCGGGAACGGCCGGGCTGGATGGTGTTGGTGGCCGGCGAGTAGAAGCGGTCGGACGCGTCCTCGACCTGCCCGCCGTTCTCCAGCGCGACGAGGTCGAACGTGGAGAGCGCGGCGAGCCACGCCGGGTCCGGTGCGACCTCGCCGTACACGCGCAGGCGGGCGATGCCGCCGTCGGGGTGCTGGTTGACGCGCAGGTGAGTGAAGCGCTGCTCGGCGTCGACGGCGAAGCCGTTCGCGGCGTGGCCTCCGACGGCCGTGCGCGGGACGAGCGTCGTCCACTTCACGTCGCCGGAGAGCAGTTCCTCGGGCGAGGGGGACCCGGCGACCGAGGTGCCCTCGACGGACACGGCCTGCGGGTAGTTGCCGCGGAAGTGGGCGGTGTCGACGACGACGCCGCGTACGACGCCGGGAGCGCCGAGGCGTATGAGCGCCCAGTCGTGGTCCTCGTCGGTGGGGTGGGGCTGCTCGGCGGAGACACCGCGGCGGCGCCGGGTCTCCCAGCCGTCCATGATCTTGCCCTTGTGGCCGAAGTGCTCGGGGTCGAACTCGGCGGCCTCGGGGTTCAGCAGGTTCTCGCGTTCGGCGAAGAACTCGTCGTTGGCGGCGATGACACCGGCACCGAGACGGCGGTCGGCGAGGTCGGCGTACTGGGTGAAGGAGAACCCCGACGGTCCGGGGGTGCGGTAGTCGGCGTACGGGTCGCCGCCGCCGTACGGACTGGCGTCACCGGTGTAGGAAGGAAGGGAGGAAGAGGACACGGTTTCAGTTGTTCCTTTCGAGCAGCCGGCCCGTCGGCTCGGCCAGGTTGCCGTTCTCCACGATCCGCTCGCCGCGCAGCCACGTCGACCGGACGACGCCGTGCAGGGTCTTGCCCGCATAGGCGGTCACCTGGTTGCGGTGGTGCAGTTCGGCGGGGTCGACGGTGAACGTCTCGTCCGGGGCGAGGACCGCGAAGTCGGCGTCGCGGCCGGCCTCGATGGCGCCCTTGTCGCTCAGGCCCGCCAGCTTCGCGGGGGCGAAGGACATCCAGCGGACGACGTCGTCGAGGGTGTGGCCGCGCTTGCGGGCCTCGGTCCAGATGGCGGGCAGGCCCAGCTGGAGCGAGGAGATGCCGCCCCACGCGGACGCGAAGTCCGGGGTCTTGAGGTCGGTGGTGCACGGGGAGTGGTCGGAGACGATGCAGTCGATGACACCGTCGGCGAGGCCCTGCCAGAGCAGGTCCTGGTTGGCGGCCTCCCGGATCGGCGGGCAGCACTTGAACTCCGTGGCGCCGTCGGGGACTTCCTCCGCGGTGAGGGTGAGGAAGTGGGGGCAGGACTCGACGGAGACCGCCACGCCCCTGCGCCTGGCGGCGGCGATCAGCGGCAGCGCGTCGCTGGAGGACAGGTGCAGTACGTGCACCCGCGCGTTCAGCCGCTCGGCGTGGGCGATCAGGCCCTCGATCGCGGTGTTCTCGGCGTCGCGCGGCCGGGAGGCGAGGAAGTCGGCGTACTTCGGGCCGCTGCGCTGGGGGGCCGAGGCCAGGTGGTGCGGGTCCTCGGCGTGCACGATGAGCAGGCCGCCGAAGCCGGCGATCTCGGCCATGGCGCGGGCGAGCTGCTCCTGGTCGAGCTCGGGGAACTCCTCGACGCCCGAGGGCGACAGGAAGCATTTGAAGCCGAAGACGCCGGCGTCGTGCAGCGGCCGCAGGTCCTTGACGTTGTCCGGGATCGCACCGCCCCAGAAGCCGGTGTCGACGTGGGCCTTGGGGCGGGCGACGTCCTGCTTGGTGCGCAGGTGCTCGACGGTGGTCGTCGGCGGGAGCGAGTTGAGCGGCATGTCGAGCAGGGTCGTGATGCCGCCGGCCGCGGCCGCGCGGGTGGCGGTCCAGAAGCCCTCCCAGGCGGTGCGGCCGGGGTCGTTCACATGGACGTGGGTGTCGACGAGGCCGGGCAGCAGCGCGTCGTCGCCCAAGTCCTCCAGGCGGGCGCCCGCCGGGACCTCGGCGTCGTACGGCCCCACCGCCGCGATCTTCCCGTGGGCGACGGCGACCGTCGCGGCGCGCGTGCCCTCCGGGGTGACGACGCGCGTCGAGCGCAGCACCAGGTTCACGTCCACGGTCCCGTCCACGTCGGACACCAGCTCCCCTCACATGCATCAACGCAGGCGAACGCCGAATCTGCTCCGGCGGGCCAGAAATTCAACGAACTGTTGAAGAAGTCTTCACTCCCGACCGACGCCCGTCAAGACCCACCCGCACCGGGCGGCATGCTTGGACGTTTCCACAAAGTGGAAGTAAGATTCCACTGTCATGTGGGTTGCTTCGCCTAACGGAGAGGCCGCCGACCTGCCCGGAAAGCCCGCTGACACCCGGACAAACGGGCCCTGACCGGCAAAGACGCCTCGACGGGAGCGATGTGCCCCACGCACACGCCCGGTAGGCTGCTGACTTGCCCTGCCTGCCCGAAAGGACCGCCGACGTGCCGACGTCCAGCGCCAGCACCACCGACGCAGCCAAGCCCGCCGCCAGTGGTGGCGTGCAGTCCCTGGAGCGCGCCTTCGACCTGCTCGAACGCATGGCCGACGCCGGTGGCGAGGTCGGGCTGAGCGAGCTGTCCGCGAGCAGCGGGCTCCCCCTGCCGACCATCCACCGGCTGATGCGCACGCTGGTGGCCTGCGGGTACGTACGGCAGCAGTCCAACCGCCGCTACGCGCTCGGCCCCCGGCTGATCCGGCTCGGCGAATCCGCGTCCCGGCTGCTGGGCACCTGGGCGCGCCCCTACCTCGCCCGCCTGGTCGAGGAGACCGGCGAGACGGCGAACATGGCCCTCCTGGACGGTGACGAGATCGTGTACGTGGCGCAGGTGCCCTCCAAGCACTCGATGCGCATGTTCACCGAGGTCGGCCGGCGCGTCCTGCCGCACTCCACGGGCGTGGGCAAGGCACTGCTGGCGCATACCCCGGCGGACGAGGTACGGGCCCTGCTGTCACGCACCGGCATGCCGGCCGCGACGGAGAAGACGATCACGACGCCCGAGGGCTTCCTCGCCGCGCTCGAACAGGTCCGCCGGGCGGGGTACGCGGTCGACGACAACGAGCAGGAGATCGGCGTGCGCTGCCTCGCGGTCCCCGTGCCGAACTCCCCGACGGCGGCGGCGATCTCGATCTCGGGCCCGGCGGGGCGGGTGACGGAGGCGGCGACGGAGAAGATCGTGCCGATCCTCCAGGAGGTCGCGCACGACCTCTCCACGGCCCTGGCGAGCACGTCCCCCCAGTCCTGAGCGCGCGCCCGTCCGCGTCCGGCGTTGCGTACCTGACGCACCCGTTGGGGCTCCGCCCCAAGCCCCGCGCCTCGAACGCCGACGAGGGCCGACATGCCCGATCGGTCCGGCGGCAGAGCCCCGGAAGCCCACGCCCGCCAGAGCGCCGAGCGCCCGGCCCGGGGCGGAGCCCGCCCGCCCGGCGCCTGAGCAGGGCGGGAGTCCCGGCTCCGCCGGACAGAGCCCCGAAGCCGCGCCCGCCAGGGGCAGCCCCGGGGAGTCGCCCGCCAGGGGCAGCGTGGGGCCCGGGGTGGAGCCCCCGGTTCGGGGAGGGCGGGGGCGCCGCCGGTGTCAGACCTTCCGTCGCGGCGGCACGTCGCCGAACGTGTCCACCGCATTCCTCACCTGCATCAGCGCCGGCGACAGCGCGCTCACCGACCCGATCGCACCCGCGATGAGCAGCAGCGAGCGGCGCATGCGCGGGATCTCCGGGTCGCCCGCGGCGATCATCGCGGCCAGAACGGCCAGTTCGTCCTCGGCGATCGCCCGGTCGCCGAACTCCGCACGGTACCCGGCCAGTTCACGCCGGAGCTGCGCGACCGCAGCACGTAATACCGCCGCTCTCGGTTCCTCGCCGCTCCCTGTCACCCGCGTCTGCCCCACGCTCTGCAACAAAGCCCAGCCCCTCGCACGTCCTTGTGCCCGCGACCGCGTTCCGCCGGACGGCGAAACGTCCGCGGGGTGCGGGCCAGTTAACGCCATCCGGCCCGCGACGCGCCACAGTAAGGACAGAATTCAGGACGAAGGGGCGGGATCGATCGCGTTACGCCACACGATGACATCGAGCGTGATGAACTGGCTGGGATCGGTGTCGGGCGACTTCCCCTGATAGGTCACCACACCCGCATGCCCCGAATCCGTCAGCACGCAGAACTTGGCGCCCTTCGACAGGACGTCCAGGTCGATGCTGGTCGCGTAGCGCGTCTCGTTCCGGCAGGTGTCGAGACTGGCCGTCTGGCCGCTGCGCAGCAGGATGTACCGGCCGTTCTCCGTCCGGATCTGCTCGCTGATGTCGCTGTAGTAGACGTCCGAGGGCGAGTCGTCGTCGACGGGCTTGACGGGATCGTCGTCGAGGGTGAGGTGGTACCGGTCCACCAGGTTGATCCCGGTGTACGTCTTCGGCGTCGGGTCGGCGACCGGCTCGTCCGGCGGCGAGTCGACACCGCTGCCGCCGTCACCCTGTTCCGAGGCAGTGCCGTCCGGCTTCGGGGTCGAACTCTGCTTGTCCGAACCGCTCTTGTCCTGGCTCTGGTTCTTCTTGCCCTTGTCGTCGCCGGACAGGGCGAAGTACGTACCGCCGCCGACGGCGACGCCCAGCACCAGCGTGACCGCGACGGCGATGGCGAGATTGCGCGCCGTCTTCTTCCTGGGCGCGGCGGGAGCCGTCCGGCCGGTGGCGCCGGCGGGATTGTAGGGGGCGGGGCCGCCGGGCTGCGCGTGGGCGGCCGTCTGCGGATAGCCGTAGCCAGGGCCCTGCGCGCCGGGCTGCGGGTAGCCGTACGTCGGCTGGGCGTGCGGCTGCGGCTGGGTACCCGGCTGCACGGGGGGCTGCGAGTGGGGCTGTCCGTACGGGCCCTGCGGACCGGAGGGACCGTGCGGCTGCGTGGGCGGCTGCGGCGCAGGGCCGAACCCGGGCGGCGGCGTCGACGGCGCCGCGTGCGCGGTGGGCATGTGGGTGGGGGCCGCGGCCGGCTGCGCGGGGGGCTGCCCGGCGACCGGCGGCTGCCCGGCCGGCGGGGTCGCGGGCGGCGCGGGCGCGGCCTTGCGGGTGCTGATCTCGGCGGCGACCACGCTCGGCAGCCACTCCTCGGGACGGCGCAGCACCGTCTCACCGTTGGCCGCCTGACAGATGCTCAGGATCTCGGCGACGGAGGGGCGGCCCGCGGGGTCCTTCACCATGCACCGCGTGACCAGTTCGCGCAGCTGGTCCGGGAGTTCGGTGAGGTCGGGCTCCTCGTGGACGATCCGGTAGAGCACCCCGTGCGAGGTGCCCTCGCCGAAGGCCGCCTTGCCGGTGGCCGCGTAGGCCGCGATCTGGCCGAGGGCGAAGATGTCGGTCGCGGGTGTGACATGGCTGCCCGCGGCCTGCTCCGGAGCCATGAACGAGGGCGTGCCGATGGTGACACCGCTGCTGGTCAGCGAGGTGGCGTCGGCGGCGCGGGCGATGCCGAAGTCGATGACCCGCGGGCCGTCGGCGGCGAGCAGGACGTTGGCGGGCTTGAGGTCGCGGTGGACGATGCCCGCGCCGTGGATGATCTGCAGCGCCTCGGCGATGCCGGCGACGAGCAGCAGCACGGTCTCCACCGGCAGCTTGCCGTGCTGGGCGACGGCGTCGGAGAGGGAGGGACCGGGCACGTAGGCGGTGGCGAGCCAGGGCTGTTCGGCGTCCGGGTCGGCGTCGATCACGGGTGCCGTGAACAGGCCCTGCACGCGCTGCGCGGCCTGCACCTCCTGGGCGAAACGGCGGCGGAACTCGGCGTCCTGGCCGAAGTCGGGCCGGATCACCTTGATGGCGACCGGCCGGCCGCCGGGTGTGTACGACAGGTAGACCTTGCCCATCCCGCCGGCGCCGAGGCGGGCTGCGATCCTGTATCCGGCGACCGTCTTCGGATCGTCCTCACCCAGCGGCTGGAACACCGCTCCCTGGTGCGCGCGCCCACTCATCGACTCTCGTCCCCCATGGCGAACCTCAGTATTGGAGGTGAACCTTATCCAAGGTCACCCCATGCTCTCCACGTCGGACGGCCGGGGTGGGCCGCGCGGTTGCAGCCCGCGCGAAATGCCCGGACGCGCCGGCCGGTCCTCGTGCCCCGAAATGGACCAAGGAGTCCTCATGTCACACCCTCAGCCGCACTCCGGTCCCCAAGCGCCCGTCGTCGCGGGCCTGTTGCTCGCGGCGGGAGGCGGGCGGCGGCTCGGCGGCCGGCCGAAGGCGCTGCTGACGCACCACGGCAGGCCACTGGTGGAGCACGCCGTACGGGTCCTCCGGGAGGGCGGCTGCGGCCCCGTTCATGTCGTGCTGGGCGCGGCGGCCGACGCGGTGCGCGAGGCGGCGGACCTGGCGGGGTGCACGGTGGCCGAGAACCCGGACTGGGAGAGCGGGATGGGCTCGTCGCTGCGGGCAGGGCTCGCCTCGCTGCCCGCCGAGGGCGTGGACGCGGTGCTGGTCCTGCTCGTGGACCAGCCGGGCATCGGCGCGCGGGCGGTCGCGCGGGTGCGGGCCGCGGGTCTGTCGCGTGCGGCGCTCGCGGCCGCGGCGTACGGGGGCGAGCGGGGCCATCCGCTCGTGTTCGGCGCGGACCGCTGGGCGGACATCGCGGCGAGTGCGGTCGGGGACCGCGGGGCGCGGGCGTACGTGGCGGCGCACGAGGGCGAGCTGACGCTCGTGGAGTGCGGGGACGTGGCGGAGGAGTACGACATCGACACGCCCGGGGACCTGAGGCACCTTGGGTGAGCGGCGTGGCACTGAGCGACACGTTCTGTCGACCCGGAGAATCTCGATATCAACAAACCATTGAACTTCCACCATGCGGTAACTACTATCCACTGTTCAGAAGCGCCCGACCATCGGAGGGCGCCCCTCGGCCGTACCCCGGAGCCTTGGCACTGAGTGCCACGCTGTGGCGCCGGGCGGCCGCCCGGCGCCCCTCGTGAAGCCCGCGACGCTCGCTAGAAGCTCGCTGAAATGCTCGCTGAAGGAAGTGACAGCTCATGTCCGCACCAGCGCCGTCCCCGCTGGCCATCGTCGAAGCCGAGCCCCTGCCCCGGCAGGAAGAGGTCCTGACCGACGCGGCCCTCGCGTTCGTGGCAGAGCTGCACCGGCGGTTCACGCCCCGGCGTGACGAGCTGCTCGCCCGCCGCGCCGCCCGCCGCGCCGAGATCGCCCGCACCTCCACGCTGGACTTCCTCCCGGAGACCGCCGCCATCCGCGCGGACGACTCCTGGAAGGTCGCCCCGGCGCCCGCGGCCCTCAACGACCGCCGGGTGGAGATCACCGGACCCACCGACCGCAAGATGACCATCAACGCGCTCAACTCCGGCGCGAAGGTCTGGCTCGCCGACTTCGAGGACGCCTCGGCCCCCACCTGGGAGAACGTGGTCCTCGGCCAGCTCAATCTGATCGACGCCTACGAGCGCCGCATCGACTTCACCGACCCGCGGTCGGGCAAGTCCTACGCCCTGCGCCCCGCCGAGGAGCTCGCGACCGTCGTGATGCGCCCGCGCGGCTGGCACCTCACCGAGCGCCACCTGCGGGTCGACGGCACCCCGGTGCCGGGCTCCCTGGTCGACTTCGGCCTGTACTTCTTCCACAACGCCCAGCGCCTGCTGGACCTCGGCAAGGGGCCGTACTTCTACCTGCCGAAGACGGAGTCGCACCTGGAGGCCCGCCTCTGGAACGACATCTTCGTCTTCGCCCAGGACTACGTCGGCATCCCGCAGGGCACCGTCCGCGCGACCGTCCTGATCGAGACGATCACGGCGGCGTACGAGATGGAGGAGATCCTCTACGAGCTGCGCGACCACGCCTCCGGCCTCAACGCCGGCCGCTGGGACTACCTGTTCTCCATCGTCAAGAACTTCCGTGACGGCGGAGAGAAGTTCGTCCTGCCGGACCGCAACGCGGTCACCATGACCGCTCCGTTCATGCGCGCGTACACCGAACTGCTGGTCCGCACCTGCCACAAGAGGGGCGCGCACGCGATCGGCGGCATGGCGGCGTTCATCCCCTCCCGCAAGGACCCCGAGGTCAACAAGGTCGCCTTCGAGAAGGTCAAGGCCGACAAGGACCGTGAGGCCGGCGACGGCTTCGACGGCTCGTGGGTCGCCCATCCGGACCTGGTCCCCATCGCCATGGCGTCCTTCGACGCGGTGCTGGGCGACAAGCCCCACCAGAAGGACCGCCTGCGCGAGGACGTCTCGGTGGCGCCGGGTGACCTGATCGCCATCGACTCCCTGGACGCCAGGCCCACCTACGAGGGCCTGCGCAACGCGGTCCAGGTCGGCATCCGCTACATCGAGGCGTGGCTGCGCGGCCTCGGCGCGGTCGCCATCTTCAACCTGATGGAGGACGCGGCGACGGCGGAGATCTCACGCTCCCAGATCTGGCAGTGGATCAACGCGGGCGTGGTCTTCGAGCACGCCGGAAAGACAGTGCGGGCCACCCCGGAGCTGGCCCGCAAGGTCGCCGCGGAGGAACTGGACGCGATCCGCGCGGAGCTGGGCGAGGAGGCGTTCGCCGCCGGCAAGTGGCAGCAGGCGCACGACCTGCTGCTGAAGGTGGCGCTGGACGAGTCGTACGAGGACTTCCTGACGCTGCCGGCGTACGAGCAACTGGAGGGCTGACACCACCCGTTGACGCCCACCGCCCCCGGTACCGCACAGCACCGGGGGCGGTGGCGTGTCAGCGCGGCGCGAGGGCCGTGACGACGTCCGAGGCGGCGATCAGGCGCACGCGCGTCGCGTCCTGCGCGTACGGGTACACGGCGAACACCTCCCCGCCGTCGGCCACGTCGACGTCGCCGCGCAGCAGGAAGGCCAGCCGGGGCCGTGCCGACGGCTCGGCCGGGTCCGTCTCCGGTGAGCCGATGCGGGCCGCGAAGGCGGCCACGTCCTCGCCGTCCCGCCGCGCGTACACGCTCCGCGAACCGTCCGTGTGGCGCAGGACGACGGTGGCGGCCCGCGCCGCGGCCTGCCACACCGCGAGCTCCCCCACGCCGACGCGGGCGCCGGACGCGAACAGCTCCGTGAGCCGGTGGGAGAGGGTCGCCAGCGCGTGCGCGTGCCGCCACACCGCGTGCTGCGTGCCCGTGACGCCCTTGACCACGTCGAGCCAGCGCATGGTGCGCGCCTGCACATCGACGATCAGCGGCACGCAGGCGCGGCTGCTGCCGGTGAGGTCGAAGCGCTGCTCCACCGCACGCGCGTCGAACACGGGGCCCTCGTTCCCGGGCGCGTCCCGCACCATGAGCCCGGCGAAGGCGTCCGCCAGGTCGCCGAAGGGGACGTTGTTGTACGAGTAGACGACCGCGACGACGTACCGCACCCCGGCCTCGGCGAGCCGCTCCAGGTCGAGGTCCACGAACTCGGACGCGCCGAGCGGGGGCGGGGCGCTCTGGAGGTCGCCCGAGTGCACGGCCGCCGTGCCCTCGTACCGCAGCCTGGTGTAGTCGCACTCCCCCATGTGCCGCCAGTCCGCGGCGAACATGGCCGCCGACAGGTCGAGGTCGGTGCGTCCCGAGGCGGGACTCTCCATCCAGTGCAGGAACAGGCGCAGCGTGGTGCCGTCCGGGACGGCGAGTTCGCTGCCGCGCGGCAGGGTCACCAGGGCCCGCGACGCGGTCCGTTCGGTGAACGGCGCGACGACGCCGTCCAGCGCCGCGTCCACCACCGCGACCTCCACGGGTGCCGCTTCCCCGGCGCGGCGCAGCATCTCCGCCGTCAGCACGCCGGTGACCGACCGCACGAGCCCGGTGGGGAGCGGCGGCCTGCCGTCGTCGGTCACATGGGCCCGCGCTGCCGCGCCCTTGGGGAAGAACACCCGTACCGTGCGCTCGCGCGTACGGGTGCGGATCGCGCCGAGCGCGGAGAGCACCACGGCCGGCGCCACGCGCCCGACGGCCCTTTCCAGCGCGGTCACGACGTCGCGGCCCTCGTCCCCGTCACCGGCGAGGCGCAGCAGGTGGTCGAGGCGGCGGACGAGCTCGCCCGGCCGCCGGCCGAGCAGGGCGAGCGCACGGCCGAGGTCGCGGTCCGCGAGAGCGGCCTCGACCTGGCCGCCCCAGGTGCGTACGGTCACCGCGGGGCCGGTGACGTCGATGCCGTCGACGCCGACCGCGGCCTTGCGCAGGGCCAGGGACAGGGCGTCGTCGCCGAGCGCCGTGCCGCGCAGCGCGGCGAAGGCGACTGCCGCGCGGGGGTACCGGTCCGTGTGCTCGAAGGGGTGGAGCAGTTCCGCGGCGTGGATCCAGGCACGCCGGTACCGCCGCATGTCCTGGGCCGCCTGCGCCGGGTCGAGAGCGTCCAGGGCCGACAGCAGGGCGCGGCGCAGCGGACGGGGTACGCGGGCGAAGCGCGGGATCCGCACGAGCCCGGCGTCGCCGCCGGAACGGACCGCAAGCACCCGCAGCACGTCGGTGGCGGTGTCGATCAGACCGGTGGCGAAGGGCAGGGTGGCCGGCAGGTCCGCGGGGTCGGCGAGCAGCCAGGCGACGAGACGGGCCTTGGTCTCGCGGCCCGGCACCGTGGCGGGCAGCCGGTCGAGTCCGTCGCGGGTCCGGGCGGCCAGCAGGGCGTCCAGGTCGTCGGTGTCCTGCGGGGTCAGGGCGCCGGTCCGGGCGAGCAGCGTGTCCAGTTCCCGGGCGGCATCCCGCTGACGGTCGCTCAGATCGCCGCCGTACGCGAGCAGTCGCAGCCGCTGGGGCCGCGCGGGGCGGCGGGAGAAGATCCGGCGCGGGCGCTGGGGACGCAGGAACGGATCGGCGGGGTCGATGCGCCGCTCGCACACCGGGCAGGCCGAGAAGTCGGCGCCGTCGAAGCAGGTGCCGCACACGAGGTGGGCGCAGGGCGCGACGGGCACGACCGAGTCCACCGTGCCGCACAGCACGCATGGCTGCTCGGGCCGCTGGAACAGCACCGTGAGGACGCGGGCGACGTAGTGCGCGTACGTGTTGCGCGGCGTGCTGTCCGGGAATCCGCGCAGCAGGGGTTCATGCGGCCGGTCGGCGCCGGTCTCCCGATCGATGTCCTGGAGCAGCTCCCGGCCCGTCTCCCCGAGGGCCCGGGCGTCGAGCGCCGCGAACGCGGCGCGCAGCGGGGCGGCCACGAGATACCCGCGCTCGACGAGATCTGCCTCGAGCAGCGCGGCGCCCACGTGCCCGGCGGGCTCGGAGACGTTCCCGCCCTCCGGCAGGTAGACGGTGCCGCGCCGCGCGAGGAGCACGGCGGCGAGGCTGCGCGGAGTGGTGGTGGCACGGCTGGTGGTGGTGCTGGACACGTCTGGTTCTCCCCCTCCCCGGATGACCGGGTGCTGCGCGGGGCGGGAAGTGGGCACGCTGTTTCGTCAAAGGAAGTTGATGAAGGAAGCACACCCGGGAGCCGCCCCGCGCGTCACGAAGATAACAGGGGGCATAGGTACTGATCATCCGGTTTTCCGGCCGGTCATCCGTCTCTCCGGCCGGTCCTCCGCCCGCGCTTCCGTGCCGGGGACTCACCTCGTGCCCCTGTGCCGGCGAGGAACCTGCACAATGGCGCGATGATCGGCAGACGGGTCACCCATCGCATGGCGGACGGCGTCCGCGTCCCCGGTACGTGGCGTCATGCTTTCATCCGTAACGGCGACTACTTCCTCACCGACCTGTTCATCTACGCGGACGGGCTCGTCGACTGCTGGGGCCTGGTGACCCTCGACGAGTTCGAGCAGAAGCTCCGCAGCGGCTGGGTCGCCACCGAACTCCCCGAAGGCGCCCGGGCGTCGGGCCACGACCTGGCGGGCTGGACGTTCTACGAGCCGCACACCTGGCTCACCCCGGAGGTGATGCTCGCCGAGGTCCGGGACACGATCGACCAGCTCAACGGCCGCCCCGACTCGACGGACCGGTGCCTGGCGGCCGTCGACGCGTTCCTCGCCGACCGGACCGAGGAGAGGCGCGCCGACGTCCGCGCCGCGTACCACGCCATCCCGGTCACCCAGCGGATCTACGCCCTCGGCGACATGGACCGCAGAGACGAACCGCTCAAGGTCCTCGTTGCGGGACCGGGCGGACACACGGACGAGTGGCCGGACGACCCGGTGCCCCAGGAGGAGTACGACGACGCGATCGCCTTCCTCGAGGACCGGGCCCGCTGGATCGCCGAACGGCCCTCCCGCGTCCCTGCGGACGGCCCCGCGACGCCGCACGCCCCGGGCATCCACGTCCCCCACGTCTACCCGCTGAAGCCCTCGGACGCGCAGAACAAGAAGTCGCTGCGGACGGACTTCCCGGCGCCGGTCGACATCGACGGCGTCACGTATCCCTCGGCGGCGCACGCGTACTGGGCACTGTCCACCGCGGATCCCGCTGCCCGCGAGGCGATCACGACCGCCGACACCGCGGCCGCGGCGGCCCGGCTCGCCGCCGAAGCCCCGCAGCGCGACGGCTGGGAGCACGCCCGCACCGCGGTCATGCACCGCCTGCTGCGCGCCAAGTACGCCCAGCACCCCGACCTCGCCGACTTCCTGCTGTCGACCGCCGACGCGACGCTCGTCTACGCCGACGCGGACTCGGCCTTCTGGGGCGACAACGCGGGCCGCGGCCGCAACTGGGTGGGGCGCCTGCTGGAACTGATCCGCTCGGAACTGCACGCCCAGCGGGCGGGCTTGGGGTGACGGGTCCGGCGTAGTCGCCGGGGGCCGCCCCGGCACAGGTGCCGCCCGAACAGGACAGCGCACCGGCACGAAGCAGCCAGCCCCTCGTGCCTTCAGGCACTCGGCCGATACCCGTACAGACGTGGCCGCAGAGCCCTACTAAGTTGATCACTCACGTCTGCAAACGGGGAGGCAGCACAGTGAGCGGACTCACGCCTGACCTGAAGTTCATCGCCGAAGGAATGATCCGCGGCTCCATGGGACTCATCGAGTCCATGCGTGGTGCCCGCGACACCGCCATTGCCCTCGGTCACGAGCTTGCACGGCAGCACGGGATGGCCGGAGACGACGACGCAGGGCGGGCGTTCGCCAAGGTGTACGTATCGGCGGCCTCCGCCACCTTGAACCAGATGGGCTTCAGTTCCTACGTTCTCGGGGAGACAAGCCGCGGTCTCATGCGCACCGCCCGTGAGTTCATGTCCCAGGAGAGCAAGCTCGTCTCCGCCTTCCTGGGGAAACAGGTCGATCTGACCGTGGGCATGGGCGACCCGGGAGCCGACTGCACAGAGAACTACCTGGGGCTCGGTCGGGAACTGCCCGAAGTGGTCGGTGAGACCGCCTGGTACGACCAGTACGCCCCCGTGGGAAGAAGCGACCGCTTCCGGGGCTCACAGGAGAAGATCCGGGACGTCGCCGGGTCCTGGCGCCAGGCCGGCTCCCTGATGCAGCGGTTCCTGGAAGACGCGCAGA
The DNA here is from genome assembly GCF_053591895.1 of Streptomyces sp. NPDC002867. Taxonomy (NCBI): domain Bacteria; kingdom Bacillati; phylum Actinomycetota; class Actinomycetes; order Kitasatosporales; family Streptomycetaceae; genus Streptomyces; species Streptomyces sp. NPDC002867. The sequence goes on along the minus strand of NZ_JBSFUR010000021.1, from coordinate 101,745 downwards.
CCTACTCCGGCACTGCCGGCAAGGCTCACTCCGGTGAGGCCGCCGACGCCTTCCGCGCGTACGTCAAACACTTCGTCGGCCTCACCTGCCCGCCGGCCAAGGCAGAGGCGGACGAGCCCCTGGTGACCAACCTGGTCGCCGCCTGTTCGCAGCTGGCCAAGGCGTGCGACCGGTACGCGGACCACGTCGAGGCGGCCAAGGAGAAGATCCAGCATCACCAGAACGATCTGTTCACCGTCGACATGCCCTGGGACCAGCCGATGTTCGGGGCGAACGGATACGACGGCGGGCTGCACGACGCGGTGCTCAGCGACCCCTGGATACAGGACCTGGGTAATGTGGCACACGCGCTGGACTCGTCAGCGGAGCGTGTCAGGCTGCCACAGCCCGAGGGGCCGACAGCTCCCGGCCTGCCTGGGGTTCCGTTCCTGCCGCCGCCCATCCGCATACCCATACCCGTGCCGATCAGACTGGCCTCCTTCACAGGTGCGCCTCCGGCGCTGCTGCCCGCCGTCAACCCCGTCGACCCCGGCATACCCTTCGCCGACCCGATTCCGCCCGCGCCCGGTACCAGCCGTCTGCTCACCGCCTCGGAACAGCAGCAGTTCCGTGCCTGGGCAAGCTCTCTCACACCCGGCGGACTTGCCGGCGGTGGCGGTCCGTACAGCCCGGACAACGCGTACCAACTGCGCATCGCGGGCTACCCCGAACGTGAGGTCCCGCTGGCGGGCCGAAAACGCGGCCTGATGGTCGACGGCGTACGTCCGGCCGACGGTCACCTTGTCGAGGCGAAGCACGTCCGGGACCCGGACTGCAAGAAGAAGAGCTTCCGGTCCCTCGACAGAGTCGAAGACACCTTGGCCAAGCCGGTCAAGGTGAACGACAAGGGAAAGATCGCCTGGGACCCCGTCGTGGATGCCATGTACGCCGGTGACGAGAAGGAACTCGTCCGTTACAAACAAGCCATGGCGAACCCTGCGAACAGCGAGATACGGGGCCTGGAAATAGTGACCAACGGAAGGGACAACGCCGCGTACTGGCAGTCCATGATGGCGATGACGGGTACGCCCGGCTCGACGCGATACGTGCCGTGACTCAGAGGAAAACAGTGCCGACCGAACGAAACATCCGCACCAACTTCGCCTTCTATCCGCCCCAGGGCGCCGGAGGGGCCTGGCAGTCCACGCTGCAGTCGCTGGAGCGTGCCCTGCGGCAGGCGTTCCCCGAGCCCACCATGGAGTACCGGACCTCGGGCATCCACCCCATGCGCGTGCTCGACTTCGAAGTCGAACTCGGGCCGGACGTGTGGATCGACGGCACGGCGGCCATGGAAGCGCCGGACTACGCGTACATCACGCTCACCGACGTGACCGCCGACGAGGCCGCTGTCTTCGCGCATTGGCTCCGTGACTCCTTCGCACCCGCGCCGAACCTCGTCCGTTTCTCCAGCAGTCTCGCGATGGCGAACGGGGAACAAGATCCGTGGCCCTTGCCGACGCAAGGCGGCGATGAGGCAATCAGGGCGGAGATGCACAGGCACCTCGAAGCCGTCGACGAACCGTAGCCCTGTTCGGACATGACCGGCTGCTTAGGACACGGACGCCCTGATCCGATCGGCCACAGCGACCGCCGGTCGGACATCGCCCTTCGCGCTGCCGGGATCTTCCACCCGAACAGCGATCGCGATCGTCCGGCCCTTCTTGTCCTCGGCATACGACAGGCACCATGAGGTCGGCTCGGCATCGTACGTCCGGTCCGGCTGGACCCAGCCGGTGATGCCGCCGACACCGGCAGAGGTCTCGAGCGCAGACCGCAGTTGGTCGGCGGTCCTTCGGCTGATGGCCTGGCGTCGTGGCACAGCACTGCGCCGTGGCCCCACCACAGTTCCGTCGCTGAGGACGATTCGGTCGACCATCGTGGGGGCCGTCCGTCGGCCGCCGTTGGCGATGGCCGCCATGACCTCCGCCATCCTGAGGGGTGTGGCACGCACCTCACCCCATCCGATGCCGGAAAGAGCCACTTGGTAGTCCCTGTCACCCTCCGTGGGGAAGGTGCTCGTTGCTTCCAACAGGGGCGTGTACAGGGCCTCGTCGTTGAAGCCGAAGTTCTCGGCCGTCCGGGCGAGGGTGTCATGCCCCAGTTCTACGGCCATGGCGGCGAAGACGTTGTCGCACGCGTGCCGCAGAGCGGTCCTGATCGAGGCATCAGCGCACGAGGCCGCCTCGGACGCGAGTTCGGTCGTCGTCTCGGGCAGTGTGTACGGCAGGGGCGCACGTGTCGGATCGTCGACCGACCCGTAGAGCCCCTCCTCGAGCGCGGCCGCCGCAACGACGAGGTAGAAGGTGTGGCGTGGCGGTACAGCGTCACGCACCGCCCTGTTGAGCATCGGCTTGTCGCTGTCGTCCTGCAGTTTCTTCCACGCCTCCTCGTCCGAAGTCGCGTTGCCGCTGAAGCGCGAGGGATCGTACGACGGTGTGCTGACCAGCGCCAGGATCCGGCCGGTGTCCGTATCAACAGCGACCGCGGCGCCCCTTCTGCTGCCCAGGGCCCGGGCCGCGGACTCTTGGGCTTCAGGCCTGATCGTGGTCACCACATGGCCGGAGCTGCCGCCGGCTCCGACACCCGCGGACAGTTCGTCGTTGTAGATCGCTTCAAGGCCCGTCCGGCCGTAAGCCATCGACCGATATCCGGTCACGGCGGCGTACAGCGAACCAGCCTCGTAAGTCCGCCGGTAGGGGACCTTGGGGTGCCCCGACGGCTCCGCCCCGGTGACCGGTCGGCCCGCGACGATGATGTCTCCCAATCCTTCGACGGGGCGAGGCACGTCCTGCGTAGCGCCGGGCGGCGTCTCCTTGCCCTTGGCACCGCTCCCGCCGTCGGAGTCCGCCCCCGCGGTGCAGCCCAGAGCAAGCACGGGAAGAAGTGCGTACAACGTCGCTGAGCCCGCTGCGCGTCGACTGATCGGCCTCATGGTGATCACCCTATCGAGCCGCGTACCCCCTCCTGCTGGTCGGAGGAGGTCGCCGTCGAAGGGGGCACTTGCACAAGGGGACTTCGGCGCCTGGTCACGGGACAGTCCAGGGCCGGAGCCGACGGGACGGGGCGGGACTGGACTGCACAACAGGCTGGGAATACTCACCTGGACGACGATGCCGACTTCTCGGCTCGCGGATCCGCAGGTCCTCATGAGAGGTGACTTGCCATGGCTTCTGCTCCCCTGCCCGGCTCCATCGTCCTGACCCGGATAGGCGGCCTGTCCGGAAAGTTGGTGTGGCTGCTCCAGGCCCTCAACGGAGACCTGAGCCGCTGGACGCATGTGGCGGTCGCCCTGGACGACGGCACCGTCTTCGAGGCCCAGCCCGGTGGGGCTGTCATCAGCCCCTGGTCGAAGTACGAGCACCGACAGCATGCCGTCGTCCCCTGGGAGCTGCGGAGCGACCAGCGGGACGCCGTCGTCGCCGAGGCCCGGAGCCGGGTCGGCACCGGCTACAACTGGACGACGTACTTCTACCTGGCGGCCTACCGCCTGCGGCTGCCACTGGCGACCCGCTTCCTGCGCTCGCGGGTGGCGCGTTCGGACAAGATGATCTGCTCCCAGGCGGCCGACGACATCTACCGCACCTGCGGCATCCACCTGTTCGACGACGGGCGGCTTCCCTTCGACGTGACGCCGGGAGACCTCGCCCGCCTGCTCGACGGCCGCAGATGACCACGGGACAGGGCCGCCGGGCAGAGGACGTATCCACCCGACGGCCTCGGTGCCGGTGAAGCGGCGCTCTCTACTTGGCGCCCAGCAGCTCCATCAGGCTGTTGGCCGCGTCGAGGACCGGCTGTCCGATCACGCCGACCGTCGCGGCGATGCCGGCGATGGCCAGGAGGGCGCGATTGCGGATCTGCGGCTGCGCCGTGGCATCGGCCGTGACGTCCGGGAGGGAGTCGTCGAGGACCTGGGCGCTCGCGGGCGGGAGCTTGTCGCGGAGCTCCTCGACCAGCCGGAGGAGCTCCTCGACGGCCGCCTGGACAGCGGGAGACACGGGCGGGGCGGCTGCGGCGGCCCCTTGGTTCTTGACGATGCCGGTGTTGCCGCTGCCGCCGTGCATGTTGACGTTGTCGCCGAAGAAATAGCTGTCGCCGCTCATCAGTTGGCCACCCCCACGTTTCCTGTGCCGCCGTACATGTTGACGTTGTCCCCGAAGTAGTAGTTCCTCGGGCTGATCGTGATGGTGTCCACCCTCACGTGGAACTCGGTGTCGGGATGCTCGATCGCGTACGCGATGCGCCCGACGAGGTGGTTCAGGTGCTGCGGGTCTCTGCTGGTGACCACGGCGGTGGACGGGCCGGACGTCTCCACGGCCAGTACGTAGTGGGACGGCGCCGCCAGAACGGAGATCATCTCGACCAGGGAGTAGATCAGCGTGGCCAAGGTGCCGAGCCAGACGAACGTGACGATTCCGCCGCCCGCTTCCCGGCTGGCGAAGGCGGCCATGCCGCCGAGGATCGTGAGGGCGAGCGCCACGGCGAGTGTGATGCCCAGGTTCTTCAGGAAGCGCAGGACCGCTTCCTTGCGTTTGGGGTGGAGAGTGAAGGTGTACACCCGCGCGATGTTCCGCAGGGGATAGGCGGCACCGCCCACCCACAGCAGCCGTTTGGTGACCCGTAGATCGATGCCGCCGACAAACTGTGGTGGCACCGGAGGTAAGGGCGGTGTGACTTGCGGCGTGTGCTGCGCGGGGACGTGTGGCACGCCGGGGGGCGGCGCAGAGGGCGGTGCCCCCTGAGTGGCCTCCTGCGTGGCATGCCGCGGTACGCCCTCCGGCTCGCCGGTCGACTCCGTCGTCTGCATCGGTTGTCTGTCCCCTGAGGTCCGGGCGATGTGCCTGATCACTGAGCGATGACCATTAACCACGCAGCGCGTTGTGGAGGCAAGCCGGATTCCCTCGTCAAGTGTGCGTTCTTTTGTGGAGAGTTGCCTCACCCGATCCGCGTGCCCGTCCCCGTCACCCGTACCCGCCTGTCCCCCGCGCGCAGCTCCACCGTCAGGACGCCGGGGCGGCCCATGTCCTCGCCCTGGTGGAGCGTGAGCACCGACGCTTCGGGGACAAGGCCCAGTTCACGCACGTACGCGCCGAACGCGCCCGCCGCCGCGCCCGTCGCCGGGTCCTCCACCACGCCGCCCACCGGGAACGGGTCGCGTACGTGGAAGACGCGCTCCGCCTCCCGCCACACCAGTTGCACCGTGGTCAGGTCGAGGCGGCGCATCAGGGCTTCGAGGCGGTCGAAGTCGTAGGCCAGCTCGGCCAGTCGTGCACGGGTCGCGGCGGCGAGCACGAGGTGGCGGGCGCCGGCGAAGGCGATGTGGGGCGGGATCGCCGGGTCCAGGTCGGCGGCGGGCCAGCGCAGGGCGGCCAGCGCCTCGGCCAGGTCCGCGTCGGCGATGTCCTCGCTGTGCGGCTCGACCGTGGTGAGCGTGGCCCGGAGCGTCCCGCCCTCCTCGCTCACCGTCACCGGCACGGTCCCCGCCCTCGTCGCGAACACCAGGTCCCCCGTCCCGATGCGCTCACCCAGCGCGACGGCGGTGGCGACGGTGGCGTGCCCGCAGAAGGGCACTTCGGCCCTGGGGCTGAAGTACCGGATGGTGAACGCCCGCCCGTGCTCCCCGCCGAGCCCCTGCGGCGGCGCCGTCAGGAACGCGGACTCGCTGTACCCGACCTCGGCGGCGATCGCGAGCATGGCGGCGTCGTCGAGCCCTGCCGCGTCGAGGACGACCCCTGCGGGGTTGCCTCCGGCCGGGTCGTCGGAGAAGGCGGTGTAGCGCAGGACTTCGTGCGTCGTGGTCATGATCGGCGGAACGAGGGACCGGAGAGGTTTGTTCCCGGCCGGGAGCCCGCGCCCCGGCCTCGCCCGGCGCCCAGCCCGCGGCCGCGGTCGCGGTCGCGGTCGCGGACGGCGTCGAGTTCGCCGATCGCCTCGGCTGCCTGGAGGGCCGCTACTCCACCACCACCGTCCGCTGTGCCGAGAAGTCCCCCCACCTGCCGTCCGGAAGCTTCGCGCGGAGTTTGATGCTGTAGCGGGTGCCCGGGGGGTCCGTGATCGTCATCGTGTACCTGGCTGTTCCCGCCGGTGGCTCCGCGCCCCAGACGATCGTCGTCGCCGGGCGGCCGTTCAGGTACAGCCGGTGCTCGCGCACCGGGGCGCCCGTGCGCGGGGGCGTCCAGGACAGGTCGATCGCCCCCTTGCGGGCCATGGCCTTCAGGGACGTCGGGGCCGTGGACGGGGTTCTGTCGCCCGGGGCCGGTGCGGTGGTGAGGTCGACCGGGGCGCTGTCGGGGGACGAGTTCTCGGCGGCGTCGCGGGCGCGGACCGTGAACGTGTAGACCGTGCCCGGGCGCAGGCCCGTCACGCGGGCCGTCGTACGGGTGCCCTGCACACTGTGGACGCGGGAGTCCTCCTGGTAGATGTCGTACGACGTGACACCCGTGTCGTCCGTCGACGGGGCCCAGGTCAGGGTCACGGCCCTGCTGCCGTCCACCGTGCCGCGCATCCTGCCCGGGGGCGTGGGCACGCCGCGGTCGTCCGGGGCCGCTGCCGGGGTCGTCACCGAGATCGCCGTGCTCGGGCCGGAGAGGTTCCCGGCCGCGTCGCGGGCGCGGACCGTGAAGCGGTACGCGGTCCGGGGGCTCAGGCGGTCGACGTCCACCATGTGCTTGGTGGCGGGCACCGTTCTGACCCGGGTGCCCTTCTCGTAGACCTCGTATCCGGTCACCTCCTTGTTGTCCGAGGAGGTCTCCCACATGACGTGGACGGTGGTGGCGCTGCTCGCCTGGGCGGTGACCCCGGCGGGGGTGGTGGGGCGTTCGGTGTCCGGATGGTCGCCGGCGCACGCGGCGAGCGGCAGGGCGGCGAGGCAGGCCAACGCGGCCATGGTGGGGGGACATCGCACGGTCGGGCCTCCGCGGGCGGCAGACTGACGAGCATTGGTCCAGACCTGTATGGCACACCTCCCGGCCCGCTTCAAGCCTTGCGGCGGGACGTACCTTGCCTCAGCCTCAAGGCTTTCTTATGGCTTCTTGAAGATGCGCGTCCGGCACACCATCCGGAGCCGGTCCCCCCTACGCTCTCGTGCAACCCCCCACGAATCCCGGTGGGCGCGGTCGCGCCTGCCGGGATCTTTCGTTGGACCGACCATCCTTCGAACCGTCACCGAGGTGCCTCGCATGGGTTCCCACAGAGCCGCCCGCAAGCCGTCCCGTTCCCACGCCCGGCCCAAGGGCGCACCACGGGCGCGGGGCATCGTTCTGGCCCTCGGCGCGATCACGGTCGCGGCAGGCGCAGGTGTCACCGCCTTCTCGGGCGGGGACCAGGGCAGGCAGGCGGACCGGGTGACGGCCGGCGGCACCGACACCGCGAGCGGCTCGGCCGACGAGGTCGCGGGTGGCGTCGCCACCCCTCTCGCGTCTCCCCCGGCGACCGGCAGCGCGAGCCCGTCCCCTTCGCACAGCCCGGTCCCCGCCAAGCCGGCGAAGTCCGAGAAGAGCGCGAGCCCCAGCGCATCGCCCGAGCGGTCGGCGGCGGCCGAGCGCGCGGCGAGCGGGGACAGGAGCACGCCGACGAAGACGCCCGCCACCACGGCCCGGACGAGTCGGGCGGCCGGTGACAGCGCGCCGAGCGGCCCCGAGGCGCAGGTCCTCGCGCTCGTCAACAAGGAGCGGGCCGCAGCCGGTTGCGGACCGGTCACCGCCAACGACCGGCTGACGCAGGCCGCGGACGACTACAGCGATGTCATGGCCGATTCCGGCGTGATGTCCCACACCGGGCCCGACGGCTCCACCATGACCAGCCGCGTCGAGGCGGCCGGGTACGCCTGGTCCACGCTCGGCGAGAACATAGCCCAGGGGCAGCCCGACGCCGCGTCCGTCATGGACGCGTGGATGAACAGCCCGGGCCACCGCGCCAACATCCTCAACTGCTCCTTCGAGGAGCTGGGCGTCGGCGTCCACGTCGGCGACGGCGGCCCGTGGTGGACGCAGAACTTCGGCGCGAGCCGGTAGACCGTAAGGGCGGCCCCGGCCGGGCGTACTGCCGCGCTTGCTCCCCGGGGTGTTCGCAAGGGACGCCCGGCGGCCAGTGAGCCGCCCGGCAACGACCGGATCCCACGGCGTCCCGCGCCGTCAGCGCAGGCCCGTGTCGCACCTGACCGTCACATCCGCGTACATGCCGGGACGGACGGTGACGTCGACAGCCTTGCAGAATTCCGTTCCAGGTACTTCGGCCGTCACGGTGTACTCGTCGGGGCGCACAGAGACCCGGAAGCGGCCGTCCGGCTCCGCGCGCGCCGTCGCGGCAACGTCATCCGTGGTGCGGTCGCGTACATGCACGCTCGCCTTGGTCGGTTCCCCCCGGCACTCGTCCTCGCGCTGCTCCGGGGCTCCCTCGACGGGGCACACGGGCCACAGGACGACGACACCTGCCACTCCCGACGCGGCGTCCCTCGGCCCGGTGCCGGGCCCCTGGTGCGGCGAGTCCGCGCAGGAGGCGAGTGCCGCCGGCGCCATCAGCGATGCGGTGGCGGCCACGGTCAGGACACGGGAACGCACCGTGCTCCTCCTCAAGCCCGAACCGTCCGTGCGACAGCTCGCAAACCGTTGTACACCTCCACTGTAGGAGGGCATGCGCCACACACCATGCGGGCGAAAACAAGGGCGGAGGGGCGACGCAGCGCCCCTCCCGCCTCAACGGTGGTCCGGTCTCTTGTCGCCTAGCAGTAACCGAGACGTCCGATCCTCGAACCCCACATGGACGTGCTCACGTGCCGCTCGTTCACGAGCCAGGCACGCTGGCCGACCGCACAGCCGCTGACGGCCACCGGGTCGATGGTGACCGCCGAGTAGTCGCCCCAGCGCTCGACGGGGGCCGACGACGGATTGTAGGGGCCGGTCGCCACCGCGAAGGTCACGCCCCCAGTGACGGTCGTGGAATCGGTCGCGAACCGTCCGCTGCCCTTGACCGCGGCGTGGTGGAGGCCGGAGCCCACCGCGTCGGTCGACGACCAGGTGAAGAACATGCGTCCGATGGGATTGGCCGCGGTGCCGCCGACCGGGGAGCCGACCACCGCGGGGTTGAAGTCGTCCGAGTCACCGGATTCGAAGACGAACCCGGACGCGGTCAGGGCGTTGGTGCCGGTGTTGATCTGGTACCACTTCGGCGTCGGGCGCGAACCGGCCGCGATGGTGTGGATGTTGAGGAGCTGGTTGCCGATCTGGGTGCTGGCGTTCTGGAAACGGGCGTCCGACGAGTCCAGCCGGTCGGCGAATCCGGGCTGGCGCGCGTCCGGAGGTGCGGAGAACGCCGGCACCGGCACGTTCACCGGCGCGGCGATGCTCGCGTTGCTTCGGCCAAGGCCCGTGGCCCGGAACAGCCTCAGGGCCCCGGAGGGGCTGCCCGTCAGGAGGAAGGCGTTGGCGTTGTTGTCCTCCACGATGGGAGGCGCCACCGAACCCACCGCCCCGAGGTTGAAGTACTGGAACGTGGTGGCGCGCCCGTTGTAGATGTCCGCCTTGGCGAGGCCCAGCACACGCGTGCGGAGATAGCCGGTGAGCGACGCGTTGAAGACGTTGCCCGTGATGATCACGGCGTCCTGGTCCAGGCCCAGCTGCGGGAAGTCGAAGAAGTCGGTGCCCTCCGGGAGGTCGAACCTGTAGCGGAAGTACGAGCCGGTCGGGTCGGACGTCGTGGACACGGCGACGAAGAGGTTCTGCACCGAGGGGTTGGCCGGCTCGGGAAGCGCCTCGGCGACGATGACCCATCGGTTCCACTTCTTGTCGTACACGACCCGTGGATCGAAGATCATCGTCGTCGTATAGCTGAAGAAGCTGGCGAACGACACGTTCAGCACGTTGGCGCCGTTGGCCTTGTTGAAGACGCCGATGCCCCTGCCGTTGGTGATCTCCACGAAGTGGTTCAGGCCGACGGCGCCGTGCGTGTCCGGTGGGCGGACGCCGGTGCTGCCCTGGTTCAGGCCCTCGAAGCCGAACTGGCCCGCGGGCGGCGCCAGGGGAGCGGAAGACCGTGAGCCACCGACGCTCGGACGCTTCTGCGGAGGAAGCTCTCGGGCCGTGGCACGCCGCTCTTCTGTGTCGGTGGAGAGCGGCGCAGGGGGCTGTCGTCGGTCCTCGGACTCGAGGTTTCCCCTGGGCGTCACGGCCTTCGCCGGGGGCAGCCGGATGTGGTCGGTCGCCACCACGGCGTCCCCGTGGTCCTGTGCCATGGCGCTCGGAGACGTTTTGGGCATGCCGAAGCCCAGCGTGAGTGCTGCCAGCACAAGTGGCAGGACTCGACGAACGCTTCGTCTGGTCGTCAAGATGACCCTCTTTCCCTGATGCACAGCCACAAGGCCGGTGTCGGAAATCCCGGGCCATCATGAAGAGGACGTGCAGCCGGTCGACGTACTGAAAGGCCGGGACACGCCGAACATCACCTGCTTGCCGCGCCCAACGGGAAACGGCCTCGCGGGACGCCCCGCTCCGCCGCCCACAAGCTCGCGCAGCTGCTCGACCGGCAGATCGCGGCGCTGACCGCGGGCGGCTGCCCCCGAGCCGGTGGGCGCGAGCCAGTGGGCCCGCTCCTCAGGCACCCGCCAGCGCGAACGACACCCGCACCCGCGCCCCGCCCATCGGGGCGCGGGTGATGTGCAGTTCGCCGTCGGCCGTGTGCGCCGCGCGGGCCACGATGTCCAGGCCCAGACCGGTGGAGCCGCCGACGCTCACGCCCCGGGTGAGCGCGGCCTCCGGGTCCTCGACTCCGGGGCCCGCGTCGTCCACGGTCAGCAGCACGTGGCGGTCGGTGCGCTCCACCCGTACGGCGAAGGCCGTGCCCTGCGGGGTGTGCCGGAACACGTTGCCGATGAGGGCGTCGACGACGGCGGCGAGGTCGTCCTCCGGGAAGAGCACGGGCGTCGGCCGCGGGGTGAGGAAACGTTCGCAGAGACGGTCCTGCTGCGTGGCGAGGACGGACCAGAAGTCGAGTCGCAGCGCGACCACCTCGGTCGCCTCGCACGGCCGCCCCGGTGCTCCGTGCGAGGCGGTTGTGGCGGCGAGCGGGGTGCGGGCCGCGGCGATGATCGAGTCCAGTTCGCTCTCCAGCCGGCCGACGGCCTCGGTGATCCGCCGCGCCCCCGGCGTACCGCTCATGAGGTCCGCCTCCAGGTAGAGCGCGGTCAGCGGGGTGCGCAGCCGGTGCGAGAGGTCGGCGACCATCTCCCGTTCGACGGCGAGCAGTTCGACGACACGGTCGGCCATGGTGTTGAACGCGACGCCGGCCTCCTGGAGTTCGGGCGGGCCGTCCGGTTCCACGCGTACGTCCAGGTCCCCGGAGCCCAGGGCGAGCGAGGCGCTCTTGAGCCCGCGCGAGGAGCGGACGACCCGGGCGCCGAGGCGGTCGGCGACCAGCACCGATCCGCCCACCAGACCGAGTGCGAGCAAGGACATGACGCCCCACGACGCCCCTACGCCGCGGGTGAGGTCCGCGGCCGGCACGTACGCCTCGACGACCGCGACCCGGCCGCCGGGCAGGACGACGGGCTGGAGGTAGACCCAGCCGTCGGGGATGTCCATGGCCAGGGTCTCGCGCTTCCGTACGGCGCGTTCCAGCGCCTCCTCCGGTGCGTGCGGGCTGCCGACGAACTCTCCGCCGGGGAGACGCACGGCGAGTTGGTCGCGCAGGTCCAGCTCGGCCACGGCCTGCTGCACGTCGGACCGCTTGGTGGTCAGGGCGAGGACGGGGGACAGCGCGCCCGCGCGCTGTTCGGCGGCGGTGGTGACGCGGTCTCTGGCCTGTTCGCGTACGAGGAGGGCGAGCGGGATGAGGAAGGAGAGCGCGACCATGGAGGTCACGGCGAGGGCGATGCCCGCGAGTGCTCGTCTCATGGCGAGGCGACCAGTTTGATGCCGATACCGCGCACGGTGTGCAGATAGCGCGGTTCGGAAGCCCTTTCGCCCAGTTTCCTGCGCAGTGCGGAGAGATGGACGTCCACCGTCTGGTCCTCCAGGTACGGCTGTTGCCACACCTCGGCGAGGATCCGCCGGCGGGACATGACCTGGTCCGCGTGGGCGGCGAGGTAGGCGAGCAGGTCGAACTCCCGCCGGGTCAGGTTCAGCTCGCGGCCCGCGAGGTGCGCGGTGCGGGCGAGCGGGTCGATCCTGAGGTCCGCCACCTGCACGACCGGCTGCTGGTCGCGTTCCTGCGCGGCCGGTGCGGAACGCCGCAGCACGGCGGCTATGCGGGCGGCGAGCTGGCCGCCGGAGAAGGGCTTGACCATGTAGTCGTCCGCTCCGGCGTTGAGGAGCCTGATGACCTCCGTGTCGTCGTCGCGCGCGGTGGCGACGAGGACGGGTACGCGCGATATGCCCCGGATCATGCGCAGGACGTCGAGACCGTCCAGATCGGGCAGTCCGAGGTCGAGCACGACGATGTCGGGCAGGGCCTGGGTGACTTCGCGCAGCGCCTCGAATCCCTGGTGGGCGGTGCGGACGGCGTACCCGTGCCCGGTGAGCACCTCGATCAGGGCGGCACGGATCACGGGGTCGTCCTCGACGACAAGTACGCAGGCCATGGGCAGGCACGTTAGCCGGTCCGTCACTATGGTGTCGTGTCTCGACTCCTGCGTTACCTGCTGATCTGGCTGTCGTGCACCGCGGCCAGCGTCACGGCTGTCATGATCACGATCCATTTCGTGGTGGGCTCGACCCGTCCGACCGCGCCGGTGGCGCAGTCGGCGCCGAAGGACTTCGCGGCCGCGCCGCACGCCTCGGCGTCCGCGCGCCCGAGCCCGTCGCCGAAGCCCAGGCCGAAGCCGAGCCGCACGGCGACGCCGAGTCCGTCCCCGACGACGGTGAAGCCGCGCCCGGTGACTCCTGCGCCCGCGTCCCGGACGACCACCGCGCCGCAGTCGACGGAACCGGCCGAGCCGTCAGGGGAGGGCGCGGGCAACTGGTGCCAGGAGGGCGGTTCGGGCGTGCACACGATCTCGTCGCGGGGCGGCAAGGCGACGGTGCGCTACGGCAGCGGCGGGGTGTGCCTCATCTCGGCCGTACCGAACCAGGGTTTCACCGCGAGTACGACACAGAGCGCGCCCCAGACGCTGACGGTGACCTTCGACGCGACCGGGCACCGCTCGCAGATCACCGCCACGACGGAGCCCTCGGACCGGGCGAGCGTGCGCGAGACGTCGTTCTAGGGCCGAAGCGGGCGGTCCGGCATGAGTGGTACAACGCGGGCGACACGACGCCGGCGGCCTGCGCCGGGCGGTCCCGCATGGCGACCTGCCGGCGTGGTGCGGGCCGGAATCAGCGTGCGGTGGCCGCGGTCAGCAGGCCGGGAAGCTCGCGCATGTTGTCGAAGACGACGGTGGCTGGCCCCTCCAGGCGCCAGCGGTGGCGGGGTCGGCGCCGTGTCCGCAATGCTGCCAGGCGGGCGAGGCTGGTGCGGCGGGGGCCGGTGATGTGCTCATGGCCTGGACTACGACTTTCGGGTAGTGAGGGGCTGGGGAGAGTCCGGGCGCTTGCCACGGTGTCATTGCGGCGGAGCTTGGCCGAACTGTCGGCTCGGGCCCGTCAGTCTGCGTGAATCCGGTCATCTTCCAGCCGCCGGCGGACCAGCGCAGCGTGACGGTCATGGTGAACCAGTTGGTGGTGACGGATGCTTTCGACTCCTGGCCGGTCACGCCGAACAGACCGGAGCATCACACCGCCACGGTCGCCGAGGTCCCGTCGTATGCCGTGACCGTGGTGCCCGCCGGTCGTCCTGCTGACGAACGTCCGGCCGTGGGGCGGGCGGCCCGGCAGCGTCGAGCCCTATTCGCTGGTTGAACCCCGCGGTGTAGTCCGCGTCCAGAGCACTCTGCGAGTTCGCCGCGAGGCAACTTAACGCCGGTCAAGCTCCGGGCTCGCGTCCTCTACGTCCAGCGCACCACTGGTGGAGTCTGCGGATCCTCGCGGTGGCGCGAACATCTCGATGACCATCGGAACCACCTCGTCGGGGATCCGGAAGCCCGAAGCCCACGACGGCTCTGCCTCCGAGCCATAAATGGTGTTGAGCAGGAACGGCTCCTCTCCACTGAGCAGGCCTGCGTCCTTGAGCTCCCGTGCCACCGTGCTGATCGGACGAGTGAACCCCTTGAGCTGGCGATCCTCCGCATAGCCGGCCACCTCGTAGACCGTCGCTCTGTCTACGAATCCACCGTTTCGCGCCGCTGCCAAGATCACCTTGACGCGTGAGGGCGAGCGTCCCGTCAAGCGGAGGAGGAACTCCCCCAGATTGGTCTTGGTCCAGCCGGCCTTGGGAAGATCGTCCTCCCCGTCCGCATCGCGCAACTGCTCCAAGTCGTCAACGGAGTCCCGGTCCACCTGCAGCCCTTCGAGCAGTTGCTCGGCCCAGGTGAGGAGTTCGGCGGGCGTGAGCATGTAAAGGTTTGAGCCCGCGTGTTCGCGCAGTTCCACGACAAGCTCGGCCCTTGGACGGGCTTGGATGTCCATGTCGCGTGGCTGCCACCAGTCCTTCTTGACGTCTCCGGTCACCAGCAGCACATCACCGTCGCGCTGTGCTGCTTCCTTCAGCAGCTGCACCCAGAGCAGATAGTCGCCCGCGGCCTGCTCCGGCGGCTTGTTCCTGAAGTCCTCGTAGCCCGGCGGGATTTCCTCATCGGCGCGTTTCGCCGCCTCCTGGACCGCCTTGTCGTACTCGTCCGCGGGCAGCGGCTCACCGATGCACCCGCGCAGGAGCGGTTCCAACTCGGTGAGCACTGGGTCGGTGTGCGTCTCGGCCGTGCCGGCGAGCGCGTCCCGCTCAGCTTGCCCGTCGATGACCTCGCGCAGCAGGTCCAGCGATTGAGTGAGGACTCCGAGCCCGTCATGGATCTGCTGGGTGACCTCTTCGTCCTCTTTCAGGCGGACGTCCTTCATCCACCGCTCGACGGCGTCCTGGGCCGACCTGCGCGCCTTGTCGAGCGCGGCCGACGTCTCCTTCGCCTTGGTGCTGTGGTGATGACGGACGGACTTCTGTTCACGGTTGCGCCAGAACTCGGTCAGGACCTGGTGGGGTACCCACAACCTGTCGCGCAGCTTCGTGAGCACAGCCAAAGTGTCCTGGCGCGTGCGCTCGTTGGAGCGGTAGAGGTTAAGCAGGACGTTGGTGTCGAGCACCACCATCCCTGAGATGAAGACGCGCTCGTAGTCCTCTTTGAGAGGGGTCCGATGAGCCCCGTCGCAGTCGTAGATGCCCCGCCCGCCACCGGTCGCTGTCGACTCGTCCGTGAACGCCATCTGCCAGGCTCCCCCACTTCTCCGCCCCGGCACCGAGCCCCGGAGACACGAGGGCATGGTTCCAGGCCCTGAGTTTGCGGGGGAGCTCCTTCTCGGCCAACTCTTCTACGTGACGGCTCCTACCGCCCAACAGGCGAAACGACTTCCCGCATGGTTCGGAGGCCGGGACGCGAGGCCCCGGGGGGCTGGGGTGCCACGTGGGGCAGGGGGCGCACCGCGGGCGCCGGCCCGCCCCACCTCCCATCACTTGGCAGGCGACCTGCTTCTCATTTGACCATGGCCTTCAGGTTCTCCAGGACCGCCTGGAGAATGAACGGTGGCGCGGTGGCCGCTGTCCGGGCCGCCTCCCGGTAGGTGGCCGAGTTCTTCTCCGGGAAGCCGTCACCGGAAGCGACCAGCTCCTTCTTACGAATGCCCCAGGCGGGCCATTCCTTGTCGAGAAAGGCCTCGAGATGGTCCTCGAACACGGTGTGGCTCCCGACCGCTTCGGTGGTGGGCCAAGGCGAAGGGGATGCGCCGAGATAGCTGAGAAGGTTCGAGTTCAGCAGCAGATCCTTTCGGGTCTGCTCCTCGATCTTGCGCTCCTTCTCACGCCGCTCGTCGTCGTCCTGGATGTACTGGATGCCCTGGCGGCTCCGCGCCTCCTTGCCCGAGTCCCCGTCGAAGAGCACGTAGCAGGGCACGCCGAGGGCGTTCAGGATCGCGTGGCAGAGGGCGACGTTGTTCTTACCGCCGACACTGATCACGCTGACGCCCAGCGCGCCGAGGCTCAGCTGCTCCCGCTCCGCACATCCGATCAGGACCGCCCCGTCGGTGTCTCCCTCGACCAGCACGACAGCCCGCGCGAAGAACCCCTCTGACAGCGCTCCGGCGCACTTGATGCCGGCCTGCCTCCTGATCTGTCCCTCATTCACCAGGTCGTCCGGCAGGGATCGGATCAGCTCGGCCTCGTTGATCTGCCGCACGCGCGTGACCGGATGCTCCTCTGTCCCATCGCGTCCGAGCCGTCGGATCTCATGGTAGCTGCGCGGCTCGATGAAGACGGGGTTGTGAGTCGCGTACATCACCTGGGTGCGGCCGTCCGGCGAGGACCTCACCAGGCCGCGCAGCACCTCGGCGAACGTCCGTGCCTGCGGGGGATGCTGGAACAGCTCCGGCTCCTCGACCGCCAGACACAGCGTCCGGGTCCCCGCCTCCGGCCGCCGCCGCTCGGACAGCAGCTTCAGCGCGGCAATGATCAGCGCACGTTGAAAGCCGTGGCCCTGCCGGTGCACCGAAGTCTCCGCGGCGCCGTCCTTGATGCTGACCTGGAACGACGTCTTGGCGGGCTTGGGCGTCTGCACCATCGGAGTCACCACCACCTCCCGCCCGGCGGTGAATCGCGCCACTTCCGCGGAGAGCGCGGCGGACAGATCGTCGAGCGTGGGCCCGTACACCGTTCTGTGCACGTCCAGACGCGCCTGGTGCGCGGTCTCCTCGATGGAGCCGAGCTGCTCGTTCGCCTCGGTGCGGTCCACGGCATGGTCGAGGATGCGGCCGATGGCGGACGCTTTACGGTCGTCGGCCTCCTCGTACGCACGCAGGTCCGCGGAGATGAAGACGAAGTCGATCAGCTCGGCGAGCTTGCTCTGTCCCGCGAAGCCGAAGAAGTGCGTGTCCTCGACCTCGGACTCTGTGAGCCGCTCGCGGTGCTCGCTCTCCCAGGTGGTCATCGCCTCCTGCACCGCCTTCTCGCTGCCGGCGCTGGGCAGCCCGAGGCCGGGCTCGCTGTCACGGAGGGCGTTGTACGCCTTGCGCTTGGCCATGGCACCGTCCTGACGCCGGACCTCCTCGAAGGGCGAGTAGGCCAGCGCCTTGCCGGTGATCTTGTCCTCGCCGGCCTCCCAAGTCCGCCAGACGCTCACGGTCTCCGCGCCCTGGGGCGCGTAACGGCCGAGGGCGTTGCGGTCGTGGTCGGTGAGGCCGTCGAACTCGACCTCGACGGAGATGCGCTCACCTTCGGCCGCCGAATGGACGTCGTCGGTGCTCAGAGCAACCGACTTCTCGCCGTTGAAGAACCAGTCGAGAGCCCGGAGCACGGTGGACTTGCCGACACCGGTCGGGCCAATGAAGCAGGTTATCTCGTCGAACGCCATGTCCACCTTGTGCAGGCAGCAGAAGTTCTCGACGCGAACGCGCTTGATTTTCACGGTCGTCCTGAAATGTGGTGCGGGAGCACCCCGATAGGCGCTCTGTGGCGATCAGGATGTTAGCGATCAACATGCAGATGAATCAGATGATTTTACGTCTGCCTAACAGGCTTAATTTGCACGGAATTCAGTTCCTCGAACGCCCGTATGTTCTATTCGGCGACGGTCCGGCGTGCCGCCATGCCGCGACGGTGACGACGACCGCCCGGACCCGCGCCGCACCTCCCCGACCAGTTCTCGCCGAAGAGAAGTTCACACCGCCGCGATGGCACGACGGCTCAGGGATGAGTCGGCACGGCCGAAGCAGCGACCACTACCTTCCCTGAGCTCGATCAGGGATGCATCGAATCAGGACAAGCCGCACCCCGGATCAACGGAATCGTTCATTCATTCGATAGGAGTGGGTGCCGCGGTGGCACCCCGCCGCCACACGACCACACCAGATCACGTGATCTAGGGGGAAACATCAGTACCGCACCACGATTTCGCCGTGCCCGAATATCCGCACTGGCATCGTCAAGATCAACTGACCCATTGAGGCGCGGCTGGTGCGGGCACCCTCGCCCCGCACCAGCCGCTTCGTCAGAGTGCCTTCGGCCAGAAATCCATCACGTACCGCTCCACCCTGTACGCGTCGCCCTCCGTGCGTGTCACTCTCTCGACGTCGGCACGGCCGGTACACCCGACTCGGACCCGCCACATGCCCGCCGAACCCAGGCGGATCAACTGCTGCGAGCGACCGAGAGTCGTCGTCCACACTGCGACATCGCCGGTGCAACCTGACGGCAGAACTCGGTCTTCGGCGGGACCGTACGAACCGGTCATCGCGTCGGGCCCGGCGGACGCCACCGACCTTTGCGTCAGAGCCCTGGGGACGCCCTACTGTTGGAGCTCCGAAGGACGCCCGGACACACGATGCAGATGACGGCCCGCGGCCACCATCGCCCCCAGCAGGCCGTGACCATCGCCGGGAGCGATCAGCCCACCGGCCACGGCCTCGTGCACGAGGTCGTACGTCTCCTTGGTCGTGATGCCTCTGCGACGGGCGTAGGTGCCGGCGGATCGGTCATCAGTGATCCACACCGAGTCCCGTAACTCGGCGCGCATGGTGATCAGTACGCACGTCTCCGCCTCACCGAGGTGCTTCAGCGGCTGCGACGCCACACCACCGAACACTGCTCTGCGGACCCGCTCCACCTCGGTCAGCTCACGGGAGTCCGTGATCTCGATGGGGTCCCTGAGCCACCCGTCCTCCGATATCCCACGCAGCGGCGGATGATGACGGCTCGACTGCTCGGCTTCGTAGGCCACGGCCTGCGTCCAGCGGCCTCGTCCGTCGAGCACCGCTTCCAGCAGCGGAAGACGATCGACGGCAGCGAAATTGCACAGGACCGTGTTGTCCGGGAACCAGCAGAGCCTCATGGAGTGAAGACCGGGTCCTTCGCGTCGAGGTCGGATGCCGGAGCATCGACCGCGCCCTTGCGTTCCGGCTCGAGTACGTCGTGCAGCCAGTCCACCTCCACGCCGAGGAGCGACGCCAGCGGCCGCAGCGTGGTCTCTCCGGCCGTGTAACCGCTGAAGAGCTGATCCGCGATCCGGGCGGGGAACTGCCGGGCCTCCGCCCAGGCCAGCTGCCGCTGGAACTCGGCGGCAGCTCCCGCCACCAGGTGGCACGTCTCCGCGGTGAGGACCCGGAGCCGGTCCCGAACGTCCTTGTCGATCAGCCCCAGTTGCCCCAGCCGCACGGCCAGTGCGCTCGGTGACACCTTGAACTCGACCACGAGGCGTGCGAAGGCGTCTCTGCCGAGCTGCCCGTCGGCGGCGACAACCTGTGTGAATCGCTTCTCGACTTCGGGAGCCGGCATCAGCAGATGCGACGCGAACGCGTTCGCTCGGACCTCCGTGAGGTCCTTCACCCTGCCCGGCCGGATCCGCTTCTCGACCATCGGGTCCTGCGCGTCCCTGGCGAGGATGTGCCCGAGTTCGTGCGCCAGGGTGAAGCGCTGTCTCGTCCAGACACTGCTCGGGCTGACGAGGACCAGCCGGAAGGTATCGGTGTGCCAGGTCACTCCGTTCACCCCGTCGGGCAACGCCGTGATCGCGACGTCCACCCCGTACGCCTTGGCACATGCCGCGATCAGCGCGTCGGTCTCGCGTCCCGTTGCCCACTCCCCCGTGGCCGCGAGACCCCGGGCCGCGTCCTCGGCGAGTTGCCGCCCCTGGTCGATGTGCAAGGCCAGGTCCGTACGGATGTCCGGCAGAGCCGGCAGCTTCGGGAGCCGGCCGAGCAGCTCCAGCACCTCGTACGCGGCGGTGTAGCGCTGGGTGACCTGGTCCACTTTGTCCCGCTCGGGCACACTCTGGTCGGTGGTCCGCGCGGCGAACGACGGCTGGGACGGGGCGCGCCCGGTGAGCAGCCAGTCGACCGTGGTGCCGCCTGCCTCGGCGATCAGGGCGAGATCGAGCGAGGTGAAGCGCCGGACACCGGTCAGGCTCTTCGAGAGTTTGTCGGGCGTGAGCCGCACTCGTGCGGCGAAGGCAGCCTGGCTCACTGAGGCTGCTTCCATGACCCTGCGTACGCGGTCGCTCACAGTCTCATCCATTCATTTACCGTACTGATTCGTTGCGAAAATCGCAACGGGGTGGTGGGGCGGCGTTCCCCGCTGCAGCCCGAGCGGGCATGCGCGGGCTCTCAGGTGGGCTCGGCGCCTGGGTGGGCGGGCGGCAGGTGCAGCTCCGCCCAGACCTGCTTGCCGGGGGCGGTGACTCGAGGTGCGACGCCCCAGCGGTCGGCGAGTCGGGCGACGAGGTACAGGCCTCGGCCGGATTCCTCGTGGAGGGCCGGCGGGTTGTCGGCGGCCTCCGGTGCGGGGCGGCGCTCGGTGCGGGTGTCGGCGACCTCGATGCGGAGGGTGGCGGTCGGGGCCGGGCTCGAGACCGGGGACGGGCTTGCGGTGAGGCGGAGGTGGAAGTCCCGTCCGGGGACATGGCCGTGGCGGACGGCGTTCGCGGTGAGCTCGGCGGCGATGAGGGTGATCGTCTCGTTGGGCGTCGAGTCGTACGGGTAGCCCCACTCGTCCAGCCGGTGCGACACCAGCCGGCGGGCAAGGCGCGCGCCGCCTGGGGTGGACGTGAACTGCATCGAGAACTCGCGGGCGAGGGCGGGCGGTTGCGCCGGTGTCACGTCAGGGGTAATCGCTCCGTTCATGGGGGAAACGCTGGCGGCCCGTGCGTACCGTTGACCAGGAGGGACGCGGTGACGGGTGCGGAGTGTACGCGGGGGCGGGCGGCGGTGTACGCGGCGTAGAGCGTGACCGGGGGCGGGGCGTGGGGAGTTGAGCACGTGGAGCCGTGTGCGGTGTGGCGTTGTGTGTCGGGCGGACGGTACGGGGACGGGAAGGCACGGGGTCGTGGACGATCAGCAGGAGCAGCCGGAGCACGGCTACGAGCACGAAGCGGGGTGAACAACAGTTCCCATTTCTTTCAGTGGATATCCAGTATTCTCAGTGAATAACCTGACGTTATTCTCAGTGAATAACCTGACGTTGTGAAGCTTTCCGAGTGGGCGGCGCGCAACGGAGTGCACTACCAGACCGCGTGGACCTGGGCGAACGAGGGCCGTATGCCGGTCCCGGTCGTCCAAACGCCGTCCGGTACATGGCTCGTGACCGAGGCCGCCCCGCAGGCCGCCGGGCGGGTCGTGGCGTACTGCCGTGTCGCGTCCGGTGACCAGAAAGCGGACCTGGAGCGCCAGGTCGCCCGTACCGTGCAGGGCGCAATGGCCCAGGGCTCGCCGTCGCTGACGTGGTGACGGAGGTCGGCTCCGGCTTGAACGGGCGCCGCCGCAAGCTGCACCGCCTGCTCGCAGACCCGGGTGTGGGGGCGATCGTGGTCGAGCACCGAGACCGTCTCGCCCGGTTCGGCGTCGAGCACCTGGAAGCCGCTCTCTCAGCCACGGGACGGCGCCTGGTTGTCCTTGACCCGGCAGAGACCGCCGACGACCTCGTACGGGACATCACCGAGGTCCTGACCTCGATGTGCGCCCGCCTGTACGGCCGCCGCTCCGCGAAGAATCGCGCCGCCCGGGCCGTCGCCGTCGCCACCGGCCCGGAGGCGGCCGGATGAAGAAGTTCAAGCCACAGCCGGGCTTCACCGTCCTCGCGCACAAGCTCGCGCTGGACCCGAACACCACGGCCGACCGCCACCTGCACTCGCACGGAGGTGCCGCGCGAGCCGCGTACAACTGGGCGGTCGCGTACATCACCGCCGTGTGGTGGCAGCGGAAGGCCGAGCAGTCGTACGGCATCCCCGAGCACGAGCTGACTCCGTGGCGGTCGTGGTCGTTGCCCTCGCTGCGGAAGGCGTTCAACGAGGACAAGCGCACCAACCCTCGCTTCGCCGACTGGTGGAAGGAGAACTCCAAGGAGGCATACAACACCGGCCTGGCATACGCGTCGGCGGCGTTCGACAACTACGCGAAGTCCAAGAGCGGCAAGCGCAAGGGCCCAAGGATGGGCATCCCCCGCTTCAAATCGAAACACAAAGCGCGCCTGACCTGCCGGTTCACCACCGGCACGATCCGCATCGAGCCTGACGGCAGACACATCACCCTCCCCAGGATCGGCACCGTGCGCCTTCACGAGAACCGAGCTGACCTGCGAGCCCTCATCGACGCGGGGAACCTGCGGATCCTGTCCGCCACCGCATGCCTGGACCGGGGCCGCTGGTTCGTGTCCCTCCAGGTCGAGCAGAAGCACCAGCTGGTCAAAGTGGCCCGCCCGGACGCGGCGGTCGGTATCGACCTCGGCATCAAGACCCTCGCGGTCCTCGCGGACAGCGACGGTGTCCTCCGCGAGGAACCCAACCCACGCCACCTCGACCGCGCACAGAAACAGCTGCGCCGCGCCAGCCGGATCGTCTCCCGCCGCCGGGGCCCCGACCGGCGCACCGGGCAGCGGCCCTCCCGCCGCTGGGAGAAGGCCAACCAGGTGCGGAACAAGATCCATCACCGGGTCGCGAACCTCCGCGAGGACACCCTCCACAAGATGACGACCCGCCTCGCATCCGAGTACGGCACGATCGTGGTGGAAGACCTCAACGCCGCCGGCATGGGCCGAAACCGCCGCCTGTCCCGCCGCGTCGCGGATGCCGCGTTCGGTGAGATCCGACGCCAGCTCACCTACAAAACCCGCCGGCACGGCACGCACCTCGTTGTCGCCGACCGCTGGTTCCCCTCCTCGAAGACCTGCTCACGCTGCGGTGTGGTGAAAGCCAAACTGCCCCTCAGCGTCCGTGTCTTCGAGTGCGACAACTGCGGCCTCGTCCTCGACCGGGACGCCAATGCCGGACACAACCTGGTCGCCCTCGCGACCCGCACGACAGGTACCGGAGTGGCCGGAGACCTGGACCCCGCCGTCCAGGCGGAGTCGAAGCCCCGTGGAGCCGACCGCAAGACCCGCACCACCCGCCCGCGCCGCAAGGCCGGGACGGGGCGGGCAGGTGGCACAATCCCCAGCCTCCGGGCAGGGAAGGAAACGGGAGACCGTCAACAGGACACCGGAGCGCAACTCGCGCTCTGGTGAGACCGTTACGGACCATTCCAGCGGAAACGCCGGGATTGCTGAGATCACTTGCTGATCAAAGCAACGGTCGGGGATCCTGCACGCGTCTCTCTTCGGGCAGCAGGTGAAGCTCTGCCGGATCCGGGCGGGTCTGGAGCGGGCCGAGTTCGGGTCGATGACGGGGTACTCGGCGTCGACGATCGCGTCGTTCGAGCAGGGGCGTCGCATTCCGCCGCCGAAGTTCATCGACAAGGCGGACGAGCTGCTGGACGCGGGCGGGTTACCGAAAGCGAGCAAGGAGGAGGTCGCGCGGGCACAGTACCCGGCGTTCTTCCGTGATGCGGCGCGGTTGGAGGCGCAGGCGGTGGCCCTCCACGTGTACGCGACGAAGGCCGTCCCCGGGCTCTTGCAGACGGAGGAGTACGCGCGGGCGGTGTTCAGAATGTGGCGTCCGCTTCTGAGCGAGGAGACCATTACTCAACGAGTCGCAGCACGACTCGACCGCCAGGAAATCTTCTCCCGCACCCCGCTGCGCACGATCAGCTTCGTCATCGAGGAGTTCCTGCTGCGCCGTCTTCATGGAGGACGCGCTGCGATGAGGGGGCAACTGGAGCAGATCCTGCTGCATGGGCATCGCCGTAACGTCGAAATCCAGGTGATGCCGATCGCGCAGGAGGAGCATGCTGGGCTGGAAGGTCCCTTCACCTTGATCGAGACGAAAGAAGGGCAGAGGATCGCGTATGTGGAGGCGTACAAGGACAGCCGCCTCTACACGGATCGGACGTCGGTCCGGGATCTCGAGGAGCAGTACGGGATCCTCCGGGCGCAGGCGCTCACTCCGCGTGAATCGCTGGAACTCGTCGAGAAGTTGCTGGGAGAGGCATGAACGTCGAAGAGCCCGCACAGGCTGTGCCCGAAGCAGCCTGGTTCAAGAGCAGCTACAGCACCGGGTCGGGCGGCGAATGCGTGGAGGTCGCGGCCTGTCCCGGCACCATCCACGTCCGCGACTCGAAGGTCACGGCGGGGCCGACCCTGCGGGTGGCCGCCGAGGGGTGGGCGGCCTTCGTGGAGTTCGCCGCGCGGGACTGAGGGCTCAAGAAGGACGACGCCCCGTCACCGCAGTGCACCGGTCTAGGGGACGCGCGAGTCCCGGCCCCGGCACGCGCGGAGAGGCCGCCGTTGCTACCGGTCGCGGACCGGCGGCAGCTCCCAGCGGCCGGAGTGGCCGGGTGAGAGCTCCAAGTCGTCCCGCACGGCCGCGTAGTACGTCTCCCGAGCCGCGCGCTGCTTCGCCAGCAGGGCCGACCAGGCGTCCGGCGCGCGTCGGCCCTCGCGCAGGAAGCTCTCCATCTCCAGCACCACGACGACCCATTCGCGCGCCTTCTGCACCACGTCACGGGAGCCGAGCATCAGCAGCGCCTCGCCCGACGGGTCGCGTGCGTCGCTGGCCGCGGCGAGGAGGGGCGCCGCGTCCTCGGGTGAAAGGGGGTGCGGATGCGGGTCGTTGCCCAGGTGGGCCGCGACCCGGTACGTCAGGGTGACCGACTTCTTCAGGGACCGCGCGTAGTCGGAGTACACCGCCAGCCGCCGCTCCTCCCAGCGCGCCGCCTGTTCGCGCCGGAAACGGGCCCGGTCACCGCGCATGATCGCCATGTAGGAACCGAGTGCGCCGATCACCACACCCAGCAGGGCCGGAAGCTGTTGTGTGAACGCCGACATGACGCCACGGTATCCGCAACTCCGTGGCGCCACGGGGTCAGCGGCGGCCGCGCCCGGCTGCCCGGTGTGCGGGCTTCAGGGCGTGCGCCGCGGCCTCCGACACCCGCTTGTCGGGGTGGTGGTCCCGCAGGGCGGTCAGGACGCGGTGGGCGGTGCCGGGGTCCTCGGCGGCGAGGGCCCGGATCAGGGCGGGAGCGCCTCCGGGCCAGGCTGCTGCCTCCTCGTCGAAGGAGGGGAGCAGGGTGGTGGGCGGGATCTCGTCCGGTCCGGGGAGGCGGGCGCCGCCGTTCTCGTGCCGCTCCGCCACATGCGCGCGCATGTCGTCCGTCCACCGTGCGTCCAGCTCCTCTGCGAGCAGCGTCGCCCGGGCACTCCGCGGAACGCTCTCCCCGGGGACGTCCTCGCCGCGCGCGAGCAGGAGGCGGCGCGCCTCGGCGCCGGTCACCGGGTCGGTGAGCACGGTGCGCAGGGCCGCGTTCGGGATGCCGGCCCGGTCGAGGAGGGCGAAGCACTCGCGCACGCGGGTCCCTTGGCGGTCGGCCGCCTTCGCCTCGGAGACCGCGGTGAGCAGCGGGACCCAGGCCGCGCCGCTCTCCTTGTCCGCACCTTCCCTGCGATCGGCCCAGGCGGCGAGGGTCCGTGCCGCGATGCGCGGGGGCCAGTTGCGGACCGCGGCGACGGTGTGCGCCGCGTCCCACCCGGCGACCGTGCCGGCGTCGGGCGCGGCGACCTGTCCCGCGGCCATCACGTGCCGCATGACCGCGCCGCCGAGCGGCGTCAGGCCGAACGTGTCACCCCGGCGGAACACGCAGCCGGTCTCGGCCAGGCGGTCGACGAGCGCGGCCAGGGGGCGGGCTGTGGCGTCGATCGCGTCGCGGTCGGCCTCGGTCCGGCCGGGCAGCCCGAGCAGCACCGACAGCTCTTCGGGGGACGGCGTCTCGTACGCCGCAGGTGCGATGGCGGGCACCTGCGCCGGGGCGTCCTCCAGCTCGGGCGGGATCTCCGCGACGTCGGTGTCGGAGGCCTTGCGGGCCACCGAGTCCGGTGTGCTGCCGCGTTCGTAGAGGGAGTAGAGGATGTGGGCGCCGTCCAGGGACCAGTTGTCCTGCGGGCCGCTCACGGTGGGCAGCATCTCGACCTGGGCGGCGAGGATGTCGGCGGCCAGCTCGACGAGCTCCTGTGGTGTGCCCTCCTCCCAGACGGGGGTCGCCGGCCCGGGGAGGCCGCAGCGTTCGGAGATCTCCCGCCGTTCGTCGTCCAGGTCGCCGCCCGCGGCCAGGGCGGCCGGGAGCGGGGCGGCGTGGAGCAGGGCCCGGATGTCCCCGGGGGCGGGCACGCGGGCCGGGGGCGGCAGGGGGACCGAGGACGCGCCGTAGTAGTCGAGGTGCTCGTCGAGCATGCGGTCCGCGAGTGCGGCGTGGGGCAGTGCCTCGGGGCTCGGCGCCAGGCCGGCGTGGGGCCCGGCGAGCGCCTCGGTCAGCCCGGCGGCGGTCCAGCGGCTGGTCAACGCGTCCGCGATGTGTTCCAGTTCGGCGCCGAGCGCGTCGTCGGGCCGGTCGGCGTCGAGGGGCGGGGCCGGGAGCAGCGGACCGGCCGGAGAGGTCCCGGCGGTGTCCCGTGCGAAGGCCCCGAGCAGCGCCTCCGCGAGCCGTGCGCGGGTGGCGAAGGTGCGGCCGGCGATCTCGAAGCGGTGCAGCGGCTCGGGGAGCGCGGGCCGGTCGGCCCGCGGGGTGCGCTCGTGCGCGTCGAGCCAGGCCCGTACGGCGTCGGCGTCGTCCGGGTCCGTGCCGTCGGCCCTCAGGAGCGAGGCGTACCAGCGCGGCCACGTCAGACCGGCGGGGTCGGCCATGGCGGCGCGGAAGCCGGGCACGGCGTCGTCGATCGCCGCGAGCAGCCGGGCGTGCCGCTTGGCGTTGAGACGGCCCGCCGCGCGGACGCGGTCCGCGAGCGCCGTCAGCACGGCCGGCACGGCGGCCAGCTCCTCGTCGGACGCCCACAGCAGCCCGGGCAGGTCCTCGTGGAGCACCTGGGCGACCAGCTGCGGTGTCGGTTCGGGCACGCCGCTCCTGCGGTCCGCGCCGCGCAGCGCGAGCAGGGTCAGCACCGCGTCCGCGGGGCGCGCGGGCAGGGCGGTGCCCCGCTCCCTGGCGGCCCAGGCGAGGAAGTCGTCGAGTCCGGTGTTCAGCGCAGTGGTACGAGTCACGCGGGGAGCGTATGAAACCGGGCACGCCGTAGGCGGCTCCACCGGACGCGGGGTAGCCCGATCGAGCGAGCGACCGGCTCACCTGCGCCTCCTGCGGGGCGGACGGCCTCCCCCGCGGCGCGCCGATGAGTTCCGGGGCCGCGGCCGGTCACCCCTGCATGACTGCCTCTGCCACACCTGCTGCCTCCGGGACGACACCCGTACCCGACCTCCGGTCCGCCGCCGACGGCATCGTGAGACTGCTCCCCCACATCGGCGACGAGAAGCTGGGCGACCCGACGCCGTGTCCCGCGTACGCCGTGCGGGAGATCCTGGCCCACATCCACGGGCTGGCCACGGCCTTCCGGGAGGCCGCGCGCAAGGATCTCGGCCCGACCACCGAGGGCAGCCCGGACGACGAGCGTCCGGTGCTGGCCGACGACTGGCGCACCGCGATTCCGCAGCGCCTGGACGAGCTGGTCGAGGCCTGGAGGGGGCCGGGCGCGTGGGAGGGCATGACCCAGGCCGGGGGCGTCGCGCTGCCCGGGGCCGTGGCGGGCCGGGTCGCGCTGAACGAGCTCGTCATCCACGGCTGGGACCTGGCCCGCGCCACGGGCCTGCCGTACGCGCCCGACGAGGCGAGCATGACCGTGTCGCGGGAGATGCTGACCCCCACGGGCGACGACGCGTTGCGGGAGGGCATCTTCGGTCCGGTGGTGGCGGTGCCCGACGGCGCACCGCTGCTGGACCGGATCGTGGGCCTGAGCGGCCGTCGCCCCGACTGGACGCCGGCGGACGCCCGCTGACCCCGCGCGGCCGGGTCCGGGCCCCTGGCCCGGCCCTCGCCGGCCTGCGGCTGCGCCGAAATCCGCGGGAGACGCCGGCCCGGCCCTGCCATGCTCCCTCCATGTCGCACCCGTCACGCAGTTCACGCACATCACGCACATCACGCACATCGCGCCGTCCGGATCCGAAGCCCTCGCTCTACATCTCCGTCGACGTGGAGGCCGACGGCCCGATCCCGGGCCCGTACTCGATGATCAGCTTCGGCGCGGCCGTCGCGGGCCGTCAGGACGCGGACGGCTACGCGCCGGCCGATCCCGAGGCACGCACCTTCTACCGCGAACTGCGGCCCATCAGCGACGACTTCGTGCCCGAGGCGCTTGCCGTCAGCGGTCTCGACCGCGAGCGTCTGCTGCGCGAGGGCGGCGAACCGGAGGCGGTGATGGCCCAGTTCGCCGCCTGGGTGCGCGAGGCCGCTCGTGAGGCGGGTGCGCAGCCGGTGATGTGCGGGTATCCGGCGTCGTACGACTGGACGTTCCTCTACTGGTACCTGATCCGGTTCACCGGCGGGAGCCCGTTCGGCCACTCCGGCTGCCTGGACATGAAGACCCTGTACGCGACGAAGGCCCGCCTGCCGCTCCGTGCCGTGGCCAAGGGCACGATGCCGCCGGCGCTGCTGTCCGCGCGCCGGCACACCCACCACGCCCTGGACGACGCCGTCGAGCAGGCGGAGCTGTTCAGCAACCTCATGCTCTGGGAGCCGGAGACGAAAACGGCGGCGGAGGCCGACTGAGGCTCCTCCCCGTCACCCGGATCTCCCATGCGGCAGCAGGAACGATCGGCCGCAACCGGACCGCCCGCGGGGGTGTACGCGACCCGGTCCAGGCTGGTAGGAAAGTTTCCTAACAGGGTAAATCCTCGGCGAACTCCCCTTGGAGGCACGGTGCCCACCCCCCACAAGCGCACCCGCAACCGGCTCGGACTCCTCCCGCGCGTGGTACTCGGGGCGATTCTCGTCGCCCTTCCCGCCACCGCCGTCGCGGCGGGCGCCACGGAACCGGAGCAGCACAGCAGTCCGTCGGCGGTGGCCGCCGTCGGACTGGACGACCCGGCGAAGAAGGACATCGCCATGCGGATCGTCTCCAGTGCGGAGAACTCCTCGCTCGACTGGAAGGCCCAGTACAGGTACATCGAGGACATCGGGGACGGCCGCGGCTACACCGCCGGCATCATCGGCTTCTGCTCCGGCACCGGGGACATGCTCGACCTGGTCGAGCTCTACACCCAGCGCAAACCCGGCAACGTACTGGCGAAGTACCTGCCCGCGCTGCGGAAGGTCGACGGCACCGACTCGCACGAGGGGCTCGACCCGGGCTTCACCCGTGACTGGCGCAAGGCGGCCGAGGACCCGGCGTTCAAGAAGGCCCAGAACGACGAGCGCGACCGCGTGTACTTCGACCCGGCCGTGAAGCGGGGCAAGCAGGACGGCCTCGGTGTGCTCGGTCAGTTCGTCTACTACGACGCCATCGTGATGCACGGCGACGGCGGCGACAGCACGAGCTTCGGCAGCATCCGCAGGAAGGCGCTGGCGAAGGCCAGGCCGCCGGCCCGGGGCGGCGACGAGAAGGCGTACCTGCACGCGTTCCTCGACGCCCGCGTCTGGGCGATGAAGCAGGAGGAGGCGCACGAGGACACCAGCCGCGTGGACACCGCGCAGCGGGTCTTCCTGAACAAGGGCAACCTCCGCCTGGACACACCGCTGGACTGGAAGGTCTACGGCGACAGCTACCACATCGGCTGACGCCGCCCCCGAACGACGCGGCGGGCGGCCCGGGAACAGTTCCGGGCCGCCCGTCGCGTCGTGTCCGCGTGCTCAGTGCACGGCGGCCTGCGCCGGGACCTTGCCCGGCTCCGACGAGGCGTCCTCCGGCGACGTGTCCTTCGTCCCCAGGTGGTTGAAGGCCAGGTTGAGCGCGATCGCCACGATGCACCCGGTGGAGATGCCCGAGTCCAGCACCACCAGCAGGTCCTTGGGGAAGGCGTGGTAGAACTCGGGCGCCGCGATCGGGATCAGCCCGACACCGACGGCGGCGGCCACGATCAGCGCGTTCTCGCCCTTCTCCAGGGCCGCCGTCGCCAGCGTCTGGATACCGCTCGACGCGACCGTGCCGAAGAGCACGATGCCCGCGCCGCCGAGGACCGGCAGCGGCACCAGGGCGATCACCGAGGCGGCCACCGGGCACAGGCCCAGCAGGATCAGGATGCCGCCGCCCGCGGCGACGACGAAGCGGCTGCGGACCTTCGTCATCGCGACGAGCCCGATGTTCTGGGCGAAGGCGCTGCACATGAAGCCGTTGAAGAGCGGGCTGATGGCCGAGCCGAGCGTGTCGGCGCGCAGGCCGCCCTCGATGGTGCGCTCGTCCGCGGGGCGTTCCACGATCCGGCCGAGCGCCAGCATGTCGGCGGTGGACTCGGTCATGCACACCAGCATCACGATGCACATGGAGACGATGGCGGCGATCTCGAACTGCGGTGCGCCGAAGTGGAACGGCGTCGGGAAGCCGACGAGGCCGGCGTCCTTGATGGCGTCGAGGTTCGTCATGCCGAGCGGCAGGGCGACGAGCGTGCCGACGACCAGACCCAGCAGGATCGCGATCTGCTGGAGGAAGCCGCGCAGCAGTTTGCGCAGGGCCAGCACGACGACGAACGTGAGCGCCGCCATGCCGATGTTCTTCATCGAACCGTAGTCGTCGGCGACGGGGTTGCCGCCCTGCGACCAGTTGAAGGCGACGGGCAGCAGCGAGACGCCGATCAGGGTGATGACCGTGCCGGTGACGACGGGCGGGAAGAAGCGGACGAGTTTCGAGAAGTACGGGGTCAGGACGAAGCCCAGGACGCTGGCGACGATGATCGCGCCGAAGATGACGGCGATCCCGTCGTATCCGCGGTCGCGGCCTATCGCGACCATCGGCGTCACACCGGCGAACGAGACGCCGTTGACGAACGGCAGCCGGGCGCCGACGCGCCAGAAGCCGAGCGTCTGCAGCAGGGTCGCGATTCCGGCGGTGAACAGACTCGCGCCCATGAGGAACGCGGTGTCCTTGGCGTCGAGGCCCACAGCGGGACCGACGATCATCGGCGGGGCCACCACACCCGCGTACATGGCGGCCACGTGCTGCAGCCCGGTGGTGAACATCTTGAACGGCGGAAGGGTCTCGTCGACCGGATGCTTCCGGTCTGGTGCCTCGGCGGTCGAGGTGTGCGCGGCCACGGCGGTGCCTCCGGTCGGGTAACACGTCATCGGGACATGGGTGTCATGGAGGTGGTGCAGGTGATGCGGTCGTTGCTCTGATGCGGCGTGCACATACCGGATCGCCCAGACCGGTGGTGCGGAAGGTGACCGTGCCGGAACCTGTTGGCACGAGTCACCTTCACCGAGGGGTACGCGCCTTTGTCGCGCGCACCCCCCGGCGAGGGCTGCCGTGGACCCCGCTCGGGTCCGCGGCCGCCGGCCGGGGGCCGTCCCCCCCGGCCGGACTTCCCTGGGGTCAGCCCTGCGCGGCGATCCGCGCGAGGCGCTGCGCCTCGTCCCGCGTGGTGCGGGCGATGGCGTCCTCGTCCACCGTGGTCAGGTGGCCGTTCTCGACGACGGTCCTGCCGTCGACGAGCGAGAGCGTGACGGGCGCCGCGGCGCCGAAGACGAGCGCGACGACCGGATCGGCGATGGAGGAGTGCGCGAGCGTGTCGAGCTTCCACAGCACGAGGTCGGCGAGCTTTCCGGACTCCAGCGAACCGGTCTCGGTGGCGCGGCCGAGGACCTGGGCGCCGCCGTAGGTGCCGAGCCGCAGCGCCTGGCGGGCGTTGAGGGCGGCCTCGCGGTGGGCGCCGAGCCGGTTGATCAGCAGCGCGTTGCGCAGCTCGGTGTGGAGTTCGCCGGACTCGTTGGAAGCGGTGCCGTCGACGCCGAGGCCGACCGGGACACCCGCCTTGAGCATGTCGGGGACGCGGGCGATGCCGGCGGCGAGGCGCGCGTTGGACGACGGGCAGTGCGCGACACCGGTCTTCGTGCGGGCGAAGGCCTCGATGTCGGAGTCGTTCATGTGGACGCAGTGCGCCATCCACACGTCCTCGCCGAGCCAGCCGGTCGACTCGAAGTAGTCGGTGGGGCCCATGCCGAAGAGCTCCTTGCAGAACTCCTCCTCCTCGACCGTCTCCGAGCCGTGGGTGTGCATGCGCACGCCCTTGCGGCGGGCCAGTTCGGCACCCTGGCGCAGCAGCTCGGTGGAGACGGAGAACGGGGAGCAGGGCGCGACGGCGATCTGCGTCATCGCGTCGAAGGAGGCATCGTGGTACTCGTCGATGGTCTCCTCGGTACCGGCGAGGGCGCCCTCGAGGGACTCGACGGCGAAGTCCGGCGGCAGGCCGCCGTCCGACTTCCCGCGGTCCATGGAGCCGCGGGCGAGGGTGAAGCGTACGCCCATGTCGCGTGCGGCGCCGATGATCGCGCCGGACAGGTCGCCGGATCCCCGCGGGTAGACGTAGTGGTGGTCCATGGCGGTGGTGACGCCGCCGCGGGCCATCATCGCGAGCGAGCCCTGGGCGGCCGCGCGGACCATGGGCTCGTCGATGCGGGCCCAGGTCGGGTAGAGGGCGACCAGCCAGTTGAAGAGGTTGTGGTCGGTGGCCAGGCCCCGGGTGATCCACTGGTAGAAGTGGTGGTGGGTGTTGATCAGGCCGGGCGTCGCGAGATGACCGGTGCCGTCGACGCGGCGTACGACGTTCTCGAGGCCCTGGGGGGCGGGTCCCGCTCCTACCGACTCGATACGGTTGCCGGCGACGACGATGTGGCCCGAGGCGTACTCGGTGTCACCGGCGTCGACCGTCGCGATCGCACAGTTCTCGACGACGATGCGCTCGACGGCGCTGTCGTGGGCTGCCGAAGGTGCCATGGTGCTTCCTTCTTCTGACGTGGCGGGTGGCGGTGAGGGCACGGCAGGACCCTAGGAGGATTTGAGTGCCACAGCCTGGCGGCTGCGGGTGCCGAGTTGGTGGAAGAACAGGTTGAGCAGGACCGCGAGGAGCGCTCCGGCGCTGATCCCGGAGCCGAGGACGGTCTGCGCCCGGGCCGGGTAATCGGCGTGGAAGGTGGGCGCGGCGAGCGGGACGATGCCGGCGCCGCCGAGGACGGGCATCGGGACGAGCGGGACGACCGCGCCGAGGACGGGGAAGGCGCCGAGGACGAGCAGGACTCCGCCGGCGACGGCGTAGCGGCTGCGCCCCCGGGTGAGGGAAACCGCGCCGACGTTCTGGGCGTAGGCGGAGGCGGGGAAGCCGCCGGCGGGAACGGGCCGCGCGAGGGGGAGCTTCTCATCCACCGGGTGAACCGGCGGGGCATTGCACGGGCCTTGTGCTGCCGGCCTTGTTGCAGGGTGTGCCATGGTCTTCCCTCCGGTCCGGATCCGCCCCCGCCGGCCGCGGCGGGGGCGGATCGGTCCCGCGTCAGAGGTTGGTCATGTCGACCGGGATTTGCGGCTCGACGCCGTCCCGCAGGATGGTGGCCTCGATCAGGCCGTACGGGCGGTCCGCCGCGTAGTAGACCTCGTTGTCGTTCTTGAGGCCGAACGGCTCGAGGTCGACCAGGAAGTGGTGCTTGTTCGGGAGCGAGAAGCGGACTTCGTCGATCTCGTTGCGGCTGTTGATGATGCGCGAGCCCATCTGGTACAGCGTCTGCTGCAGCGAGAGGGAGTACGTCTCGGCGAAGGCCTGGAGCATGTGCTTCTTGACCTGCTCGTAGGACTTCTCCCAGTTGGGCATCCTCTGCTCGTCGTCGGTCCAGTTGAACCGCCAGCGGCCGGACACCTGGGTGGCCAGGATGCGGTCGTACGCCTCCTGGAGCGTCGTGTACTTGTCCTTGACGTAGCCCCAGAACTCGGAGTTCGTCGAGTTCATCACGATCAGGTCCTTGAGACCGGAGATGACCTGCCACGACGAACCGTCGTAGGTGATCTGCGTGACCCGGGTCTCCTGGCCCTTGCGGACGAAGGAGTGCTTGACCTCGTCGGAGCCGATGAACTTCGAGTTGGCGTCGGACGCCTCGATGCGCTCCCAGGCGTACTCCTCGATCCGGATGCGCGCCCGATGGATCGGCTCCTGGCTGGTCACGAAGTGACGGGCCAGGTGGATGCCGAACTGCTCGGCGGACTCGATGCCGTATTCCTTGGCGAACGCGTACACCGTGTTCTTGGTGGTGTCGGTCGGCAGGCAGTTGGCGTTCGAACCGGACAGGTGCACGTCGGACATGTCGCCGGAGAGGGCGACCGAGACGTTCAGGTCCTTGATGTGGTGGGTGTCGCCGTCCCGCGTGATCCTGACTACGCGGTTCTCTGCCTTGCCGTACTGATTCTGGCCGAGAATCGTGGGCATGTCTGCTAGCTCCCTCGGTAAACGGAGTAGCCGAACGGGTTGAGCAGCAGCGGTACGTGGTAGTGCTCGCCCGGTACGACGGCGAAGGTGATCGCCACCTCGGGGAAGAACACGCCGCTGTCCCGTAGCGCGGGGGCGTCCTGCTGTGCCTCGGCTTGCTTCTTCTTCACGAAGTACGTCTCGGTCTCGAAGTCGAGACGTACATGGGTCGTTCCCTCCGGCAGCGCCGGCAGGTCCTTGCAGCGCCCGTCCGCGTCGGTCGCCGATCCGCCGAGCGGCGCCCACTCCGCGTCCGGGCCGCTGCGGGCCGACAGCGTGATGGCGACGCCCTCGGCGGGGCGGCCGATGCTGGTGTCCAGGATGTGCGTCGACACCGATGCGCTTGTTTCCGTGCTCATGCGCTTTCTTCCCCTGCGAGCTCTACGAGGCGGGTCAGCCGGATACGGTTGATCTTGCCCAGTTCGGTGCGGACGATCTCCCGCTCCTCCTCGGGCGAGTTCTCGATCCGCTCGCGGACGGCGTCCCTCATCTGCTCACCGGTACGACCGGTGGCGCAGATCAGGAAGACATGGCCGAACTTCTCCTGGTAGGCCAGGTTCAGTTCGAGCATCTCGGCCTTGAGCGCCTCGGACGCCCCGGCCATGCCGCTCTGCTCGCGGGAGGAGGTCGGGTCGCCGGGCTTCGGCCGGCCGATCGGCGGGTGACCGGCCATCGCCTCGGCCAGGTCGTCGGCGGTCAGCTCGGCCATGGCGGCGTCACTGGCCTCGAAGAGGGCTTCGGTGCTGGCGTACGGCCGCTGGGCGAGGATCTTGCTCCCCCAGGCCGAACTGGCGCACACCTCGTGCAGCGCGGCCTGGGCCGTGCTGTCCTCGGAGGCGTTGAACCGGGCGAGGCCCGGGTTCGAGAGTGAAGTCACGGGAGCCTCCGTGGCTTGTTCATCGTGGTGCGTCGGACGGGCTGCGGATAGCTAACGCCCTCCGGAACACGACGTCAACACTTTGTTGAAAACTCGCGTACACAAAAGCCGCCGCCCGAAGAGCCGGACGGCGGCGACAGTCGGCCGGCGCTCAGTCGCCCTTGGCCGCGTTCTCCCTGTTCAGGTAGTTGTAGACGGTGAAGCGGCTGACGCCGAGAGCGCCCGCCACCGTCTCGACGCCGTGGCGTACGGAGAACGCGCCCCGCGCCTCCAGTGTCCTGACGACCGACTGCTTCGTCTTGCGGTCGAGATCGGCGAGGGGCTTGCCGTGCTGCCGCTCCAGCGCCGCGAGGATGTGGTCGAGGGAGTCCGCGAGCTGCGGCAGGCGCACGGCGACGACCTCCTCGCCCTCCCAGCTCAGCACGACGTCGTCCTCGGCGGCCTCACCGGGGGTGATCAGCACTCCGCCCATGGCGTCGACGAGAGGCTTGACCGCCCGGGCGAGCGCGTGGTCCGCAGGCCCGGTCATCCTTCCCCCTCCACCACGTTGACCTGCAGGGACACGCGGGTCGCACCGGTCTCCAGCGCCTTGCGCAGCAGCGCGTCGACGGCGCCGAGCACCTGGTCGGCGCCGCCCTCGGCGGTGTTGCCGAAGGGACCGACGTCCACCTTGTCCAGACCCGCGCCCTGGACGACCTCGCGGACCGCCAGCGCGTGGGCGGGCGGTTCATCCAGGTCGAACGGCTCGGTCGTGAACTCCACTCTCAGTCGCACCATGCCCCCACGGTAGCCGCGGCCCTTACGTGCGGGGACCCGGCCCCGGAACCCGGCTCCGGGGCCGGCCCGTGGCCTCTGCCCCGCGGAACGCGAAAAACGTGCGGGGCACGCGACGGACCCGCGGCGGCTGTGCGTAGAGCAGGTGACGGGAGCCTCGGACGGACGTCCGGTGGGCGGAGGCAGGAGGGGTCTACAGATGACAGGACGTACGCGCAGAGGCGTCAGGGCGACGGCGGTCGCGACCGCGGCGATGGCGGCGCTCACCGCGTCGCAGGGGCCGGGGACCGCCGCGCCCGCGGGGCAGCGGAGCGCCGAGCCCTCGCAGGGGCCGGGCGTGTCCGGGGACGGCACGTACCGCACCGAGCTTCCGCCGCTGCGGGTGCCGGGCGTGAGCGGCACCGGGGAACGGCCGGCGGGGACACCGGCCACGGCGTCGGTCGGCTCGCTGCCCGCCACGGTGTTCGCCGCGTACCGGGCCGCCGAATCGGAGCTGGCCCGCAGTGCCCCCGGCTGCGGGCTGCGCTGGCAGCTCCTCGCGGCGATCGGGCAGGTCGAGTCGGGACAGGCCGGCGGCGGCCGGGTGGCCGCGGACGGCACCACGCTCACGCCGATCCTCGGGCCGCGCCTGGACGGCCACGGCTTCGCTCTCATCCGGGACAGCGACGGCGGCCGGTACGACGGGGACACCGAGTACGACCGCGCCGTCGGCCCCCTGCAGTTCATCCCCTCCACCTGGGCGAGTTGGGGCGCGGACGGCAACGGCGACGGGCTCCGCGACCCGGGGAACGTCTTCGACGCGGCCCTCGCCGCCGGTCGCTACCTGTGCGCGGGCGGGCGCGACCTGTCCGACGCGGGCGACCTCGACCGGGCCCTTCTCGGCTACAACCACTCCACCGCGTACCTGCTCACCGTGCGGGCGTGGTTCGCGTACTACCTCGACGGGCACACGGTGGTGCCCGACAGCGCGGCCGCCGGAGGGTCACGCGGCGAGGCACGTCCCTCGCCGGAGCCGACACGCACCGCGAAACCGGCGGCGTCCGGCGCGAAGAAGCCGTCGCCCGCGCCGTCGCCGTCGTCCTCGGGCCCGTCGCGGTCCGCGGCTCCCTCGCCGTCGCCGTCCGCGCGCCCGACCGAGCCGGCCGGCACAACCGGTCCCGCGCAGCCGGTGCCGTCACTGCCCGTTCCTGTCCCAATGCCTCCTGGAGCCACTCTGCCCACCTCACTGACCAGCGGAGACTGATCCCCACGCCCCCTCCGGCAACAGAAAGGACTCGATGGGGCTCTCCCCCTCCACAACTCCGGATACCGGGCGGTAATGTCGCCATCCGCCGGACAAGCACGCGGACGGTGGTGAGAGCAAGGGGGCCCTCATGGCGACGGACACACAGCCTGAGCACTCCGGTGGACAGGGCGCCGAGCAGGCGCATGAGCGCTGGCAACGCGCCTGGAGCCACCGGGAGCAGTTGCTCCGGGTCGCCCGGCGCCGGTCCGTCAGCATGGAGGACGCCGAGGACGCCGTGCACGAGGCGATGCTCCGTGCCGCGGAGCAGCCCCACCTGGACGACGAGCGGCTGGGCGCCTGGCTGACGACGGTGACGATGCGGCTGTGCGTCGACCGCCACCGCCAGGTCAGCCGCGAGGCCGAGGTCCGTACGAGCCCGACGCTGCACCCGCCGCGGCCGGCTCCGGTGGACGAGGCGGTGTGCGACCGTGCGGAGGCGCGGTGGCTGGCCGTACGCAGCGGTGAGCTGCCCGCCCGGCAGGCCGAGGCGCTGTGGCTGAAGTCGGAGGACCTCGACGTCGGGCAGGTCGCCGTGAAGATGGGCCTGAGCTACCGGACCGTCGAGTCCCTGCTGGCCAGGGCCCGGCGGACGCTGCGCAACTCGCTGGCGGCGACGCTCGCTCTTGCGCTGTGGCTGTGCGGCCGCGGCCGGCCGCGGGGTGGCCACGCCCAGGCGGTCGCCGTGGCGTCGACGGCGGCGACGCTGGCGGTCGCGGGTCTCGTTCTGCCGTACGCGCCCGGTGGGGACACGCCCGGCCCGCGCCCGGCGACGCCGGCGGTCGCGACCTCGCAGGAGCCGGGGCCGGGTGGACCCGGTCCGACCACGCCGTCGCCTCTCGGCTCGCGGGAGGAGCAGCCGGTGCCGTCGGGCGGCGCCGAGCGGCGGTCGGAGTCGGTGCTGCCGGAGCTGCCGCTGCCGGAGGTGTCGCTGCCGCCGCTGCCGCTGAGGACGTCGTCGGTGCCGCGGCTGCCGGTGCTGCCGGAGGGCGTCGAGGTCCCCGAGGTGCCGGTCCCGGACGTCCCGTCCGCGACCTCGCAGCTCCCGGAGCTCACGCCTCCGCCGGTGCCGACGCCGTCGGTGCCGGTCCCGGTGCCGACGCTCCCGTAGGAGAGTTTTCCCCTCCCCGCCCCTACCCGTAACTGGGGCTCCGCCCCAGACCCCGCACCGCGCCTCGCGCGCCGGGCGGAAAAGGCGCACGGGCCCGGCAGCCCGCGCCGCCAGTCCCTTTGCGTTAGCGACGCCGTGACTCCGCCCCGGCCCCTGCGCCCTGCCGTCCGCGCGCCTTGCGGCCCCGTCCCGTACGACGCCCCGCGCGGGCCTCGGGACTCCGCCCGGCGCCTGCGCGGTGCCAGCCGCGCGCCTCGCGGCTGGCACCGCGGCCTCGTGCGCGCCTCCGCGCGGGCCTCGGGACTCCGCCCGCCCCCTGCGCCCTGCCGTCCGCGCGCCTCGCGGCTGACACCCGGCCTCGTGCGCGCCTCCGCGCGGGCCTCGGGACTCCGCCCGGCCCCTGCGCCCTGCCATCCGCGCGCCTCGCGGCTGACACCCGGCCTCGTACCGCCTTCGCACGGTTGCGCGCCTCGCGGCTCCGCCGCGGCCCGGTACCGAGCTTCGCAATCGGTGGCCTCGAGTACCGGACGGGCCGACTTCGCGCAGCGAACGGCGCGCGCGGGGCCCGACAGCCAGTGCCCCAGACTATTTACGTTCGCGACCTCGGGGCTCCGCCCCACCCCGGCGCCTGCCCCCTGCCGGCCGCGCATCTCGGGGCTCCGCCCCGGCTCCGTGCCGCGCCTCGCGCGGTGTCCTCGTCCCCTACGGCCTCGCGGCCGTAGGCCTTCAGGGCTCCGCCACGGTCCCGTACCGCGCTCCGCGCGGCGGCCTCGCGCCGGACGGGCTGACGTCGCCCAGCGCAATCCAGCCCCGTCGGCGACTGACGCGCGGGGTTTTGGGGCGGAGCCCCAACGAGTGTGCCTCCGACCACAAGCCCCGCCGGCGATTGGGGCGCGGGGGCAGAGCCCCGAATCAAGCCCCGCCGGCGATTGAGGCGGCACGGCTTGGGGCGGAGCCCCAACGGGGGCGGTGGCGCACAAGCAGCCCCGCCTGCGACGGAGGCGCGCGGGCCGGGGCAGCGCCCCCGGAGGCGTCGCCTGGCACTCTCCCGTAACCCGCCCGAAAAAAATTTCGCTTCGGCGCGACGGACGCGGCGGCCCTCCCCGTAGAGCAGGTGTCGGACCGCTCCACAGCTGAAGGGTGAACCGGATGGGTGTCGAGATCTGTGTGGAAGGGCTCACGAAGTCCTTCGGGCACCAGGTCATCTGGCAGGACGTCTCCCTGACCCTGCCCGCCGGTGAGGTCTCGGTCATGCTCGGGCCCTCCGGCACCGGCAAGTCGGTCTTCCTCAAGACCCTCGTCGGACTGTTGAAGCCCGAACGCGGATCGATCCGCATCGCGGGCACGGACATCACGACACTGCGCGAACACGAGCTCTACGAGGTCCGCAAGCTGTTCGGCGTCCTCTTCCAGGACGGCGCGCTGTTCGGGTCGATGAACCTCTACGACAACATCGCCTTCCCGCTCCGCGAGCACACGCGCAAGCCGGAGAGCGAGATCCGCAAGATCGTCCTCGAGAAGATGGACATGGTCGGCCTCCTCGGCGCCGAGGACAAGCTGCCCGGCGAGATCTCCGGCGGCATGCGCAAACGCGCCGGACTCGCCCGCGCCCTCGTGCTCGACCCGGAGATCATCCTGTTCGACGAGCCGGACTCGGGACTCGACCCGGTGCGCGTGGCCTACCTCAACCAGCTCATCGTCGACCTGAACGCCCAGATCGACGCCACGTTCCTCATCGTCACGCACGACATCGCCTCGGCCCGGCAGGTGCCGGACAACATCGGGCTGCTGTTCCGGCGGGAGCTGGTGATGTTCGGCCCGAGGGAGCAGTTGCTGACCAGCGACGAACCGGTCGTGCGGCAGTTCCTGAACGGCCGCATGCAGGGCCCGATCGGGATGGCGGAGGAGAAGGACGCCGCCCAGGTCGAGCAGGAACTCGCCCAGCTCGGGGACGCGGACGACGAGCAGCAGGGCATACCCGAGCTGACACCCCGGCTGCTGCCCACCAAGGGCATCGACCGGCCTCCCCGCTGGGAGGCGATCGCCGAGCGCGAGTCCCTGCGACAGATGCGCGCGGCTGTGCGCGGGAAGGCGGCGGGCGCATGAGCTGGTCCCCCACGGGTGCCCTGCGGCATTCCGGCAGTCTGTTCGCGATGGGACTGGACGTCCTGCGGACAATCCCCAAACGGCCTTTCCAGGCGCGGGAGTTCATCCAGCAGGCGTGGTTCGTCGCGAGTGTGACGATCCTGCCGACCGCCCTGGTGTCCATTCCGTTCGGCGCGGTGATCGCCCTGCAGATCGGCAGTCTCACCCGGCAGCTGGGCGCCCAGTCGTTCTCGGGCGCGGCCTCGGTGCTGGCCGTGCTGCGCGAGGCGTCGCCGATCGTCACGGCGCTGCTGATCGCGGGGGCGGGCGGCACGGCGATCTGCGCGGACCTCGGCGCGCGCAAGATCCGCGAGGAGATCGACGCGATGCAGGTGCTCGGCATCGATCCGATCCACCGCCTGGTGGTGCCGCGAGTGCTGGCCACGATGCTGGTCGCGGTGCTGCTCAACGGCCTGGTGTCGGTGGTCGGGGTGGCCGGCGGCTACTTCTTCAACGTGGTGCTGCAGAACGGCACTCCGGGCGCCTATCTCGCCTCGTTCACCACACTCGCCCAGCTCTCCGACCTGTGGGCGGCGGAGCTCAAGGCACTCGTGTTCGGGGCGATCGCCGCGATCGTCGCCTCGTACAAGGGCCTGACCGCGAAGGGTGGCCCGAAAGGCGTCGGTGACGCGGTGAACCAGTCGGTGGTCATCACCTTCATGTTGCTGTTCGTGACGAACTTCGTGATGACCGCCGTGTACTTCCAAATCGTTCCGCAGAGGGGCTGAGCGATGCCGCTGTTGAACCGTGTGCTGCCACCTCAGCTCGAGGAGCTGGGCCGGCAGCTGTCCTTCTACGGCCGTTCGCTGGCCTGGACCGGGCGCACCCTGCGCCGCTACAAGAAGGAGATCCTGCGACTGCTCGCGGAGGTGAGCTTCGGCCGTGGCGCGCTCGCCGTCGTCGGCGGCACCGTCGGTGTGATCGCGTTCCTGTCGTTCTTCACCGGCACCGAGGTCGGCCTGCAGGGATACGCGGCGCTCAACCAGCTCGGCACGTCGAACTTCGTGGCGTTCCTGTCCGCGTACTTCAACACCCGCGAGATCGCCCCGCTGGTGGCGGGCCTGGCCCTCTCCGCGACGGTCGGGGCCGGGTTCACCGCGCAGCTGGGCGCGATGCGGATCAGCGAGGAGACCGACGCGCTCGAGGTGATGGGCGTCCCGTCGCTGCCGTTCCTGGTGACGACGCGGATGATCGCCGGGTTCGTCGCGGTGATCCCGCTGTACGTGATCGGGCTCCTGTCCTCGTACTTCGCCGCCCGCACCATCACCACCGGCTACTACGGGCAGTCCACCGGCACCTACGACCACTACTTCCAGCAGTACCTGCCGCCGGTCGACGTGTTCTGGTCCTTCGGCAAGGTGATCGTCTTCGCCGTCGTGATCATCCTGGTGCACTGCTACTACGGCTACTACGCGAGCGGTGGCCCGGCCGGTGTCGGCGTCGCGGTCGGGCGTGCGGTGCGGACCTCGATCGTGGCGATCAACATTCTCGACTTCTTCCTCAGCCTGGCGATCTGGGGCGCCAACACGACCGTACGGATAGCGGGGTAGGGGCCGATGAGCATCGAAAGAGGCGCCGCGGCACGCAGTGGCAGGCTGCGGCTGTACGGCATCGTGTTCCTCGCCGTCATCGCCCTGCTGCTGTCGCTCTCCGTGGCCGCGTATCAGCAGGTGTTCACCTCGGTGGTGCGCATCACGCTCGAGGCCGACACGCTCGGCAACCAGCTCGACCCGCGGGCCGACGTGAAGCTGCGCGGACTGCTCGTCGGCGAGGTGCGCGAGGTGCGGGCCGACGGGGAGAAGGCGACGCTCGACATCGCTCTGAAGCCCGAGCACGTCGAACGGATCCCGGCCGATGTGCGGGCACGGCTGCTGCCGAAGACGCTCTTCGGTGAGAAGTTCGTCGATCTGGTGGCGCCGCCCGGCTCGTCCGGCCGGCACATCCGGGCCGGTGACGTGATCACCCAGGACCGCACCAGGGCCGGCATCGAGGTGCAGCACCTGATGAACGACCTGCTCCCGCTGCTGCGCACCGTGCGGCCCGCGGATCTCAACGCCACACTGCACGCGTTCTCCACCGCGCTGGAAGGGCGCGGGGACCGCATCGGCGACAACCTGGTCCGGCTGGAGCGCTATCTGCGCAAGCTCAACCCCCATATGCCGTCCATGCAGGAGGACATCTCCCGCTTCGCCGATGTCGCCGAGGTCTACGGGGACGCGGCACCGGACCTGATGAACATCCTGCGCAACTCCGTCACCACGAGCCGCACGATCGTGGAGAAGCGCGAGCAGCTGGCCGCCGCCCTGACGGGAACGGCGAAGGTCGCGGGCACGGCGGAGAAGTTCTTCGACGACAACGGGGA
Source organism: Streptomyces sp. NPDC002867 (assembly GCF_053591895.1). Lineage (NCBI taxonomy): Bacteria > Bacillati > Actinomycetota > Actinomycetes > Kitasatosporales > Streptomycetaceae > Streptomyces > Streptomyces sp. NPDC002867. Next base: position 58,984 of record NZ_JBSFUR010000021.1, on the reverse strand, counting down.
GCGGCTGATCACCCTGGGCCGTGTCTCCCGCCCCACCCTCGACCTGTTCGCCCGCTACTCGCCCGAGTACCCGTGTCTCCTGGAGGGCCTCGAGCGCCAGACCAGGGAGTCGGAGAAGGCGTTCAGGGGCGGCGAGATGCGTATCACCCTCGAATTCGTCCATCCGCGACCCGCGTACCGACCCGGTGAGGAACCGCGCTATGCCGATCGCTCCGGCCCCAACTGCAGAAGCCTCCCCCACCCTTCCGTGCCGTCGGGCCACACCAAGCTCGACGACGGTACGAAGGATGTCGCTGCCGGCGGCCCGCCCGGAGCCGGGCCGGTCTCGGCGACGGCGGCCGAGCAGCGGGCCGTCGGCTCGCTGGTCGCGCCGGTCCTCGGGGTGCCCGCCGACCGGGTGCCCGCGGTGGCGACGCTGCTCTTCGGGCCCATGGCACGCGGGACGGCGGTGAGTGTGGCATGAAGGCTTCACGGGCCACCGCGACCGCGGCACCGCTGGTCAAGTTCCTTCTCTTCGGCGTGGTGACGATCCTGGCGACGACGCTGCTCGCGGCGACGATCGTCAACCTCTCCTTCACCCCGGAGCACACCTACCGTGCGGTGTTCAGCGATGTCACCAGCCTGGAGGAGGGCGACGACATCCGCGTCGCGGGAGTGCGGGTCGGCGAGGTCGAGGACATCCGCATCAAGGACCGCACCCTGGCGGAGGTGACCTTCACCGTCTCCCACGACCGGCCGCTGCTGACCAGCACCGGTGCGGTCATCCGCTACCGGAGCCTGGTCGGCCAGCGCTATGTGGCGCTCACCGAGGGGGCGGGCGACGGGACGAGGCTGAAGCCGGGCGGGACGATCCCGCTGGCGCGGACGCAGCCGGCGCTCGACCTCAACGCGCTGCTGGGCGGCTTCAAGCCCCTGTTCGCCGCGCTCAGCCCGAAGGACGTCAACCAGCTCGCCACCGAGATCATCAAGACGCTGCAGGGCGAGGGCGGCACGGTCAACAGCCTGCTCGCGCACACCGCGTCCCTGACCACGACCCTCGCCGACCGGGACGAGCTGATCGGATCGGTGATCGACAACCTGAACACCACGCTGCAGACCCTCGACAAGCGTGGCGCGCGGTTCTCCGGGCTGCTCAAGCAGCTGCAGCGGCTGATCTCCGGACTGTCCGCCGACCGCAAGCCGATCGGGTCCTCGCTGGAGAACATCGGCTCGCTGACCGAGGCGACCTCCGGTCTGCTCGAGGACGCCCGGCCGCCGCTGAAGGGCGACATCGCCGAGCTGAGGGACCTCACCAAGACGCTGAACGACAACGAGAAGACCGTGGAGGGCGTGCTGAAGCGGCTGCCGAACAAGCTCAACAAGCTGACGGGGACCGCCTCGTACGGTTCCTGGTTCAACTTCTACCTCTGTGACTTCGACGGCCGGATCGTGCTGCCGAAGACCCGAGAGGTGATCACTCCGGAGCTGCACGTGGCACGGGCGAGGTGCGGCGGATGACGACACGGATCCTGCCCAGGCTCGGCCCGTTCCGCGACAGGAACCCGGTGGTGATCGGCGCGGTCGGCCTCACCACGCTCGCCCTGCTGGCGACGGCCGCGTTCAACGCCGACGACCTGCCGGTCATCGGCAGCGGCGACACCTACAGCGCCGCGTTCTCGGAGGCCGGCGGACTCAAGCCCGGTGACGAGGTGCGCATCGCCGGGGTCAAGGTCGGCAAGGTCGACGAGGTCGATCTCGACGGCGACCATGTGAAGGTCGTCTTCCGCGTCAAGGGAGACCCGAAGTTCGGCACGAGGACCGGCGCGGCCATCCGGATCAAGACGATCCTGGGCTCGAAGTACCTGGCCCTGCAGCCGAAGGGGTCCGGACAGCTGCGGCCCGGCAGCGAGATCCCGCTGGAGCGCACGACCCCGGCGTACGACGTCGTCCAGGCGTTCAGTGATCTGACGACCACCAGTGAAAAGGTCGACACCGAGCAGCTGGCGAAGGCCCTGGACACCATCTCGACGACCTTCGAGGACTCGCCGGAGGAGGTACGCGCCTCGATCAAGGGACTGTCGAAGATCTCGAAGACGGTGGCCTCGCGTGACGAGGACCTGCGCGAGCTGCTGAAGCACTCCAACTCGGTCACCAAGGTGCTCGCGGAACGCTCCGGTGAGTTCACCACCCTGGTGAAGGACGGCGACGCACTCTTCAAGGAGATATCCCGTCGCCGGGCGGCCATCCATGCGCTGCTCAAGAGTTCGGCGGCGCTCGGCATCCAGCTGTCGGGCCTCGTCAAGGACAACGAGAAGGAGATAGGCCCGGCGCTCAAAGGGCTGAACCAGGTGGTGCGGATGCTGGAGCGCAACCAGGCCAGTCTCGACCGCAGCGTCGCCCTGCTCGCTCCGTACGTGCGGGTCTTCACCAACACCCTCGGCAACGGCCGCTGGTTCGACAGCTACATCCAGAACATGGTCGCCGCACCGGTGGTCCCCCGGACAGGAGGGTCGCGATGAAGGGCCGCATCCGCTTCAACCCGAAGGGCCGTACGGCCCGGCTGACGGCCGCCGCCGTCGCCACGGCGCTCCTGGTCTGCGCCGCGGTCGTGCTGTGGCCGCGCGAGGAACCGATGCGCGTCACGGCGTACTTCCCGCGCACGGTGGGCATCTACCCGGGCTCCGACGTGCGGGTGCTCGGCGTACGCGTCGGTGAGGTCACCGAGATCGTCCCCGAGGGCGGCCGGGTGCGCGTGGAACTCGAGTACGAGCCCGGGCGCAGGATCCCGGCCGATGCCCAGGCCGCCATCATCAACTCCTCGGTCGTCAGCGACCGTTACGTACAGATGCTGCCGGTGTACAAGGGCGGGCCCGTGATGCGCGACGGCGCGGTGATCCCTCAGAGCCGCACGGCGGTGCCGGTGGAGCTGGACCGGGTCTTCGACAGCCTGCACACGACGGCCGAGGCGCTCGGTCCGAAGGGTGCCAACAAGGACGGCTCGCTCTCACGGCTGCTGGGGGTGAGCGCCGACAATCTGGACGGCCAGGGCGAACAGATGCACCAGACGGTGGAGGACCTGTCCCTCGCGGTCACCACGCTGTCCGACGGCCGGCAGGACCTGTTCGGCACCGTGCGCAATCTGCAGGTGTTCACAGCGGCGCTCGCCGCCGACGACAAGAGCGTGCGGTCGTTCAACGACAGTCTCGCCGCGGTCGCCGATCAGCTCGCCGGGGAGCGCAAGGACCTCGCGGCGGCTCTCAAGCATCTGGGAGTGGCGCTCGGGGACGTGTCGAGGTTCGTGAAGAACAACAAGCAGGCGCTGACCGAGGACGTGAAGGGACTCAGCAAGGTCACCAAGGTGCTGGTCACCCAGCGGGCGGCGCTGGCGGAGCTGATGGAGGTCGCGCCCACCGGCCTGTCGAACCTCCAGAACGCGTACAACCCCTCGTCCGGCACCCTCGACACCCGCAACAACCCCGACCATCCGCAGGACCCGGCGGCGCTGCTGTGCTCGCTGCTGAAGACCACCGGCGACGCCGGGGGCAAGAACCCCGACTGCGCTGAGCTGGACAAGCTGTTCGACTCGCTGCCCAAGGTGCCGGCCTCCGGCCCCGTGCCGGGCACCGGCCAGGTCGACCGGACGCTCGGCGGAATCCTGGAGGCACGCGCATGAGTGCACCCCGCAGGCGCAGGGCCGTGGCCCTGGTGACGGCCATGGGCTCCGTGCTGCTCACCGGCTGTGAATTCAACGGCCTGTACGACGTGAACCTGCCCGGCGGCGCGGCCGCCGACGGCAACGCCTACCAGGTGACGGCCGACTTCAGGGACGTCCTCGACCTGGTCCCGCAGTCGGCGGTGAAGGTCAACAACGTCACCGTGGGCGCGGTCGAGGAGGTGGAACTGGTCGGCTGGCACGCCCGGGTGCGGCTGCGTATCGCCGACGATGTGAAGCTGCCCGGCAACGCGATCGCCGAGCTGCGGCAGACCAGCATGCTCGGGGAGAAGTACGTGGCCCTGTCCCCGCCGGTGGGCATCGAACCCAGCGGGCGGCTCACCGACGGTGCGCGCATCCCGCTGTCGCGCACCGGGCGCAACCCCGAGATCGAGGAGGTGCTCTCCGCTCTCTCCGCACTGCTGAACGGCGGCGGTGTGGCGCAGCTCAAGACGATCACCGTGGAGCTGAACAAGGCCCTGGAGGGCCGGGAGAACCGGGTCAAGGACCTGCTCGGCGAGCTGGACACGTTCATCGGCGGGCTCGACGAGCAGCGCAAGGAGATCGTCCGGGCCCTCAAGGGCATCGACCGGCTGGCGAAGCGGCTGGCCGCGGAGAAGAAGACGATCGCGCAGGCCGTGGACACGATGCCCGGCGCGCTGAAGGTGCTGGCCGACCAGCGCCGCAATCTGACGGCGATGCTGACCTCGCTCTCGGAGCTGGGGAAGACGGGCACGAAGGTGATCAATACCTCCCGCGCGGACACGGTGGCCAACCTCAAGAGCCTGCAGCCGATCCTGCAGGAGCTGAACAAGGCCGGCAGCGATCTCCCCAATTCGCTGGAGCTCCTGACGACCTATCCGTTCCCACGGAACGCGACCGGTGCCATCAAAGGCGACTACGTCAACCTCAAGATCACCGCGGACCTGGACCTCGCGAGCATCTACGGCAACCTCGCGGAGGAGCCGAAGAAGCCCGGCACCCCGCGAAAGCCCGGGCTGCCGGAGGTTCCCGGCACGCCCGAGGTGCCCGACCTGCCGGAAGCGCCTCTGCCGACCGGGCCCCCCTCGGTTCCCGGCGCCCCGACGCCGGGCGCTCCCCCGGCCCCCGGCGGCGACGGACCGCTGTGTCCGCCGGTGTGCACCGGCAGCCACGCCTCCTACGAGGACGCGTCCGGCGACGGACGCCGGCTGCCCGCAGGGATCGATCTGGCACTGGCCGAGCTGATGCTGAAGGGGATGCAGCCGTGATCACACGTACGGTCAGGGGCCAGTTGATCGCCTTCGCCGCGGTCACCGCCGTGGGGTGCTCCTACGTCGGCGCCCAGTACACCGGCCTGGTGGACAGCCTGCTGGACCGCGGATACACCGTGCGGGCCGACTTCGCCGACTCCGGCGGCATCTTCCAGGGCGCCGAGGTCACCTACCGGGGTGTTCCGGTGGGCCGGGTCGGTGACCTGCGGCTCGCCGGCGCGGACGGTGTCTCGGTGGCGCTGGACATCGAGGACGGGACCCGGATACCGGCGGACACGCTGGCCGTGGTGGCGAACCGGTCCGCGGTCGGCGAGCAGTACGTCGACCTCCAGCCGCGCCGCTCCAGCGGCCCGTATCTGCAGGAGGGAAGCGAGATCCCGCGCGCCGACACCAGGGTCCCGCTGCCCCCGACGGCGCCCGTCCTCAGCCTGGACCGGCTGGTGAACTCGGTCGGCAAGGACGATCTGCGGGTCACGGTCGACGAACTCGGCAAGGCCTTCGCCGGCACCGGGCCGCATCTGAGCAAGCTGGTCGACTCCGGAAACCTGCTGGTCGAGTCGGCCTCGGAGAACCTGCCCGAGACGACCTCGCTCATCGAGGACTCGCGGGTGGTGCTGAAGACCCAGAGCGACAAGGGATCGGCGATCACGTCGTTCTCCCGCGACCTGGCCGCGCTGACCGCGGAGCTGAAGGCACGTGACGGCGATCTGAGGCGGCTGGTCGGCAACAGCGCCCCGGCGGCGCAGGAGGTCGACTCGCTGCTGAAGTCCAACGAGACGCATCTGCCGGTGCTGCTCTCCAATCTGATCAGCGGCGGCCAGGTCACCGTGGCCCGCCTGCCCGGGGTGGAGCAGGCGCTGGTCACGTTCCCGGTGATCGTCGCCGGCAGCTACACCGTGATCCCCGGCGACGGCACCACCCACTTCGGCATGGTCGTGAACGCCGACGACCCGCCGCCGTGCCGCCAGGGTTACGGCACCCAGCGGCGCGACCCGGCGAACACCTCTCAGCGGCCCGCCAACACCGGGGCACGCTGCACCGAGCCGCGCGGCAGCGGTACCTCGGTGCGTGGCGCCCAGAACGCGCCCGGCGCTTCCTCGGGGCCGGGCGGCGCGCGGCAGGCGGCGCACGTCACCCCGTACGACCCGGAGACCGGCACCCTCGCCGGGCCGGGCGGCACGCTCGTCGAGATCGGTTCGACGGGCGGCGAACAGAGCACGTTCGGAAAGGACTCGTGGCAATGGCTGCTCGTGGGACCGATGGCATGACCGACAACGCCACGGCGGCGCGCGACCGCCGCGAGGCGGCGCCCGAGGCGCCGGATGCACAGGCGGCTGGTGTCGCGACGCAGGACCGCGCCGACGTGGGTCCCGAGAGCTCGGGCGCACAGGCGGCGCGGGCATCGTCGACCGCGGGCGCGCAGGACGAGCCGCAGGCCCCTGAGGCCGTCGGTGGGCAGGACGACTCGGACGCTCCGGGGGCGCGAGACGCCGACGAGGGCGAGGCGGCGGGCGCTCGCGGGGCCCGCCTGCGCGGGCTGCGGCGAGCCGCCGGACGGGTGGCGCACGGCCGGTTGACGGCCGCGGCGCTCGCCGTGGGGACCGTCGTCGTCACCGCGCTCAGTGGGTGGCTGTGCGTCGAGGTGTACGAGCAGCGTGTCGAGACGCAGCGGCAGCAGGACATCCTGGCCGCCGCCCGCCAGTCGGCGCTGAACTTCACCTCCCTCGACTACCGGCATTACGAGCGCGACAGCGCGAACGTGCTCAAGGGCGCGACCGGCGACTTCAAGGAGCAGTTCACCGCGCAGACCGCCGAGTTGACGAAGCTCGTCGCCGCCAACAAGTCGGTGTCGCAGGGCCAGGTGCTGGAGGCGGGCATCGCGCGGGCGGACGAGCGGTCGGCCCGGGTGCTCGTCGTCGCCGACAGCAAGGTGACCAACACCGCCGCGCCCGAGGGACAGGCGCGCACCTACCGGTTGCAGCTCGACCTGGTGCTCGAGAGCGGTCGCTGGCTCACCTCCAACGTCGAGTTCGTCGGCTGACCGCCCGACGCCCACCCCGTACCACCAGCAGTGAGGAGCAGGACCATGGCGAATCCGACGACCCGGGGGCGCGGCGCCGCGTCGGCGGGGCAGCGCACGATGGCCGCCGCCGCACGAGCGGCGGCCAAGAAGACCGAGCGCGTCAGGTCCGGTGCGCCGGGCTCCTCGGGCGGTCCGCGCGGTTCGGGCCTCGCGGCGGCGTCCCGTGCCGTGCCTCTCACGGAGGTCCCGGCCGAGGCCCCGGACGACGTCTCGCAGGCGCGCAGGCCCGATGAGCAGCACGTCGGGCGGGTGCTGGTGGCCGCGGAGGTCACGCGGGGCCGCCGGATCACGCGCGGCCGGGTGTGCGCCGCGCTGGCGGTGCTGCTGGTGGCGGCCCTGGTCGCGGCCGGCGTGCTGGGGCGGGAGTACGTCCGCGGCCGGGACACCGACGCCGCGCGGACCGAGGCGCTGGCGGCGGCCCGCAAGGCGGCGCCGGTGGTGCTGTCGTACGACCACCGCCGGCTGGACAAGGATTTCGCGACCGCACGCACCTGGCTGACCGGCTCGTTCCGCGACGAGTACGGCAGGACCACGAAGACGGTGGTCGCGCCGACGGCGACGAAGTACCGCGGCACGGTCAAGGCCTCCGTGGTGCGCCCGCCTGACGGCGGCGCCCCGGCCGCGTCGGTGGTGTCGGCGTCGCCGGACAAGGTGGTCGTCCTGCTGTTCGTCAACCAGGTGACCACGAGCACCCAGGTGACGGGCTCGCGGGTCGACCTCAACCGGGTGCGCATGACGATGACGCGTACGGACGCCGGCTGGAAGGTGAGCGCCGTCGACGCCCTCTAGAGCCCCAGCCTCCCCCTCCCGCGCCTCCGGGCCGGGACGGCAGCAGCCCAGCAGGCCGCGCCGTCCCAGCTCGGAGGCGCTTTTTTGCGTCCGTGTCTTGACAGCTCAGGCCACCGCTCGACAGAATTCCATTAAGCAGAAAGAAACTTCCGCAATACGGAAGGAGCGCACAGCCCTCATGGGATACGCGGACCAGCGCTTCGATGTGAACCTCTCGATCCTCTTCACGGAACTCCCGCTCCTGGAGCGTCCCGCGGCAGCCGCCGCGGCAGGCTTCACGGCGGTCGAGCTGTGGTGGCCCTGGATCGAGACCCCCACCCCGCCGCAGGCGGAGCTCGACGCCCTCAAGAAGGCGCTCGACGACGCCGGCACCCAGCTGGTGGGCCTGAACTTCTACGCCGGGCAGCTGCCGGGCCCCGACCGCGGCGCGCTCTCCGTGCCGGGTGAGGAGTCCGACCGCTTCCGGGCCAACATCGAGGTGGCCGCCGACTTCGCCGCCTCGGTGGGCTGCACGGCGCTCAACGCGCTCTACGGCAACCGCGTCGACGGCGTCGACCCGCAGATCCAGGACGCCCTCGCCCTGGAGAACCTGGTCCTCGCGGCCCGCGCGGCCGACCGCATCGGCGCGATCCTGCTGGTCGAGACCCTGAACAAGCCGGAGTCGCCGCTCTACCCGCTGGTGAGCGCGCCCGCCGCGATCGAGGTCGTCGACAAGGTGAACGCGGCGACGGGCCTCGGCAACGCCAAGTTCCTCCTGGACATCTACCACCTGTCCATGAACGGCGAGGACGTCTCCCAGGTCATCGCGGCCCACGCGGACAAGACCGGTCACGTCCAGATCGCCGACAACCCGGGCCGCGGCGCTCCGGGCACCGGCTCGCTCCCGCTGGAGCAGCTCCTCGACGAGCTGAAGAAGGCCGGATACGAGGGCTGGGTCGGCCTGGAGTACAAGGCCGGCGACCGCCCGAGCGCCGAGTCGTTCGACTGGCTGCCCGCGGCGGCCCGAGCGGCCAACTGACTTACCCCGCAAGCTTTTTGAAAGAGGTACCCTCATGAGCACTCTCGCCGATTCCTCCCGCCCGGCGGTTGCCTGGATCGGGCTCGGCATCATGGGCTCGCCCATGTCCGAGAACCTGCTGAAGGCCGGTTACCAGGTCACCGGCTTCACGCTGGAACAGGACAAGCTGGACCGCCTCGCCGCGGCCGGCGGCACCGCGGCCTCCTCGATCGCCGAGGCGGTCCGGGACGCGGACGTCGTGATCACCATGGTTCCGGCGTCGCCCCAGGTGGAGGCCATCTGCTACGGCCCCGACGGCATCCTGGAGAACGCGAAGCAGGGCGCGCTGCTGATCGACATGTCCTCGATCACCCCGCAGACCTCCATCGACCTCGCGAAGGCCGCCGCCGACAAGGGCATCCGCGTGCTCGACGCCCCGGTCTCCGGCGGCGAGGCGGGTGCCGTCGAGGCGGTGCTGTCCATCATGGTCGGCGGCGAGCAGGCGGACTTCGAGACCGCCAGGCCGATCCTGGAGGCCCTCGGCAAGACCATCGTGCTGTGCGGTCCGCACGGCTCGGGCCAGACGGTGAAGGCCGCCAACCAGCTGATCGTCGCGGTCAACATCCAGGCGTGCGCCGAGGCCGTGGTCTTCCTGGAGAAGTCGGGCGTGGACCTGAAGGCCGCGCTCGACGTCCTCAACGGCGGTCTGGCCGGTTCCACCGTGCTGACGCGCAAGAAGGACAACTTCCTGAACAGGGACTTCAAGCCCGGCTTCCGGATCGACCTGCACCACAAGGACATGGGCATCGTCACCGACGCCGCCCGCAACGTGGGCGCCGCCCTGCCGGTCGGCGCGGTCGTGGCCCAGCTGGTCGCCTCCCTGCGCGCCCAGGGCGACGGCGGCCTGGACCACTCGGCCCTGCTGCGCGCCGTCGAGCGCCTCTCGGGCACGCAGGCCTGACGCCCTGTCCCGGGAACGCGGGCCACAGCCCACTGAGGCCCCGCCCACTCGGGCAACGGCCCCTTGAACCCCGGTCGGTGTCGGCGCTGACACCTGTCCTGTCGCGCCCAGGCGCCGGCACCGGCCGGAACACCCTCCCTCAATTTCAACAAACTGTTGACGTAAGGTCGGGGGCGTCCTTACGCTCCTCGCACCGCCAGCAGCTCCCGTACGTATCGGAAGGTCACGATGTCGAAGCGCGTGCTTACGACCGAGTCCGGCGCCCCGGTCGCCGACAACCAGAACTCCGCCACCGCCGGCGTCGGTGGCCCGCTGCTCCTGCAGGACCAGCACCTGCTGGAGAAGCTCGCCCGCTTCAACCGTGAGCGCATCCCGGAGCGCGTGGTCCACGCCCGCGGCAGCGGCGCGTACGGCTACTTCGAGGTGACCGACGACGTCACCGGCTGGACGAAGGCCGACTTCCTCTCCGAGGTGGGCAAGCGCACCGAGACCTTCCTGCGCTTCTCGACCGTGGCCGACTCGCTCGGCGGCGCGGACGCGGTCCGCGACCCGCGCGGCTTCGCGGTGAAGTTCTACACCGAGGAGGGCAACTACGACCTCGTCGGCAACAACACCCCGGTGTTCTTCATCAAGGACCCGATCAAGTTCCCCGACTTCATCCACTCGCAGAAGCGCGACCCCTTCACGGGCCGTCAGGAGCCGGACAACGTCTGGGACTTCTGGGCACACGCCCCCGAGGCGACACACCAGGTGACCTGGTTGATGGGCGACCGCGGCATCCCCGCCTCGTACCGCCACATGAACGGCTACGGCTCGCACACCTACCAGTGGACCAACGAGGCCGGCGAGGCCTTCTTCGTGAAGTACCACTTCAAGACCAACCAGGGCATCCGCTGCCTGTCGTCCGAGCAGGCGGCCGAGCTGGTCGGCAAGGACGCCAACTCGCACCAGACGGACCTGCTGCAGGCCATCGAGCGCGGTGTGAACCCGTCCTGGACCCTCTACGTCCAGGTCATGCCGGCCGCCGAGGCGGCGGACTACCGCTTCAACCCGTTCGACCTCACCAAGGTGTGGCCGCACAGCGACTACCCGCTGCAGCGCGTGGGCCGCCTGGTTCTCGACCGCAACCCGGACAACGTCTTCGCCGAGGTCGAGCAGGCCGCGTTCTCCCCGAACAGCTTCGTGCCCGGCATCGGTCCGTCCCCGGACAAGATGCTCCAGGGCCGACTCTTCGCCTACGCGGACGCCCACCGCTACCGCCTCGGCGTCAATCACACGCAGCTGCCGGTGAACGCGCCCAAGGCGGCGGTCGCGGACAACTACGGCCGCGACGGCCTCATGGCCACCCGCAACGGCTCGCGCCACGACAAGAACTACGAGCCCAACTCGTACGCGGGTCCCGCCCAGACGGACGCGGCGCTCTCCGCCCCGCTGGCCGTCACCGGCTGGACCGGCACCCACGCGGCGCCCGCGCACGTCAAGGACGACGACTTCTTCCAGGCGGGTGAGCTCTACCGCCTGATGTCGGAGGAGGAGAAGCAGCGCCTGGTCGCGAACATCGCCGGCGGCCTGTCGCAGGTCACCCGCGACGACGTGATCGAGAAGAACCTGGCCCACTTCCACGCCGCCGACGCCGACTACGGCAAGCGCGTGGAGGAGGCGGTCCGCGCCCTGCGCGAGGACTAGTCACCGACGGCGCACCGGAGCCGGCGTCCTGCCGGCGACGGTGCGCGGTCCGGATCGGTGGCCCGGATGAGGGGTGGTCACCGGTGCGGACAGCTTGAGGACCGCGGCGGACGTGCGATGCCAGTGCGGTGGTGAAGGCGCCGGTCCCCCTCTCCGACCTGACGTGAGGAGGACCGGCGGCCGATCGCCCCGCCGCGGTCCCGGGCGATTCCCAGGTCCCGCCCGGCGGCGCGAACGTCCTGTCGCGCCGGCCTCGCACCGTCGGGCGGCAACAACTTCACAGACAGAGCGCGGAGTCGGTTACGGTCCCGTACGTCGCGCTCGGTGATCAGGGCCCGGTCTGCGCACAGAGACCGGGCCCTGATCCGTCTACGCCTCGCCGCCCCTGTCCCCGCCGGCGGCTCCGTCGTCCCCGCGGCGACGCCCGCGCCAGTGCTCCCACGCGTCCTCCGCCACGGAGAAGACGCACAGGAACCCCGCCGCCACCACCGCGGTCACGGTGGCCTCCCTGATCCCCATGTCCTCGACGTACGCGACCCACAGCCACAGCACCGCCACCACCGGCGGCAAGGCGACGAGCAACCCCCGCCAGTCCGGCCGGAATCCCGCCACGGCGTCCTTCCCCGTCGATCCGCGTCGCCGCGGTGACCGCGGGCGGCGTGTGCCGCCCGGGGAAGAGACAGAGCGGGAGCCGTGGCGGTTCCCCGCACGCCCGGGATCTGCCCCGCCCGCGTTCCCGCACCTCCGCCGCCAGGGCCCCGACGGCCCCGACGACAGCGACGACAGCAAAGAGCGAGGTGCGAGAACCGGCGGCCCCTCAAGGGCCCCTGCCGGCAGCGCCAGGCGCCCGGGAACGGCGAAGGCCCGGTCCGCGGCTGCGGACCGGGCCTCCTCGCCCCGGAGGGCGGCGGATCAGACCTTCAGGGGCTTGATCGCGGTCGGGGCGTGGCCGGGCTCGGTGGCGAGCTCCTCGAACTCCGTCACGTCGCTCATGTCGACCGTCTTGCTCATCGAGATGTTGGTGACACGCTCCAGGATGGCCTCGACGACCACCGGGACGCTGTACTCGGCGGCGAGCTTCTTGGCCTCCTCGAAGGCGGCGCCCAGCTCGTTCGGGTCGGTGACGCGAATCGCCTTGCACCCGAGGCCCTCGACGACCTTGATGTGGTCGACACCGTAGACGCCGATCTCCGGGGTGTTGATGTTCTCGAACTCCAGGTTGACCTGGAAGTTGATGTCGAGGCCGATCTGGGCCTGCCGGATCAGGCCCAGGTAGGCGTTGTTCACCAGGACGTGGACGTAGGGGATCTTGTGCTGCGCGCCGACCGCCAGCTCCTCCAGCATGAACTGGAAGTCGTAGTCGCCGGAGAGCGCGACGATCGGGGTCTCCGGGTCGGCGGTGGCGGCGCCCAGCGCGGCGGGGATCGTCCAGCCGAGCGGGCCGGCCTGGCCGCAGTTGATCCAGTGGCGCGGCTTGTAGACGTGCAGCATCTGCGCGCCGGCGATCTGGGAGAGGCCGATGGTGGTGACGTAGCGGGTCTCCGGACCGAACGCCTTGTTCATCTCCTCGTAGACGCGCTGCGGCTTCATCGGGATGTTGTCGAAGTGCGTGCGGCGCAGCAGGGTGGCCTTGCGCTCCTGGGTCGAGGCGGCCCACTCGCCGAAGTCGGGCAGCTTGCCCTCGGCCTTGAGGTCCTTCGCCACCTCGATGAAGAGCTCCAGGGCGGCCTTGGCGTCGGAGGCGAAGCCGTAGTCCGGGGCGAAGATCTTGCCGATCTGGGTGGGCTCGATGTCGACGTGGACGAACTTCCGGCCCTTGGTGTAGGCGTCCAGGTTGTAACCGGTGTGGCGGTTGGCCCAGCGGTTGCCGATGCCGAGGACGAAGTCCGACTCGAGGAACGTCGCGTTGCCGTAGCGGTGCGAGGTCTGCACACCGACCATGCCGGCGCTGAGCTCGTGGTCGTCCGGGATGGTGCCCCAGCCCATCAGGGTGGAGATGACCGGGACGCCGGTCAGCTCGGCGAACTCGACCAGCAGGCCGGAGGCGTCGGCGTTGATGATGCCGCCGCCGGCGACGATCAGCGGACGCTCGGACTCCAGAAGGAACCGAATGGCCTTCTCGGCCTGGGCGCGGGTGGCCCGCGGCTTGTAGACCGGCAGCGGCTCGTAGGTCTCGGGGTCGAAGTCGATCTCCGTCTGCTGGACGTCGATCGGCAGGTCGATGAGGACCGGGCCGGGACGGCCGGAGCGCATCAGGTGGAAGGCCTCCTGGAACACGCCCGGGACCTGGGCGGCCTCCAGGACGGTGGTGGCCTTCTTGGTGACGGGCTTCGCGATCGCGGCGATGTCGACGGCCTGGAAGTCCTCCTTGTGGAGCTTCGAGACCGGGGCCTGGCCGGTGATGCACAGGATCGGGATCGAGTCCGCGATCGCGGAGTACAGGCCGGTGATCATGTCGGTGCCCGCGGGGCCGGAGGTACCGATGCAGACACCGATGTTGCCCGCCGTGGCACGGGTGTAGCCCTCGGCCATGTGCGAGGCCCCCTCGACGTGACGCGCGAGCGTGTGGTCGATGCCACCGCCCTCCTTGAGCGCCCGGTAGAAGGGGTTGATCGCGGCGCCCGGCACTCCGAACGCGTGGGTGACGCCTTCACGCTTGAGGATCTCAACTGCCGCTCGGGCGGCGGTCATACGAGGCATGGGGTGCTCCTGCTCCGGCCTTGGGGATCGGCTCTGTCGCGCCACCTGAGAGCGTCGTCCCGCGTCGGTGTCCAGTATTTATTCCGCAATACGGAAGTCTAGTTCTGCTATACGGAAGTAATGTAAAACGAGCCCGGTCCGGCGTCAAGGGAGGCGGGAGGCGAGGGAGCGGCTCCGGAGCGCAGGGGGCGCAGTCCGGGAAGTGGCTCGCCAACTCCCGGCCGTTGATGGACGATGGACGGCAGCCAGGAGGGGGAGGGGTCGTGACGATCGAAAGCGTGCCGGTGCGCTGTCCGGCCTGCCGCCGCGACCATCTGTACGCACCGCCCGTCTACCCGTGCGCCTGCGGCGCGCCGCTCGCTCCCCCGCTGCTGCGCGGCGCACCCCCCGAGCCGATCACCCATCGCACCTGGACCGACGACTGGGTGACCGTGCGCTGCCCCTTCTGCGAGCGGCAGGACCAGTGGCCGCAGCCGGAGCTCGGCTGCGCCTGCGGAACCGTGCTGCGCATCCTGGTGCGCCCGGTGAGCGCACCCGCCCCGGACTGCGGCCAGGCCGCCGCGACCGCGAGGCCGGACGCCCCCGGCCCCGCGCACCTACCGCTGCCCCCCACCGCGACGGCGGCCCGTCCCGTGTTCCGTCCGGTGACCATCCGCACCGCACGCGACGCGGTGACGGCCGCAGCGATGTATCTGCGGTGGCTCGGCTTCAAGGACGTCGTCCAGCCGGAGGTCAGACCCGTGTCCGGCATCGACCTGCGCGGGGAGGGCGTGGTGGCCCAGGTCGATCCGTCGACCCGGCCGACCGGCCTCCGCGACATCGAGTGCCTGTGGCTGAACGGACTCAGCGCGTCCGCGCAGAGCGTCTTCTTCTCCCTCGCGGGCTACGCGGACGACGCGCGGGCTCGCGCGGACAGGCTGGGCATCCCGCTGTTCGTCATGGACCTCACGGGCTGCCCCCAGCCGGTCAACGCACCCGCGGACGAGCTGCTCACGATCGGCACGTAGCCTCCGCAACCGGTCCGAATCTCAAATAAAGCTCAGAATCGGCCGTTTCGGGCTTCGGGCCCCCGTACGGACGGGCACATATCTCCTACAGCCGCGGACACGGCTCGGGGGAGGTGGGCGTGATGCCCCTCGACATGTGGTGGTTCACCGGAGCGGCGTGCGTGGTGCTCGCGGCGGCGGCCGTGCTCCTGAGGGCCGGTACGCCCGGCGCGGACGCGACCGGTGCGCCCGGCCCGCAGTCCGTCGCCCTCCTGCGGGGCGGTCGCCGGGCGGCCGTGACCGTGGCGCTCGTCGCCCTCCAGCAGCGCGGTGTCGTCACGAGCGGGCGCAGGGGCACGGTACGGATCGACGGCTGGGGGACCGCGGTCCGCGATCCCCTGCAGCTCGCCGTCCACACCTCCCTGCGCCGCCCGGTGGGCATCCAGGTGCTGCTCACCGTGCCGCGGGTGCAACGCGCCCTCGACGGCCTGCGCGACCAGTGCGCGGCCCAGGGTCTGCTGCGGCCCCGCAGGCGCTGGCACGCGGCCCGTGCGCTGCTGGTCGCGGTGCCGGTGACGGTCGCGGCCGGCCTGATGGCCACGACCGGCTCCCCGGCGGCGACGGCTGCCGCGGCGGTGCCAGTGGCGGGAGCCGTCGCGCTCTGGTTCGTACCGCGTCAGACGCCGGCGGCACGCCACCTGCTGGCCTCGCTGCGCGAGGCCCACCCCTTGCCGGACCGGCCGCTGCGCGGCAGCGCGAGCGTGCCGCGGGTGCAGATGTCCGTGGCGCTGCACGGCGACCGGGCGCTCCTGCTGCACCTCCCCCACTTCGCGCGGGACGGCGGCCTTCTGGGGCGCGGCAGCCGCGAGAGGGGCTTCATGGCGGACGAGACGTCGCCGGGCCGGGGCGGGGCGCCGTCGTGCGGGGGCGGCCCGGGGTGACGGGCGCGGTGTCCCACCTCCTCCGGGCCGGGGGGCTGCCCCCGGCCCAGGGCGCAGCCCCCGGATCAGCTGAAGCGGTCGCGGAGTTCGACCTTGCGGACCTTGCCGCTCACCGTCATCGGGAAGTCCGGCAGGATCTCCACCCGGCGCGGGATCTTGTAATGCGCCAGGCGCTCCCGGCAGAACTCCGTGATCTCCTCCAGCGTCGGCGGGTCCCCCGCGTCACGCGGGATCACGCAGGCGAGGATCTCCTCCCCGTACCGCTCGTCCGGCACCCCCACCACCTGCACGTCCGCGATCTTGGGGTGCGTGTAGAGGAACTCCTCGATCTCGCGCGGGTACACGTTCTCCCCGCCCCTGATGATCATGTCCTTGATGCGGCCCACGATCTGGACGTAGCCGTCCTCGCGCATCACGGCCAGGTCACCGGTGTGCATCCAGCGGCCCGCGTCGATGGCCTCCGCCGTCTTCCCCGGCTCCTCCCAGTAACCCAGCATGACGCTGTAGCCGCGCGTGCACAGCTCGCCCGCCTCTCCGCGCGGCAGCGTCACGCCGGTGCCCGGGTCGACCACCTTGACCTCGACGTGGGGCATGACGCGGCCGACCGTGCCCGTACGGCGTTCCAGGTCGTCGTCGCGACGCGTCTGCGTGGACACGGGGGACGTCTCCGTCATGCCGTAACAGATCGACACCTCCGCCATGTTCATCTCCGCGACGACCCGCTTCATCACCTCCACCGGGCACGGCGAGCCCGCCATGATGCCGGTGCGCAGCGAACCGAGGTCGTAGGCGGCGAAGTCGGGGAGGTTGAGTTCCGCGATGAACATGGTCGGCACCCCGTACAGCGACGTGCACCGCTCGTCGGCGACGGCCCGCAGGGTCGCGGCCGGGTCGAAGGAAGGCGCGGGGATCACCATGCACGCGCCGTGCGAGGTGGCCGCGAGGTTGCCCATGACCATGCCGAAGCAGTGGTAGAAGGGCACGGGGATGCAGACGCGGTCCTGCTCGGAGTAGGCGATCATCTCGCCCACGAAGTACCCGTTGTTGAGGATGTTGTGGTGGGAGAGCGTCGCTCCCTTGGGGAACCCGGTCGTCCCCGACGTGTACTGGATGTTGACGGGGTCGTCGCAGGACAGCTCCGCCTCACGCGCGGCGAGCCGGTCCTCCGTGACGGACGCGGCCGCCGCCACCAGCGCGTCCCAGGAGGCGTCGCCGATGTAGTGCACGGACCGCAGCCGCGGACACGAGGCACGGACGGCGTCGGCCATCGCCCGGTAGTCGCTCGTCCTGTGCGTCTGCGAGGCGACGAGGACCGCGATCCCGGCCTGGTTCAGGACGTACTCGAGCTCGTGGGCGCGGTAGGCCGGGTTGATGTTGACCATGATGGCGCCGATACGCGCGGTGGCGTACTGGATCAGCACCCACTCCGCGCAGTTGACGGCCCAGATGCCGACCCGGTCCCCCTTGGCGACGCCGGAGCCGAGCAGTCCGCGCGCCAGCAGGCGCACGGCCGCGCCGAACTCGGCGTACGTCCAGCGGCGGCCCGACGCCACGTCGACGAGCGCCTCCCGGTCGGGCCAGGCCGCGACCGCGCGGTCGAGGTTCGCGCCGATCGTGTCGCCGAGCAGCGCGGTGCCGCTCGTGCCGTGCGCGTAGGACAGCTTCATCGCAGGTCCCCTTCCACGTACTCGGCGGACGAGCCCTCCGCCGTGAGGCGGCGCAGCTCGACGCGGCGGATCTTCCCCGACACCGTCTTGGGCAGCTCGGCGAACTCCAGCCGGCGGATCCGCTTGTACGGGGCGAGGACCGCGCGCGAGTGCTCGAAGAGCACCTTGGCGGTGTCGGGCCCTGCCTCCCAGCCCTCGGCGAGGACGACGTACGCCTTCGGCACGGCGAGGCGCACCGGGTCGGGGGCGGGCACGACCGCGGCCTCGGCCACCGCCTCGTGCTCCAGCAGCGCGCTCTCCAGCTCGAAGGGGCTGATCTTGTAGTCGCTCGCCTTGAACACGTCGTCGGACCGGCCCACGTACGTCAGGTACCCGTCGTCGTCCCGGGCGGCGATGTCCCCGGTGCGGTAGTAGCCCCCGGCCATGGCCTCGGCCGTACGCTCCGGGTCGCCGTGGTACCCGGTCATCAGGCCGACCGGGGCGGTGGACAGGTCGAGCGCGATCTCGCCCTCCTTCGCGCCCGGCTCGCCGGTGACGGGGTCGAGGAGCTCGACCGTGTAGCCGGGGCTCGGACGGCCCATGGAGCCCGCCTTGAGCAGCTGGCCGGGGCTGTTGGAGACCTGCACGGCGGTCTCCGTCTGGCCGAACCCGTCGCGGATGGTCACGCCCCACTCGCGCCGCACCGTCTCGATGACCTCGGGGTTGAGCGGCTCACCGGCGGCGACGACCTCGCGCGGGCGCCGGGCGAGGCCGCCGAGGTCGGCCTGGATCAGCATGCGCCACACGGTCGGCGGCGCGCAGAAGCTGGTGACGCCCGCGCGGTCCATCTCGGCCATGAGCCGGGCCGCGTCGAAGCGGGTGTAGTTGTGGATGAAGACGGTCGCCTCCGCGTTCCACGGGGCGAAGAGGTTGGACCAGGCGTGCTTGGCCCAGCCGGGCGAGGAGATGTTCAGGTGCACGTCGCCGGGTCGGAGGCCGATCCAGTACATCGTCGCCAAGTGGCCGACGGGGTACGACACATGAGTGTGCTCGACGAGCTTGGGCCGGGCGGTGGTGCCGGAGGTGAAGTACAGCATGAGCGGGTCGTCGGCGCGGGTGGGCCCGTCGGGCACGAAGGGCGCGGCCGCCCCGTACGCGTCCTCGTAGGCGATCCAGTGGGGGACGCGGTCGCCGACGGCGATCCGGGTGTAGTCGCCCGGCACCTCCGCGAACTTGGCGGCGTCCTCCGAGCGCACGATCACATGGCGCGCCCGGCCGCGCTCCACCCGGTCCCGCAGATCGGCCGGCCCGAGCAGCGGCGTCGCGGGGATGACGACGGCCCGCAGCTTCATCGCGGCGAGCGCGGTCTCCCACAGCTCGACCTGGTTGCCGAGCATGACGACGACCCGGTCGCCGGGCCGCACCCCCAGCCCGCGCAGCCAGTTGGCGACCCGATCGGAACGCTCCGCCATCTCGGCGAAGGTCCGCCTGACCTCGCCGCCGTCCTCCTCGACGATGTGCAGCGCGGTGCGGTCGTTGTCCCGGGCGATGGCGTCGAACCAGTCGAGGGCCCAGTTGAAGTGCTCGAAGCGGGGCCAGGCGAAGCCCTCGTAGGCGCCCGCGTAGTCCTCCCGGTGCTCCAGCAGGAAGTCCCGGGCAGCCCGGAACCTCTCGGTCGCGCCGCCAGACGTCATGTTGCCTCCTCGTTGCGGGACGGGCCTCGCACATCGTGTAATCGGTGACCTGGGTCTCACTACCCCCATACGGGGGTGTCGTCCCGGAGCTGGGCACCGGCGGGAGGAGCTGCGCGTGGGCGGACCGGACGAAGCGGTCGCGATGCGGGCCGCGCTCGTACGCCTGCGGCGGGCGACCGGGCTGCCCGTCGCCTTCGGCGGACTGGTGCACGACGCGCGTCCGCTGCGCATCGCCGAACTGACCGGAGCGGCGACGAACGCGCTGCGCGGACTCGCCATCCGCACCGGCAACGGGCTCGGCGGGAAGTCGATGGCCCTGTCCCGGCCGTGCACCGTGACCGACTACCCGACCGCCCGGCACATCAGCCACGAGTACGACGCGGCGGTCGCGGCGGAGGGACTGCGGTCGGTCGTCGCGGTGCCGGTCGTCGTACGCCGCCGGGTGCGCGGCGTGCTGTACGGCGCGCTGCGCCGGCCCGTGGCGCTCGGCGACCGGGTCCTCGACGAGGCCGTGGCCGCGGCGCGCGACGTGGAGCAGGCGCTCCTCCTGCGGGACGAGGCGGGGCAACTGCTCGCCGGGGTACGCGGACCGGGGACGGGCGCCGGCCCGGGGGCGGACGAGGACCGGCGGTCCTGGGAGACGGTCCGCGAGGTGCACGGTGACCTGCGGGCGCTGGCCCCGAAAATCGCGGACCCGGCGCTGCGCGCGGAGCTGCTGGCGGTGTGCGGCCGGCTGGCCTCCGCCGGCGCCGCCGCGCCTGCGGCGGGGGTATCGCTCGCCCCGCGCGAGGTCGACGTGCTCAGCTGCGTGGCGTCCGGTGCGACGAACGCGGCGGCGGCGGAACGGCTGGGGCTGAAGCCGGAGACGGTGAAGGCGTATCTGCGCTCGGCGATGCGGAAGCTGGGCGCCCACAGCCAGGGCGAGGCGGTCGCGGCGGCACGCCGGGGCGGCGTACTGCCGTAAGCGGTGGGGTAGAAGCGGGGTGCACCCCGCGACGGTCAGCCCGTCTCCCCCACCGCCCCGAAACGGACGTCGTGCGTCCGCGCATAAATCATGGTGGTGAGCAGACCGGCGGCCTCCTCGGTCAGTTCGGCGCGCTGCTCCCGCGTCAGCGGGGCGAACGGCTGGACCGTCAGCGTCGCGGTGTCCTTCGTCTCCTCCAGCCGCCAGACGCCCGCCAGGAAGCCGTCGACCAGGAAGGTGCGGTAGGCCTGGTTCCCCTTCCAGGTGCGCGTCCGGTGCTCCGCGGGCACGACGCGGCTCCGGTCCGCGTGCGAGAGCAGCAGGTTGTCGAACTCCGGCAGGAAGCGCGGCGGCGCCGGGGTGTCCGGGTCCGGACGGGGCGCCTCCGGCACGTCGAACAGCTCAGTGCCCTGGTCGTCCTGGAAGACGAGGAGATCCGGCCGCAGCCGCTCGAACGCCTCGCGCGTCCGGGTCAGCCCCGACCACGTCTGGAAGTCCTTGACGGAGGCGGGCCCGAAGGCCGCGAGGTAGCGCAGGACGGTGTCGTCCGGTGCCGGCACCGGCTCCGTCTCCCTGCCGAACCAGTGCTCCGCCGTGGTCAGCGCGACCTGCCCGCTGCTCCCCCACAGGCCGCGCGGGGTGACCTGCACGAGGGGCAGGGTGCAGCGGGCTGCGACCGAGAGGGCGAACGGGTCGGCGTCCGGCCAGTGCGCGAGCAGTGCCTCCCGCAGCTCCTTCATCGTCCGCGGCTCCTCCTCGACGAGGTCGCGGGCGACGGCCGCGAGCCGCCCCAGGTCCACGCCCGTGAGCCCCTTCCTGAACTGGCCCAGTTCGCGGTCGCGCGCGGCCTGCACCAGGGGCCGCAGCGCCATGCAGTCGTCGGCGGTGTGCGTGTGGATGGTGGAGCGCATGGTCACCATGCGGGCGACCCGGCGGTCGGCCATCGCCGCCGACAGCTCACCCGGGTCGAAGCCCTCGAGGCGGGCGGCGAGCGCGTAGTACGGCGGCTTCACGTTCTGTGCCTGGAGCCCGACGAGGTGCCGTACGGCGCCCTCGGCGGTCGTCGCCGATCGGGGTGCGCGACGCAGCAGCATCTGCCGCTCCAGGGTGGCGCGGTTGAGCGCGCGGGTGCCGAGCCTGGGATACGTCGTCTTCACCGTCTTGGTCGTCATGGCGCGTACGCTACCCAGCCTTGCGGACAGCTTCTGTCCTCGACGAGTGCCGGGGCCGACCACGTGTGCGGATATCCTGCACCGGGCCCGGCGCACGTCCCGCTCGGCCGTACGACGAGGTGGGAGGCGAGATCGCGATGGCACGTTCCCCCAAGCGGCACCACTGGCGCCGCCGGCCCGCCGCTCCCCCCGCGAAGCGTCCGGCGGGCCGCGCACCGGGGGCGGAGCCGCCCGTGGCCCCGCCCGTCGCCAAGGACCAGGGCAGCGTGGTGCAGGCCACGCTGTACCGCGACGGGCGGCGCGTGGCGAACCCCGAGTCGCTGGCGGAGACGTTCGGCCAGCTGCGCCAGTACCCGGGCGGCATGGCGTGGATCGGCCTGCACCGGCCGAGCGAGGCCGAACTGCACTCCCTGGCGGCCGAGTTCGACCTGCACGAACTGGCAGTCGAGGACGCGCTGGAGGCCCATCAGCGGCCCAAGCTGGAACGCTACGGCGACACGCTCTTCGTCGTCCTGCGGGCCGCCCGCTATCTCGACGCCCAGGAGGAGGTCGACTTCGGTGAACTTCACGTCTTCGTCGGCAAGGACTTCCTGATCACGGTCCGCCACGGCGCGGCCCCCGACCTGTCCGCGGTGCGCCACCGCATGGAGCAGACGCCCGAACTGCTCGCGCTGGGCCCGGAGGCGGTGCTCTACGCGATCCTGGACGCGGTGGTCGACGGCTACGCCCCGGTCGTGGCCGGAGTGCAGAACGACATCGACGAGATCGAGACGGAGGTCTTCGGCGGCGACCCGGCGGTCTCGCGCCGTATCTACGAACTGTCCCGCGAGATGGTCGAGTTCCAGCGCGCCACCCGGCCCCTCGTCTCGATGCTGCACGGGTTGATGGCGGGCTTCGCGAAGTACGGCACGCACGAGGAACTGCAGCGCTATCTGCGCGACGTCGCCGACCACGTGACCCACACCAGCGAACGCGTGGACGGCTTCCGCCAGGCACTCGCGGACATCCTCACGGTGAACGCGACGCTGGTGACCCAGCAGCAGAACGCGGAGATGCGGGCGCTGGCGGAGGCGGGCTTCGAGCAGAACGAGGAGATCAAGAAGATCTC
Source organism: Streptomyces sp. NPDC002867 (assembly GCF_053591895.1). Classification (NCBI taxonomy): domain Bacteria; kingdom Bacillati; phylum Actinomycetota; class Actinomycetes; order Kitasatosporales; family Streptomycetaceae; genus Streptomyces; species Streptomyces sp. NPDC002867. Next base: position 36,313 of record NZ_JBSFUR010000021.1, on the reverse strand, counting down.
GTCGTGGGCGGCGATCCTGTTCGCCCCCACACTGGTCGGGACCATCTACGGCATGAACTTCGACGCGATGCCGGAGCTGAACTGGACGTTCGGCTATCCGTTCGCGATCGGCCTGATGGCACTGGTGTGCACGAGTCTGTACTTCATCTTCAAGCGGCGGGACTGGCTGTAGGCAACGTAGCCAAGTCGTCGCGCCCGAGACGCCCAAGGGGCACCGGCAGATCGACCGTTGGAGAGGCGTCACGGGGCGCGCGTTCGGATGCAGAACTGCCTACAAGATCGCCGCTTGCAGGAGAGGGATTCCGTGGCTGTCACCTACCTGATGCTTGCACGGCTACCGGAGGGACGGCTGAGTGCCTTCGACGCCTACGAGACCGCCGTTCTGCCGCTCCTTGCCGAGCACGGGGGACGACTGGAACGGCGGCTGCGCACTCTGGACGACCGTGTCGAAGCCCACCTCGTCAGCTTTCCCAGCGACGAAGACTTCGCCGCCTACCGAGGCGACCCTCGGCGCTCCTCTGCTGCGCCGTTGTTGGAATCGTCCGGAGCGGCGATTGAACTCCTCGCTGTGCGCGACGTGCAGTGACACGACAAGCGGGACGAACGCCTGCCGATCGCTGCGCGCCGCCTGAGCGCTCTCGCCCCTCGGGGCCCTTCCACGATCACCAGGGTGCCGTGGCTCCCCGTGCGAACGGCATGTCGGGCGCCTGCCGCCACCACGTACATCTCCCCCGGCCCCACCGTCACCTCGGCGCCCTGCACGCTCAGTTCCAGCCTGCCTTCGAGCACGAGCAGCACCTCGGTCCATGCCGAGGTAGCGAAGCGGTAGAAGAGGTTGAGGACCCGCCTCCCGTGCAGGTCCATGGGCTTGATCCCGCAGAAACCCAGCTGCTGACCGGAGCCGTGGCGTCGGACGACCCAGTACCCGTAGCCGCACCGCTGCCACTGGTCGTTCCAGCCCTGGTAGAGCTCCTCGGCCTCCTCGAACCGGGCGAGAGCATCCGAGGGATTGTGCAGGCAAGTCCGAGGATCATTGTGGATCTCGAAGATCGCATCGATGTCGGCTTCGGTCGGGCGCCGCAGCGACAGCCGAGCGGTCCGCAACTCCTCGGCTGCCGAGCCCTGGTCACTCATATGAAGATCGTAGATCCCGTCTTCGGTTCAACGGCGACTGGCTTCATCCACTCCCAACGACAGCGCTGTCCGGTGACTTCGGGAGTCAGGTGCTGATCACCGGGCTCACAGAGATCCGGGACATGACGTCACTCCGGCGTCCGCTGCGTCGGGGAACCGCGCCGGCTTCCTTGGAAGATCCGGTTCAGGTGGTGGTCCAGGACTGCGACGGCGGATGGTGAGCTGCGCTGGCCGACGAGGATGCTGGTGCCGAGTCCGGCAGACATGGCGAGGAGGCCGACCGCCCCCAACCGGACGTCCACACCGGGCTGAATGAGATCCGCTTCCTGTGCCTGCCGGAGGAGTTCGGTCAGGGCGTCCTCGGCTGCGTCGGGGTTCTGAATGAACGGCTGGGCGGCGAGTGCCTTCTCGGTCACGGCGAGAATGGCGTACGAGGTGTAGACGAGGTGGAAGGCGCGGCTCTCCTCGTCGGTCGGCAACGACGCCATCAGCAGCGCCTCGATCTTCGCGCGCGGTCCCGGGCTCTCCCCGGCGGCCCGGCACCGGGCGGCGACCCGTTCCTCGAATCGCTCCGCCAGATGCTGCAGCCCGTAGAGCAGCAGCTTTTCCTTGGTCTCGAAGTAGTACTGCACCAGCCGCAGCGACACCCCCGCTTCCGCTGCGACGTCGCGCATCCCCACGGCGTGCAGGCCGCGTCGCCCGGCGACCCGGACGAGTGCCTCGGCGATCTCGGTACGCCGTTCTGTGTGGTCCACGCGCCTGGGCATCGGCTGCCTCCCCGTTCATCGGTCGCCCTGGCTTGGGGCTGTCCTCGGTCACGATGATACAGCCGTACCACCAATGTGGTACGTTCGTATCACGAAGACTCGATAGCCCGGAGGTGGCCGTGTCCACGACCCGTACCCAGCCCGACGTCGGCCGCTACACGAGCGAGGCCTTGCGCGACCGCTACTTCGCGGCCTGCGACGCGGTCTATGCACGAGGGGCGCCCGCGCTCGCGGAAACGGATGTGGAGACCTCCTTCGGCACCACGCACGTCTACCGGTACGGCCCTGCGGACCCGGCCGCCCGGTCACGCACCCCCGTCGTCCTGGTGCACGGAGCGGGCTCCTGCTCCGCCATGTGGTACCCCAACACCGCCGCTCTCAGCGCCGATCGCCCCGTCTACGCCATCGACACCCCAGGCGATCCGGGACGCAGCGTGCAGCGCGAACCCATCCATCAACCCGAACGCGCCGCACAGTGGCTGGAGGAGACGCTCACCGGCCTCGGACTCGACCGCGTGCACCTCGTCGGTTCCTCCTACGGAGGTTGGCTCACCCTCAACCAAGCGCACCGCAGGCCCGGCCGCCTCGCCTCGGTCACGCTGCTCGACCCCGGCGGGCTGGAGAAGGTGGGGCTGCGCTTCTTCGTCTGGATCTTCGTCAGCCTCTTCGCGACCTTCGCACCGAAGGCGCTGCGCCCCCGACTGGCGGCCTGGCTGGAGCAGCCGGTCCTCGTCGTCCCGGAGCTGCGCACGATGATCAGACTGGGCGTCCGCGCTTACCGCATACGCCGCCCGGCTCCACTGCCCCTGTCCGACGACGAACTGTCCACCATCCGCACCCCGCTCTACCTGGTACTCGGCAAGCGCAGCCTCCTTGTGCATCCACAGCGGCAAGTGGAGCGCATCCCACGCCTGATACCCGGCGCCCGCGCTGAAATCGTCTCGAACACCGGCCACGGACCGCAGATCGACCACGCCGAGGAGGTCAACCGCCGGATGCTGAGCTTCATGGACTCCGTCAGCTGACCGATGCCACAGCCGAACTCGTCCGGCCGATCTGTACATGGCTGCGATCGATGCCGGTTCTATCTCGTCGCCGGAGAGTCTGGGGCTTGAGGCAGTACTGCGACTGGATGCCGCAGTATTTACGCCTTGCCTGGCGGCGTCCGTGCCCGCCGGGCACGACCCGAGCCGAAGCAAAGGCCGCCATTCTGCTCCTCCCCTGACGAACCGGCCTGAACGGAGCAACTCACCCCTTGGAGTGCCGCGAGCTCGCTGCCGCCCTCGTTCACGAGGGCGGCCTCGCCCTCTGCACGATCGGTACCGACGCGGGCGAGTCCGCGACCAGATCGCCCCGTGCACGAACTGTCACCCGACAGCCCGACACTCCCGTGGCCGGCTCACGCCGTCCCCTCGGCGGGCGAGCAGGCCCCCGACCGCCGGCTGTCGCTCCAGGCGAGGCCCTATGGTGCGCGCACCTCTGCGCCCCCCATGATGGACACGGCACACACGCCGAGTGGAGGACATCCATGGATCCCTTGTCCCTTGCCATTGCCGGAGCCCTCGCCGCCGGCGTCGCCACCGGAGCGGGTCAATCCACAGGGGCCGCCCTCCCCGCCCTGTTTCGGCGGATCAGGGAACGCTTCGCGGGCCGCCCGGACGTGCCCGAGTCGGAAGCGCAGCTCGCGACCGCCCTGAACGAGGAGTTCACACACGACCCGTCCTTCCGGCAGGAGTGCCAGTCTCTCTGGAATCAGGCAGCGACTGACGGCGTTGCCAACTCCTTTCACGGTCACGCCAAGAACGTCGTGCAGGTTCGCGACATCCACGGCGGCCTGACAATGGAGTGATGCCGGTCCCGTGCCCCTGGCCCGCGTGCATCATTCCCCGCGCACGACAGGAAGGTCCATATCCGCGGTAATCGCCCAGCGCTCGTGGTCGCACCAAACCCCAGCGATCTTGATGAAGCCCGGGGAAAGACCCTCCTTCCGGAAGCCGAGCCGCTGGACCAGTTTCAGGGACGCCGTATTGCCCGGCTGAATGTCGGCTTCCACTCGGTTCAGGCCAATCCCTTCGAAGGCATGGTGCACGGCCAGCGCCACTCCCGCCGACATGTATCCCTGGCCGGCATAGGGAAGGAATGCGGCATACCCCAGTACGCCCCGGTGATAAGGCTCACGCACGATGCCGTTTATGTTGATCATTCCCACGAGATCGCCCTGGTCCTTGAGGCACAGCACCATGCAGGCGGCGGCAGACTGGCCCGATCGCGCAAGGTAGGCCGAAAACCCGCTGGGCGTACGAGGCAGTCCGACCCAAGGATGGTGGAAATCCGCGCTGATGCGGACCAGTTCAAGAAACCTTGCCTCGTCGGCGGCAACGACCGGACGGAGTACGACTTGTGACGCCCGTTCAAGTTCTATACCCACGGGGCCAGTGTACGGCATTACCATGGACGAAGAGCCGATTAGACGAGGACAGAAGAGTGCTCCACTGCTACTCCAAGGTACCCTGGGGGGCCGTTCGGTGACTTCCTCTCATGTCGTGCGATCTCCTCCTGTCCGGGAACTCAGCACTCCCGATCGGCCATCATCTCCCTCCCAAGGAAGAAAAGGTGACCATGAGCGATATCGAACTTATCGGGCGTCCGCTTCCTGATCTCAGAAATACCTCACTGGCAAGCCTTTTCGCTGATTCCACCGACTTGGTCACGGAACTTCGCGACCGCGTCCTCGCCTCGGACCTTCCCGCCCGGATGGCAGCCTTCAACTCCGAAATCGGCGGGGACGAGTGCTTCCCTTCATCGACCAGTTCGTCCTGAAGGTCCACGGCGCCTGCGACCTCGCCTGTGATCACTGTTACGTCTACGAGCATCCGGACCAGAGCTGGCGGGAAAAGCCACGGACGATGAGTCCAGCCGTCGCGGAACAGGTTGCGAAGCGCATCGCGGAACACGTGGAAAATCATGCGATCCCAATGGTGCGCATCACTCTCCACGGAGGCGAACCGCTCCTTCTCGGGATCTCGCGCATGCGCGAGCTGATCAGAACAATCCGAGCAGTTCTGGACAACGTCGTCCGGCTCAGTCTGCACGTCCAGACCAACGGTGTGACCCTGAACGAGCGGTTCTGCGAACTCTTCGACGCATTGGGGGTGCAGTTGGGTGTCTCCCTCGACGGCGACAGGGCCTCGAACGACCGGCACCGTCGGTACGCGAATGGCCGCAGCAGCCATGCCGGAGCACTGCGCGGACTCGCCCTGCTGAGGCGCCCGGATTTTCGTCACCTCTACGGCGGAATCCTCTGCACCGTGGACGTCGCGAACGACCCGATCGCGGTGTACGAGGCGTTGTTGAAAGAGGCGCCGCCTCGGCTCGACTTTCTGCTGCCGCATGCCACATGGGCGAATCCGCCAGCCCGGCACGGAGAAGCACCGGCACCTTATGCCGCCTGGCTGGGCCGTATCCATTCACGCTGGATCGCCGACCGTCGGCCCGTTCCGATCCGGCTGTTCGATGCCCTCGTGGCGGCCTCCTGGAACGAAGCGAGCGGAAGCGAAGCCGTTGGGTTTCGGCCCGTCACTCTCGCCGTGGTGGATACCGACGGATCCTGGGAGCAGGCGGACTCCTTGAAGACCGCGTACGACGGCGCGCCCGCAACGGGCATGTCCATCTTCACGCACAGTGTGGACCGCCTCATGGCTCATCCCGGCGTCGCCGCGCGGAACCAGGGCTACGCCGATCTTTGTGCCACGTGCCTCGCCTGCCCGGTGGTCCGAATCTGTGGGGGCGGTCTCTACGCCCACCGCTACCGACCGGGTAACGGTTTCGACAATCCGTCGGTGTACTGCGCCGATCTCATGGTTCTGGCGTCGGAGATTCCAGCGGCGCGGACGCGAGGTATCGCGGCTCCGCGTGACGGTGATCCCCCACGGCCCGTCATCCATCACCTGCCGGACGGCGCCTTCGACGCGTTCGCAGCCGGTGCGGGGACGGTTGAAGGAACGAAGGCTCTCGAGGACGTGCAGCTTTCGCTGACCCGAGCCCTCATAGCGGGGCTGGACCCGCAAGACGGCACGTCGGACCTCGCGGTGGCAGCCGCTCTCGGCCGGGAGCTCCTGATCGAGCTGGACAGCAGTCATCCGGTTGAAACAGCGGAGGTCCTCCGTCACCCGTTCGTCCGGACATGGGCGACGCACTGCCTTCGCCCCGACGGCGCCGAGAACAGCGAGCGCGACCGGGCGCACGTCGCCGGCATCGCAGCAGCCGTCGCTCGGCGAGCCGGAATCACGACGCGCCTGTCCCTGCCCGTGAGGGCCGGCCTGGCCCATTTTCCCGGCCTGGGTGCGATGCAGGTCGAACGCGCCGGGCATACCGCGGTCGTCACTATTGAGCGGACCGGCCGGCCGCCCCGCGGCTGGATCGGCGTCAGACGTCTGTCGACACCCTGGCTACCCGTCGCCGTCGAGGACCTCGACCCGTACCGCGCCCGCCACGACTCCGCCGCCCTCGACCGTCTTTCCCAGCGGCAGTGGACCGGCTGGCAGGTCGCTCTCAGTCGCGCGGGACGCGAACTGTCCCTGCTCGTACCGCAGTACGCGGCACCGCTGCTGGCCGGGCTACGGGCAGTGGTCCCCTTGGGAGTGATGCCACAAAACCCGGACTCCCTCGCCCCTGTCCGGGGGCGGTCCTTCGGTGCCGTGGCCTTGGCTATGCCCGCGAGAACCACCGATGCCGCCGCCGCCATGCTCCAGGAGTTCCAGCGCGGCAAACTTGCCGCGCTGATGGACGCGTACGCGTTCTTCGACTCCGCCCAGTCCGTCTCCCTGTCAGTACCCTGGTGGACCGGTCCATTGCCTGTGAAGCAGGCGCTCTACGGCCTCTACGCCCAGGTGGCCCTGGCGGAGCTGTGGCGTGCGCGTTCCACGAGGCAGCCACGCCGGGGGGCTCCGGGCGCTCCGGAACGGGTCCGGCAGGCCGTCTCGGCATTCCACCGCCATCTGACATGGGCCGACGTCACCGTGGACGCCCTCGCCACCGAGGCTGCATGGGCCCCTGCCGGAGCGCGGTTCGCGGCGGGTCTGCGTGCCACGATCGACCGCTTGGCCGCTGAACCGACACCGTCGACGGCGGTTCCTCGCCGCACGTCCGCACCACGAAGGAACGGAACGCGCGCATGAACGCAGACGGCGGAAATAACGCCTTCGACGGCCGCGCCAGATACGTGGTGCAGGCAGGGACCGTCTACGGCGGTGTGCACGGTTCTGGAGACGCCCTGCCGCTGCCGAGGCAGCTGCCCCGTGCCGCGACCTGCTTCACGGACCGGACGGACGTCCTGGCCACGCTGAGCGAACTCGCCACGACGATGAACGGGGTCGCCGTGATCTCCGGGCCGGCGGGGGTAGGCAAGAGCGCCCTCGCCGTCTTCTGGGGACACAGCGCCAGAGACCGCTACACAGATGGCCAGCTCTACGTGAACCTGAGGGGCTACGACCGGCTCGCTCCTCTCCGGCCCGAAGAGGTCCTTCACGGGTTACTTTCCGCCCTTGGCGCGCCCGTCGACCGGGTGCCGAGCGATCTGAACGCCATGTCCGCGCTCTTCCGGTCCCTGCTCGACGGAAAACGCGTGCTGCTGGTGGCGGACAACGCGGGCAGTGCCGAGCAAGTGCGGCCGCTGCTCCCGTCCACGCCCGGCTGCTTCACGATCGTCACGAGCAGGAACCGGCTCGGCAGCTTGACTGCCGTGGACGGCGCCACGCCCGTGCCGGTCAGACCCCTCGACACGCTTCAGGCGGTGGAGCTGTTCCGCCGTCTGTCGGGTCACCGCGACACGGACGGCGCGACCCGGCTGGTGCTCGGCTGCGGCCGCCTCCCGCTCACTGTCCGGATCGCCGCGCAGCAGGCGGGCTCCGGAACGAGTCTGCGCGAGCTGATCGAGGAGGTGACCGGTGACGGCCGCCGACTCGAAGCACTGTCCACACTGGACGAGGGAATCGGGGTTCGCACGGTGTTTTCATGGTCGTACCAGCAACTTTCCCCCGCCACCGCCAGGGCGTTCCGGCTGCTCGCGCTCCATGCGGGGCCGGATTTCTCTGTATCGACGGCTGCCGCGCTGACAGCCCTGCCCGAGAACGAGACCCTGCGTGTGCTGCGCGGGCTGGCAGCGGTGAACATGCTGGAGGTGACGGGAACGAGACGATACAGGTACCACGACCTGCTGCTGGACTACGCCCGGGAACGGGTCGCGGAAGAGGAAACCCCGGAGGCACGGGCCGAGGCTCTGCACCGCGAGTTGTCTCATTACCTCTGGATGGCGGACGCCGCCGACCGGGTTCTCGTTCCCGAACGGCAGCACGTGCCGCTCGAAGGCCACGCGGACCGGGAGCACGCGCCGTTCCAGGGGGCTGCGGCCGCCCTCGAGTGGTGCGACACCGAACTGCCCAGCCTCGTCCCCGCCGTGGGTCAGGCTGTGGAGCTCGGCCTGGACGACGTGGCGTGGAAGCTCCCGGTAGCGCTGGTGTACTTCCTGCGTCTGCGCAGGCACAACACCTACCGGCTCGAACTGTCGAGCACCGCGGTCGGGGCCGCGCGCCGCCTGCGCGACCAATGGGCCGAGACCTGGAGCCTGATCTGTCTCGCCGGGGCGGAATCGGACATGGGCTGCCATGAGGACGCCCTGCGCCATTTCACCGAAGCGCTGGCGATCAGTCAGGACATAGGCGACACCAAGTGGCGGGCGACGAGCATCTACAACCTCGCCTGGACGCTCCGCCTCATGGGACGGCACGAGGAAGCACTGGAGCGCCAGCGGGAGGCACTGCCGATCCACCGGAGCAACGGTGACCGACGCGGCGAGTCGATCACTCTGACTGAGATCGGAGCGCTGAATCTGATCCTCGGCCGGCCCGCTCAGGCGTACGAGGAATACGAAGTGGCTCTTGCCGGTGCGCGCGGGACGGCGGATCTGCCGACGGAAGCCAAGTCCCTGCACGGGCTGGGGGACGTGTGCCGAACCGTCGGCCGGACCAGTGAGGCGATCGGCTGGTACGAGCAGGCCGTTGATGTGCGACGGCGGGTCGGCGACCTGCTGGGGCTGGCCCGCTCGCTGGTCCGGCTGGGCGAACAGCTCACCACCGCCGGCCGTGCGGCTGTCGCTCGGGGGGCACTGACCGAGGCGGTCGAGATCCTCGATTCCCTGCGGGACCCGATGGCGGAGGAGGTTCGGCGCCGTCTCACGGACGACCGTCGGGAAGGCTCCGGGGAGCCGCCTTCCCCGGACCAGCCCCTGACACCGGGGTCGTAGCTCCGGAGCCGTGTGGCCGGCCGGCGCTCATCAGCCATTGAGGGAACACATGACGTGGCTTTGACGCATTGCCGTTCCGGATCAGCTTCGATGAGGGGTGGTCGATGCGTGACCCGTCGACACCGGGGTCATGGGCACTCGCGGCACGTCTCACGCCGCGGCCGGGCCGATCCTGTGCACGAGGTGGTCGGTACGGCAGCCCCAGGACGGAGACTCCTGGTTGTCCGAGGCGTGATCGGTCGAGGGCTGCCGGGCCTGTCTCTGACTCCGGCCCGGCAGCCCTGCGCGCCACGACGAGCGGGCGGCGCGCCCGGCGGACGGATCAGAGGGTGCCCTGGGACCAGGGGCCGGTGATCGCGAACGTGATGCCGGGGGTCTGGACGTTCACGAACAGCCAGTTGCCGTTCTTGGGCTCGAAGACCGAACCGGCCCACTCGGACCCCCGGTGGTCGGCCGCCGCGACGTTCTTGCCGGCGGTCCCGCCTCGCAGGTCCACGTTGTTGGCGGCGAAGCGGAAGATCTCGCCCTCCACGGTGAGCCCGTGGACGTACTCGGTGCCGCCGCCGTCCTCGCAGAGCACCAGGCCTCCGCGGGGACTGACGCACATGTTGTCCGGCGCGTTGAGGACGTCGGAGCCCGGGGAGGCGAAGAGCACCCGGAACTCGTCGGTCGCCGGGTCGAGTTCGAAGACCTGGCCCTGCCGGGCGGGACCACCGTCGGTCGTGATCACGTAGATGCGGTCGTTGCCGTACCAGGCGCCCTCGAGGCGGCTGAACACCGCGGCGCCGTTCGCCTGTGCCTGGAGCCGTACCGTGTCCGTCGCCGGGTCGACGTCGTCCACGGGCACCCAGGAGACGGTGCCGTACGCCTTCTCCCCGTCGGCGCGGGTGTCGTACGTGGTGGTGCCGATGCGCAGGGCCTCGAGCCGGCCACCCTTGGACAGGTCGCCCGCGACCGCCGGAACGAACCGGTAGAGCGATGCGTCGCCGCGGTCCTCGGTCTCGTAGACATAGCCGGTCGCCGGGTCGACGGCGACGGCCTCGTGGTTGAACCGGCCCATGGCCCTGTAGGGCTCAGGGTTGCCCTTGCCCTCAGAGGCCACCTCGAAGATGTAGCCGTGCCGCTTGCCGGCGGTCGTGGAGAAGGTCTCCTCGCAGGTGAGCCAGGTGTTCCACGGGGTGGGACCGCCGGCGCAGTTGCGGATGGTGCCGCCGAGGCTGCCGTAGGACTCCAGCCACTGGCCGGCGTCCGGGTCGAAGACCAGCGTGGTGGTGCCGCCGCCGGCCTCGGGGTTGTAGGCGGGGGCGGTGAAGGCGGGTCCGGCGCCGCGCTCGTGGTTGCGGACGAGGTGGACCCGGTCCCCGTACCGGAAGGCGGCCATCCCGTCGTGCGCGCTCGGGGTGGGCACCCCGTCGTCCATGCGGTCGTTGGTCCAGCCGTAGGAGATGTACTCGAACCCGCGCGGCAGTTGCAGCAGTTCCAGGCCGGTCGCCTGGTCCTTGACCGGGCCCAGCGGGCCGTATCCGGCATCGAATTCCAGCTTGACGGGTGCGGCTGCAGCTGTCCGCGCCGTGAGGGCCTGGAAGGGAACGGACGCGGCTGCGGCCACGGCAGCCCCGCGCAGGAGGGTGCGTCGTTCAAGACCGGAACCGGTCGGTCTTCCGGCGGACTTGCCTGTCATGGGAGTCCTCTCGATGCATTTGACCAGGGGGCGGCGCGAGCCACCCTAGGAGCAGACGCTCAGTCCCTCTCCCAACGGAAAGTGAGCGTTGGGAGAACCTCTTTCAGACATCGGTCGGGGACCCTCCGGCCGTGCGTTCACCGGGTCCACGACCATGCCCTCGACCTGCGGGAGGTCACCGGGGCCGGCGCACGGGGTCCAGTTCGTCACCCTCCAGCCGATAGCCCTGCCCCCGCACCGTGGTGATTCTGGACGCGCCCAGCTTGCGGCGGAGGTAACGCACGTACACGTCGACGATGTTGGAGCCCTCCGACGCCTCGTACCCCCAGACGTCGGAGAGCAGGTCCTCGCGGCCGAGCACCCTCCCGGCGTTGCGCATGAGGTGTTCCAGCAGGGCGGCCTCACGGGCGCTGAGCTGGATGATCCGGCCGTCGACATAGGCCTGGCGGGTGCGGGTCTCCAGGGCGATTCCGGCGCGGCGCAGGACGGAGCTGTCGGTCTCGCGCAGGCGCAGGCGCAGGCGGACTCGGGCGAGGAGTTCGTCGAAGCTGAAGGGTTTGGTCATGTAGTCGTCGGCGCCGCCCTCCAGGCCGTACACCGTGTCGGCGACGGTGTCCCGGGCCGTGAGGATGATGACCGGAAGGGCGCTGGATGCCGCGCGGAGGCGGGTGACGACGGTGAAGCCGTCCTCGCCGGGCAGTCCGATGTCCAGGAGCATCAGGTCGTATCTGCCCGACATGGCCGCGCGCCGGGCCGTCTCCCCGTCGGTGACGACAGTGGTGCGGAAGCCGTGGGCGGTGAAGCGTTCCGAGAGGTAGGAGGCTATGTGGGCCTCGTCCTCGGCGATGAGGAGATGGCGGCGGGGCTGTCTGCTCTGGCTCATGGTTTCCGAAGGCCGCCGTTCAGGGCGCGCGTGACATACGGGATGCGCAGGGTGAAGGTCGCGCCTCGCCCCGGACTGCTGTCCACCTGGACCTCGCCGTGGTGCGCCTCGGCTATGGCCTTGACGATGGCGAGTCCGAGCCCAGCCCCTGTCCGGCCGCGGCTTTCCTCCGCCCTCGTGAACCTCTCGAAGATGCGTTGCTGGTCGGCGAGCCGAATGCCGGGACCGGTGTCCTTGACCCACAGCTCGACCCTGTCGGCTCCGGCCCGGCCGCCGATCCAGATACGGCCGTGCTCCTCGGTGTGCTGAGCGGCGTTCTGGGCCAGTTGGATCATGGCCTGGGTCAGGAGCTGGCGGTCGGCGTGGAGGGTGTCGCGGTGCGGGTCCTCCACGAAGTCCAGGAGCCAGCGGCGTTCGGCCAGCGCGGCTGCCTTCACGTACACCTCCTCGATCAGTTCGGAGAGGCTGAGGTCCTCGGGGCGCAGGGCGTCCGGGCGGCGGGCCTTGGCCAGCATGAGGAGTTCCTCCGCCATGCGGTGCATGCGCCGCAGTTCGTCGGTGATGACCGCCACCGTCTGGGCGCGGTCCGCCGGGTCGTCAGGGAGTGTCTCCAGCTGGCTGAACACGATCGTGATGGGGGTGCGCAGCTCGTGACCCACGTCGTTCATGAACTGGCGCTTCGTCGTGAAGGCGTCGTCCAGGCGGTCGAGCATGTCGTTGAAAGTTCCTGCCAGTTGACCGATCTCGTCTCGGTCGTGGACGGGGATGCGGCGGGTGATGTCCGACTCGTGGATCGAGCGGGCGGTGTCCCCCAGGACCCGCAGCGGAGCGACGATACGGCTGGCGAAGATCCAGCCGACGCACGCGGAGAGCAGCATGGCGCCGAGGCCGAGATAGGTCTGGATGCGGATCGAGTCGTTGATGTGGTCGCGTTCCTGCTGGGTGAAGGTGGCGATGACGAGCACGCCCCGCGCCGGGTCGCCCGCTACCGCGACGGGCACGGCCACGAACCGCACGGGGCCCGCCGGGCTGTTGGCATCCCCGTAGGAGGGTGAGCGGACGGCTGCGGCCCGGCCCATCAGCGCGTGGTCGGTGTCCAGGCGGGCCGGCGGCTCCTCGGCGGAGCGGCGGTACGGATCTCCGTCGACCAGGGTGATCACGGTCTGGCCATGCTCCGGTATGTACCCCTCCAGGTAGGAGACGAAGAGTGCGCGGACTGTGCCGGGGGCCGGCCCCGAACCGCCCGCGGTCCCGGTCGCGAAGGAGCGGAACGCCTCGATGTCGTGGGCGAGTTCGCGGTCGACGCGTTCGTTCAGGCGGGCCGTGAGGATGAAGGATTCCGCACCGGTGAGGCTCGCCAGGGTCAGTCCGACGAGCAGCACCATCCGTCCGAGCAGGCGCGCGTGGATCGACCGGAGCGGGTGGCGCCCGGGCGTGCCGACGGCCTGCTTCGGCGGTGCGGGCTCAGCCGTCCTCACCGGTGTCATCGTCGTCTCCGTCGTCGCCCGCCGGTGTGCTCGGCGTCCGAGGGGTGGCCGGTGCCGCGGGGCTGTAGGTGGGCGTCCGATCGTCGTCGGAGGCATCCCCGGCGGGCACGGGGGGCTTCGGTGACACGGGCTGCGCCGTGTCCGTCCGGTCGGGGTGCGTGGCGTCCGCCTGCTCCGCACCGGTGGGCGCGGAAGCGACGGCGTCCTCGCCGCCGTACTCGTCCTCGTGCGCGTCCGCGATCCCTGTCGTCGCGCCGGGGGACGGTGAACGGGTCGGGGTCCGCTCCGTCGCCCGGCCGTCCGGAGACGGTACGGAACCGCTCGTGTGGCCGGGTCCCATGCGCCCGACGACGACGGGCTCGCCGAGATCCGGAGGCGGCACCTGATGGGCTCCGGAGACGGGGATTCCGACGAGCAGAATTACGCCGGCCGCGAGAGCGGCGAGACGCTGGCTGCGGGTCACGCGGGTACAACCTCCTCGGTGTCCTGATGCAGGGGCCTTCCGACATCGGACCCGTCCTGAACAGCTACCAGCGGAGCCCGGCGGCGGCCTGCTCGGCGCATGACCTGCTCCTGAACTTTGTGTATGAGCCATGCGCCGACGGTGTGCGCGGGGGCGGCACCCCGTACGGCGCCGCCCCCGCATCCCGCTCAGGCGGCCATGATGACCTTGGCCGATGCGGTGTCGGCCGCTCCGTGCCGCTCCGCCCAGTTCTCCAGGGCCGTACGGCAGGCGTGGTCGAGGTGGTGCACCCGGGACAGGTTCAGCTCGACGGGGCGGTCCTGCGGGATCGCCTCCAGGGCGTCGAGGATCTTCGGGAGCCTGAGGAAGGTCGCGTTGCCGCTGACGTGCGCCTGCACGGGACCCGCGCCCTTGTCGACGATCTCCAGCTTGACGTGGGACGCCTCCCAGGCCGTCTTGACCACCGCGAGGGCGAGACCGATCAGTACGCCCTCGAACATGCTGATCGCGACGATGGACACCGCGGTGGCGACCAGGATCACGGCCTCGCCTCGGTGGCCGCGCCAGAGCGAGGCGAGCCCCTTCAGGGGGATCAGCTTGAAGCCGGAGAAGACCAGGACGCCCGCGAGCGCCGGGATCGGGATGACGCCCAGCGCGGCCGGGAGCAGCGCCGCGAACAGCAGCAGCCAGGCGCCGTGCAGGACCCGGGACGCCTTGGTCTTGGCGCCCGCCTGGACGTTGGCCGCGCTGCGCACGATCACCGCGGTCATCGGCAGCGCGCCGAGCAGACCGCACACGGTGTTGCCCGCGCCCTGGGCCATCAGCTCCTTGTCGTAGTCGGTCCGGGTACCGTCGTGCAGCCGGTCGACCGCCGCCGCGCTGAACAGGCTCTCCGCCGAGGCGATCAGCGTGAACGCCAGCACGGTGGTGAGCATCCCGACGTCCGCGAGCCCGCCGAACCCGGTGAGCGTGGGCGGCTGGATCGCCGCGAACAGCCCCTTCACCGTCACGTTGTGGACGGGCAGCGCGAAGGCGAGCGAGGCGATGGTCGCGAGTGCGACGGCGGCGAGCGGGCCGGGCACGATCCGGACCTTCCGCGGCAGCTTCGGCCACAGCACCAGGACGGCGATCGTGCCCGCGCCGAGCAGCAGGGACGCCACGGCCGCGGCCGAGTTGGGCACATGGGCCAGCATCCCGGGCAGCCCGAGGATCTTGTCGACGCCGGAGGACGGCGCCTTGGTGTCGGTCATGGCGTACAGCTGGCCGGCTATCAGGACGAGCCCGATGCCGCAGAGCATGCCCTCGACCACGGCGACGGAGATGGCCCGGAACCAGCGTCCCCAGCGCAGCGCGCCCATGCACAGCTGGAGCAGACCGGTCGCGAGGACGATCACGCCGAGCGCCGGCAGCCCGTGCTCGCGGACCGCTTCGAAGCAGAGCACGGTCAGACCGGCGGCCGGGCCCGACACCTGGAGTTGGCTGCCCGGCAGGAAGCCGGTGACGAGGCCGCCGACGATGCCGGTGACGATGCCGAGTTCGGCCGGCACGCCCGAGGCGACGGCCACGCCCACGCACAGCGGCAGGGCGACGAGGAAGACGACGACGGAGGCGGCGAAGTCCTGTTTCAGAGTCTTCGGGGTCTTCGGGAAAGTGGTGTTCATCGGATCACTCACAGCGTCTCGAAGGAGTCGGACTCGGACCGGTGCGCCAGCACAGTGCCGGTGTGCACCTCGTAGAACCAGGCGTGCAGCCCCAGCTTCCCGTCCTGGAGGCGGGCCTCCACGCTCGGGTAGGACTTCAGCCGCATCACCTGCGTCAGGACGTGGTGCTGGACGGCCTCGGCGACCTGTGGGTCGTCCTGCGCGCCGGCCGGCTTCTCGGCGGCGTGGCCGAGCCAGTCACGGACGGCGGGCACGCCGGACAGGTCGTCACCGCGGACGAGCGCGCCGACGGCGCCGCAGTGGGAGTGTCCGCAGACCACGATGTCAAAGACCCCGAGCACCTCGATCGCGTACTCGATGGTCGCGGCCTCGGAGGTGGGGCCGGCGTGGTACGACGGGACGATGTTGCCGGCGGTGCGCAGTTCGAAGAGCTCGCCCGGACCGGCACCGGTGATGAGGGAGGGGACGACCCGTGAGTCCGAGCAGGTGATGAACAGGACGGACGGCGACTGCCCGGCGGCGAGGCCGCCCAGCTCGGTACCGCGGGAGGCGGGGAAGGTGCGTGCGTGATCGATGAAGGGCTGCATGTCAGCTTCCTGGTGAGGAGAGTTGGCACTGCGGGGAGAGAGGGGCGGCAGCGGCACGCCGTTGAACCGCTGCCGTCGAACGGCGTAGGGGAGTTGGGGTTTGGGGAGCGGGGGTGGGGACAGGGTTTTAGTCGTCGTCGCCGTCGTCGCCCGTCCAGGGGCCGGTGATGGCGACGAGGATGCCCGGGTCCTGGATGTTGGCGAACAACGTCCTGCCGTCGGCGGAGAAGGTGACACCGGCGAACTCGCTGTACTCCGGCGCCTCCGCGGTGCCGACGTTGAGCTCGTTCCGGGCGATCGGGTAGGTCTGGCCGTCGGCCGTGGCGCCGAAGAGGTGCGACACACCGTCGCCGTCCTCGGCGATCACCAGGCCGCCGAACGGGGAGACGGTGATGTTGTCCGGGCCGTCGTAGGCGCCGTCCTGGGACACGTCGGTGTTCACCGCCAGCAGGACCTTGAGGGTGATGGTGCTGCTGCGCGGGTCGTAGAACCACACCTGGCCGTCGTGCGGGGTGCCGGGGCTCTCGGCGCGGGCGTAGCTGGAGACGAAGTACGCGCCGCCGTCGCCCCACCACATGCCCTCGAGCTTGCGGGAGCGGGTGATCTCACCTGCCAGGAACTGCTTGCGCACGGAGGTGGTGACGGCGTCGCGGTCCGGGACCTTCACCCAGTCCACGCGGTACACGGCGCCGACCTTCGTCGCGCGGGAGAGGTCGTCGACGTACTGGCCGGCGGCATCGAAGCACTTGAACGCCTCCAGCACGCCCGCGTTGTCGGCCAGGGCCCGCAGCTTGCCGGGACCGTGGGTGAAACCGACCGGCGGGGTCCAGCGGTAGAGCAGGCCGTTGGGCTTGGAGGCGTCCTCGGTGAGGTACAGGTGGCCGCGGTAGGAGTCGACCACGACCGCCTCGTGCGCATAACGGCCGAGAGCCTTGATCGGTTTGGGGGCGAGATTGGCCGAGCTGCCGTGCTGGGGGTCGACCTCGAAGACGTAGCCGTGGTCCTCGGTCATGCCGTTGACGCCGGCCTTGTCCTCGGTCTCCTCGCAGGTGAGCCAGGTGCCCCACGGGGTGACGCCGCCGGCGCAGTTGGTGGAGGTGCCGGCGATGCCGACCCATTCGCGCACGGAGTCGTCGGCCACCTCGACGACGGTGCAGCCGCCGGCCGCCGCCGGGTCGTAGACGAGGCCGTCCAGGTGCGGCACGGGGTGCTCGGCGACACCGAGCGGGTCGTCGATCTCGTGGTTGTTCACCAGCAGGGTTACGGCGTCGTCATCGTCATCGTCGTCGCCGGCCGCGAAGGCGCCCGTACCGTCGTGGTTGCTCGGCGTGGTCTGGCCGGACTCCAGCGTGGTGACGCCGGTGCGGGTCAGGATCCGGTAGGAGAAGCCCTCGGGCAGGGCGAGGATGCCCTGGGGATCCGGGACCAGCGGGCCGTAGCCGACGGCCCCGCCCGTCGCGGCTGTGTCGGCGACGGCACCGGGCGCCGTCAGCAGTGCCTCCACACTGCCGATGAGCATGACCCCGGCGCCGGCCAGCGCCGATCGGCTCAGCAATTCCCTGCGGTTCAGCGGCATCTCGTCTCCTGGATGGGCGGAGTGTGCGAAGCGGCGAGCTGTGCGCGCCGACCGAGGGGAGGTCGGCGACGCTCCGCCATGCTGGCCAGCCGGGAAGAACCTCAGCGGAAGTCGAAGAGAAGTCATGAATGTGCTGTTCTCATGTTTCTCATCTCGACAAGGTTCCGCTCGGGCCCGGACACCACGCCCCGGTCGACGCGGAGTCCTGCCGTTCACGGGATCTCCTGTTCGGCCCGGATGATCTTTGCGTCGGCCGTGTACCGGTACCGAGCACCCCACCGATGCGCGAGTCGGGACATGCCCAGTTCCATGGCGCGGTCGGCTCCCTCGATGAGGCCGTTGGTGCAGAGGGCCGAGCAGACTGTTCTCGGCGAGCTCGATCTCGGCGGCCTCGAACGCCACCCCTCCCACCCCGAGCGGAGGGCCGACGGGAGGTTCCGGGAAGCAGACGTGCCAGGGGAGCCGCCGAGCGGCGCCGCACCCCGTTGGGACAGGCCAACGGGCTGCGCGAGGCAGACGGCCGGGGGCAGCATGGAAGTGCCGGTGGTCAGAACCCACGTGTGCGCCGATGGCCCCGAGGTCGGCACGTTCTGCGGGCCGGTGGAGGAGGATCTGGGATGACAGCCGAATCCTTCCGGTCCCACGGTGACGAGTACGGCCCCGAGCCGCCCCGGCCGACCGGCCTTCTGGATGTGCTCAGCGTTGCCGCGGTGGTCGTCGACGCCGAGGGGCGCATCGTGTTCTGGACCCCTCAGGCCGGGGAGCTCTTCGGCTACACCGCGGAAGAAGCCCTTGGCAAGTACGCAGCGCGCCTGTTCATCCACCCCGAGCACCTGCAGGCTGTGGTCAGTCTGTTCGGGGAGGTGCTCGAGACCGGCCGGAGCTGGGCCGGCGCCTTTCCCGTCCGGCACAAGGACGGCAGCAGTCGCCTGGTGGAGTTCCGCAACATGCGGCTGCTGGACGAGATCGGAGATGTCTACGCCCTGGGCATCGCAGCCGATCACGCCCTGCTCCAGCGCGTCGAGACCGATCTGGCCCTGTGCGAGCGGCTGATCAACCAGTCCCCGATCGGGCTTGCCCTGATGGACCCCGACCTGCGGTATCTCCTGGTCAACCCGGCACTGGAGCGAATCGACGGCATACCAGCCGCGGACCACATCGGCCGTCACCTGAGGGAGGCGCTGCCCCTGCCCGACATCGACACCATCGAGTCGGCCCTGCGTCAGGTGCTCACGACCGGCACCCCGCTGCTCGACCAGTACCACGTGGGCCGCCCTCCGGCCGACCCCGCCAACGAGCACGCCTGGTCCCTCTCCTTCTACCGGCTGGAGGACCCCGGCGGGCGGGTCCTGGGTGCCGCCACCTCGGTCGTCGACGTCACCGAGCGGCACCGCGCGGCCGCCGAGGCCGACCGGGCGCGGCGGCGCCTGGCCCTCATCGCCGACGCCTCCACCCGCGTGGGCACCACTCTGGAGGTGGAGCGGACCGCCCAGGAACTGGCGGAGATCGCCGCCCCCGAGCTCGCCGACGTGGTCGCCGTGGACGTCCTCGACTCCGCCCTTGCCTGCCGCCGCACGAGCAGGCCGGACGACGGTCCGGAGCTCTTCCGCGCCCTCGCCCTCAAAGCGGCCCACCCCACCGTGGCTCTGGACGCCGCCGACCCTCTCGGTGACCTGGCCGCCTACGACGGCGACCGCCTGGTCACCCTGTGCGTCCACACCGGGCGGCCGGTGCTGGTGCGCCACGTCGGCGACCGCGATCTGCGGCGGATCGGCCGTGACGCCGAGGCCACGGCGCTCCTGGCCCGCGCCGGCGTCCACTCCTACCTCGCCGTGCCGTTGATCGCGCACGGCGAGGTGCTCGGCGCCCTGGACCTCAAACGCACCCGCAACCCGCTCCCGTTCGACGAGGACGACGTCGTACTGGCCAGTGAGCTGGCCGGCCGCGCCGGCGTGGCCATCGACAACGCCCGCTGGTTCCAGAGCGTGCGCAACACGGCCCTCACTCTCCAGCGCAGCATGTTGCCCGAACACCCGCCCCACCTCACGGGACTGGAAGTCGCCTCCCGCTACCAGCCCGCCCAGGCGACCAGTGAAGTCGGCGGGGACTGGTACGACGTCATCCCCCTGAGCGACGACAAGACCGCGCTGGTCGTCGGCGACGTCATGGGCAACGGCATCGACGCCGCCGCCACCATGGGCCGGCTGCGCACCGCCACCTGCGCCTACGCAGACCTCGACCTCGACCCGGGCGCCGTCCTCCAGCACCTGGACAAGATCACCTGCGACTTGGAGCACTACATCGTGACCTGCCTCTACGCCGTGTACGACCCCCGCACGAGGCAGTGCCGCATCGCCAACGCAGGGCACATGCCGCCCGCGCTGGCCCGCCCCGGCCACGTCCCCGCGCTGCTCGAACTGCCCACCGGAGTCCCGCTCGGCGTCGGCGGCATCCCGTTCGAGACCATCACGGCCGACTTCGGCCCCGGCGACCTGCTGGTCCTCTACACCGACGGCCTCGTCGAGACCCGGCACCACTCCATCGACGACCGCCTGAACGTCCTCCTCGGCTTTCTCGACGAACCCCAGCGGCCCCTGGAGGAAGTCTGCGACCTCCTGCTGTACGGCCTGCGCCACCCCGACGACCACGACGACGTCGCCCTCCTCGTCG
Source organism: Streptomyces sp. NPDC002867 (assembly GCF_053591895.1). Classification (NCBI taxonomy): domain Bacteria; kingdom Bacillati; phylum Actinomycetota; class Actinomycetes; order Kitasatosporales; family Streptomycetaceae; genus Streptomyces; species Streptomyces sp. NPDC002867. The sequence goes on along the minus strand of NZ_JBSFUR010000021.1, from coordinate 16,104 downwards.
CCCGGGCCCGGTAGGCCGCGCGCCCGTCCTGCCCGGCACGGGGCCGGGCGCCCCCCGGACTGCGCACGCTCAGCGATCGGTGGCGATGGTGCGCAGCCCGTCGGCGACGCCGAGGCGGCGGGCGTCAGCCGCCTCGCGGTGCGTACATGATCACTGCCATGCCGGCGAGGCAGATCAGCGCGCCCGCGACGTCGAAGCGGTCGGGGCGGTAGCCGTCGGCGGCCATGCCCCAGGCGATCGATCCGGCCACGAAGACGCCGCCGTACGCGGCGAGGACGCGCCCGAAGTTCGCGTCCGGCTGGAGCGTGGCGACGAATCCGTACAGGCCGAGCGCGATCACGCCCGCTCCGATCCAGATCCATCCGCGGTGTTCCCGCACTCCCTGCCACACGAGCCACGCGCCGCCGATCTCGAAGAGGGCGGCGACGGCGAACAGGGCGACGGAGCGGGCGACGAGCACGGGGAGTACGTCCTTCGGTCGTGGGGCGGGCCCGGTGGGCGGTGGGTCACGCGGCGGGGCGCCATTCCAGCATGACGTCGGCCGGCCGGACCGCCTTGCGGTCGTGGCCGGCCGACAGGCGTACGCCGCGGACCCGCGTCAGTGGCCCGCGCCGAGCCGGCCGGCGAGTCTGGCGCGCATCTCGGCGCTGGGCGCGTTCAGGCCGACGACGGTGACCTTCGTGCCCAGCCGGCCGTACTTGGCCCCGATCGCGTCCAGCGCCGCGACCGAGGAGGCGTCCCAGATGTGCGCGCCGGTGAGGTCGCTGACGATGTCGTCCGGGTCATCCTTGTAGGGCCGTCGGGGTCGATCACGGCCGAGACGTGGGCGAGGCGGGCGACGCGCTTGGCGAAGACCACCATGGCGGTGACCGAGCCGAGCACCACGCCGATGGCCAGGTTGTGGGTGGCGACCACGGCGGCGACCGCGACGACCATGATCGTGGTCTCACCGGCCGACATGCGCTTGAGGGTGGCCGGCCGGACGGAGTGCCAGTCGAAGGTGGCGACCGACACCATGATCATCACCGCGACGAGCGCGGCCATGGGGATGTCGGAGACGACCGTTTCTGTTCAGGCACGCGCATCCACCGGCTGGATGCGCACGCGTCGTACCGGGCTCCGTGCGGGGCGCGATCCCCGACGGCCGGACTCGGCAGGGGGTCTGTCGGAGCACAGCCCGGCCTCCCCCGGCCTCCGGCGTGGGGAGCCCGGGCTGCGGGTCGGGCGTCGTTGCCCGGAAGTCTTCGGGGGCCGGTCGGGCCGGCGGGGGTCCGGACGGCGAAGGGATCGCCGAACCGCCTGCGGCGTACGGAACCCGGGACGATTCCATCGGCGGGCGCGACGGCCTCCGCCGTGTCAGCGGGGCGGCGCCAGGCGGTCGACCAGCGTGTGCCAGCCCGTCTCCAGGCGGTCGAGCGGCATTCCTCGTCCGGCGACCAGGTGGTGGACCAGGGCGGTGTCGAGGTAGCCGAGCAGTGTGTGCGCGATCAGTTCGGCGTCACCGGCCGCGCCCGTCGCGCGCAGCAGCATCGTCACGTGGGTCAGGCGCAGCCGTGCCGCCGGCACGCTGTACGGGCGGACCGGGTCCGTCCGGGCGGCCAGGATCACCTCGTGGTGGTCGCGTTCGTGGCGCAGCACGGCCGGTCCGAAGGCGTGCAGGCGCTCGTCCGCCGGGGCGTCGGGACCGAGCGGCGGCGGGCCGGACAGGAAGGCGGCCTGGAGCTGCCGCTCGCGGTGGTCGAGCAGGGCCAGGAACAGGCCGGCCCGGTCGCCGAACCGCCGGAAGACGGTGCCCTTGCCGACTCCGGCCGCGGCGGCCAGCCCCTCCATGGTCAGGTTCGCGGCCCCGCACTCGGCGACCAGCCCCGAGGCGGCCTCCAGGAGCCGCGTGCGGTTGCGGGCAGCGTCCGCCCGCAGGGCCGGCGGTCCGCCGACCGGGCCGAGAGCGGGCTCCGTCACGACGGTCACGCCGTCGGCGCCGGGCGGAAGGAGGGGCAGGGACGGGAGGCGGCCGGTCATGCCTCCAGGGTAGCCCGGAAAACCGAGAAGTGGACCGCGGTCCGGTTAACTGGTACAACAGTAAACGGACCTCGGTCCGGTTTACTCTCCCCAGCGCCTTCAGGAGTTCCCATGTCTGTTCGCATCCTCGCCCTGGTCGGCAGCCTCCGTGCCGGCTCGCACAACCGCCAGCTCGCCGAGGCGGCCGTCAAGCACGCTCCCGAGGGCGTCGACATCGAGATCTTCGAGGGACTCGCGGACGTGCCCTTCTACAACGAGGACATCGACGTCGAGGGCGCCGTACCGGCCGCCGCCGCGTTGCTGCGCGAGGCCGCCGGCCGCGCCGACGCGCTCCTGCTGTTCTCGCCCGAGTACAACGGCACCATGCCGGCCGTCCTGAAGAACGCGATCGACTGGCTGTCCCGCCCGTACGGCGCCGGGGCCATCTCGGGCCGTCCGGTCGCCGTCGTCGGCACCGCCTTCGGTCAGTACGGCGGTGTCTGGGCGCAGGACGAGGCCCGCAAGGCCGCTGGGATCGCGGGTGCCGCGGTGCTGGAGGACGTCAAGCTGTCCATCCCCGGTTCCGTGACGCGCTTCGCCGCGACGCACCCGGCCGACGACGCCGAGGTGGTGGCCTCCCTGACCGAGGTCATCCAGCAGGTGACCGCCCAGGCCGCTCCCGCCGCGGCCTGACGCCCACGACCCGGCGGCACCGCGGTGCTCGTACCGCGCGTGCCGCCGGGTCGGCGCGGCTCCCCGCGCACACCGCCGCCCGCGCGCAGCCCCCGGCGCGCCGGACGGATCCTCCTGAGCGCCGCGCCGTCCGTCACCTGGGCACACCGGTCGGCGACGGCCTGGCTCCCACGGACGGCAGGGCCGAGGAGACAGAAGGCCGGCGGCGCGGTCGACGCGATCGTGCGCGGCGAGGGGGAACCTGGGGAACCTGCCGTCGCGCCTCTGCTCCGGGCCGCCCGCGACGGAGGACTCACGGACGTTCCCGCCATCGTCTGCGCGGACGGACGCGGCCCCGCCCCGACGTTGCCCGACAGCACCTGTCCCGCAGGCGCGTGAGCCCCGACGACAACCTCCGGGCGCTGGAGGCGGCGCGCCGTGTGGGCATGATGGTCGCGATCAACCTCATCGTCGACCCGGCCTGGGACGCGGAACGCTTCCGGCTCGTCCGCGAATTCGCCCTCGCCGTACCGGAGATCGTGCACCTGACGGTGACGACGGCGTACCCGGGAACGGAGATCTGGCACACCGAGGCCGCCGGCTGGCGACCCGCGACCACCGCTCTTCGACATCCAGCACGCCGCCGGGCCGGCAGGACCTGTTCATCCACGCACGGCCCCGTCACGCCCCCACTGCGCACCGGCCCCGAACCACGTCGAGTTCGGGGCCGGTGCCGTCGGCGCGCTCGCCGCCGCATGCGCCGTCACAGGCCGACCGTCGCGGCCCGCGCCGCTGCCGGGCGGCGGTGCCGATGGGGCCGGGCCCGCGGTTCCCGCTGCCGGCACTCTCGGATCCGTCTCCCGTTTTCGGTGTGACCCGTGACCGTCTCCGGTGCTTCCGGCGAACCACCGTAGGTCGGCGGCGTACCGCGCGGCCGGGATTCCACCGGCTCGCGACCGGCGGCCGCCGGAAACCTGATGAAGTCACCCGGCACGCGTTCTCGGCCAAGTGACCGCCCGCCTACCGTCATTCGCGTACTCGGCGGCCAAACAATTGGTCGCCTGGGCGCCAGATGGGGGAAATCACATGGCTCCGCCATCCGAACTCCTCGACCTCAACAATGACACCGGGGTGTGCGGGCGAATTCTGGAACTCCTCGAGAGCGAGGGAGCACGATTCCGGCTGCTGCACCACGCACCGGAGGGCCGTACGGACGTCGCGAGCCGGCTGCGCGGACACCCGTTGAACCAGGCCGCCAAATGCATTGTCGTCCGCGTGAAGATCACGAAGCGCAGCAGCCGGTACGTCCTGGCCGTCGTCCCCGGCGACCGGCTCGTGGACCTGGAGGGGATCCGGCGCCTCTACGGGGGCAAGGACGTCTCCTTCGCGCAGCGGGACACCGCCGAGGAGCTGGCGGGAGCGGTGTGCGGTTCGATCACGCCGTTCTCGTTCCACCCCGATCTCGAAGCGGTGGTGGATCCGGAACTGCTGCGGCAGGAGGAGATCTTCTTCAACGCGGCCCGGCTCGACCTTTCCGTCGCGCTGAATTCCGAGGATTACGTCTCGATCGCCCGGCCGCGTATCGAAGCGGTCGCCCTGGACGCTACCGATGCATTTGCTGATCACCGTCGATCACCGCTGAACTGGAGTGGAAACATGACGATTCTGGACACCACGACCACTTCCTCCGTCAAGCCCGCAGCCGTCCGGCCGCCGAACGCGTGGGGAAATGAGCCCGGCGAATTCCTGAAGGCTCTCAATTCGCCGTGGTACAAACTCGTGGCCGATCTTCAGGATCTGATCCACAGGACCACGGCCGAGTATGCGACGTCGCGCGGACTCAAGGCGCTCTACCTCCCGCTGACGGTCCGCACCATCACGTGCCCGACGGGCCTCGGCAGCGACTCCGAGCCCGTACCGGTCACCGTGAACGGGGTCGACACGTACCTGCCGGACTCCAACCAGTTCATGCTCGAGTACGGCATGCGCCTCGCCCCCGGCGGCTGCTACAACATCATGCCGTCGTTCCGCGGCGAGGAGCCGGACACGACGCACCTGAACCAGTACAGCCACAGCGAGGCGGAGATCCCCGGCGGCATAGACGAGCTGATCGACTACGTCGAGGGCTACGTCAAGGCGCTCGCCGGGGCCGCCCTGGAGGCGTACGGCGACCGCATCGCGGCCGCCGCCGGCGACACCTCGCACCTGAGCCGCATGGCCGAGTACAAGGGCCACTTCCCGCGGATCACGTTCGAGGAGGCCGTCTCCCTCCTGGAGGGCGAGGAGGACTGCGTCCGTGACGAGGGCACCTGGCGCACGCTGACCCGCCGCGGCGAGCACAAGCTGATGGAGATGGTCAACGAGTTCATGTGGGTCACGCACTTCGACCACCTCTCGGTGCCCTTCTACCAGGCCTTCGGCGACGAGGAGCAGCGCACCGCGGCCAACGCGGACCTGTTCTTCGGCATGGGCGAGGTCGTCGGCTCCGGTGAGCGCCACTCCAACGCCGAGCAGATCCGCAAGGCGCTGGTGATGCACCAGGTGCCCGAGCGCGACTACGCCTGGTACGCCGAGATGAAGCAGGAACTGCCCATGCGGACCTCCGGTTTCGGCATGGGTCTCGAGCGGTTCCTGATGTGGGTCCTCAACCACGACGACATCCGGGACATCCCGCTGGTGTCGCGGGTGGGCGAGGACAAGAAGTGGCCCGAGAGCGTCCACCGCCCGTGACCGCCGCTTCAGCTGTGTGAGCAGCGGGGCCCGCAGCGCGCCGACGCCGGCGGGCCCCGTCCGCACGCCTACCGAGGACCGTGTCATGGGCGTCTACCTGAACCGCAACTTCCTTCTGTCCTACGTCGCGTCGTTCGTCTCGCTGTTCGGCTCGAAGCTGCTGATGATCTCGTACGTGGCGTTCGTCTACGGCGAGACCGGCAGTGCCACGCTCGCCTCGGCCGTCTTCGCGGCCGACTGGATCGCGAACCTGTTCGTCGGCCTGCTCGCCACCCGGTACATCGACCGTGCCGACGCGCGCAGGCTTCTCGTGCTGCTGAACGTGGTGGCCGCCGCCGTCACCCTGCTCTTCCTGAGCGCCCTGTCGCCCCGGATGTTCCCGCTCGCCGTCGGCGTGGTCTTCGCCCGCGCCCTGCTGGGCAGCGCGGTGAACGCGGCCCGGGTCAAGGCGCTGGTGCAGTTCTTCGACGAGGAGCAGACCGACACCTACTCGACGGTCTTCAACTCCAGTCTCTTCCTGGCCATCGCCGCGGCCGGAGCGGTGGGCAGCTTCATCCTCCGCTTCGTCGATCTGCGGACGGTCGTGCTCCTGGACGTGGCGACGTTCCTGCTGTCGGCCGCGCTGTTCGCGCTGGTGCGGCCCAACCGGCGGCGCATCGAGGCGGCACGGCGGGAGAGCGCCGGAGTCAGGGAGAACGTCGTCGCCAACCTGCGCTCGGCCGCCGTCCTCATCGCCCGCAGCCCCGTGATCTCCTCCGCCTTCTTCTACATCGTTCTCGCGGTCACCGCGCTCCAGGCGACGTACGAGGTGCTGATCACCGCGGTGCCCGAGCTCTGGTTCGGCATGGGCCGGTCCGGTATGGCGGTCTTCTTCACCGCCGAGTGGCTCGCGGTGTTCGCGGGCGTCTTCGTCTACCAGTACCTGAGCCGGCGCGGGATGGTGCCGGAGCGCCTGCAGGCGCGTCTCACCGTGGCCCTCGTCGGCTTCGCGGCCCTCATGTACGCGGTGCTGCCACTGGCACGCGGCGGTCTCGGGCCCGCGCTCGCGGTGTTCGTGCTGCTGGTCTTCGCCGGTGAGGTCGTCTGGGCCCACCAGTACAAGCGGCTGATCGCCCACTCCCCCGACAGCCGGGTGTCCTCGGTGGTCGGGCTGCTGACGGCGGTCTACTACAGCCTCATGGCGCTGGCCGGCTTCGCCTTCTCGCTCGGCATGGACACCATCGGCGTCGAATGGGCCATCGGCATCGACGTGGCCGTGATCGTGCTGCTCGTCGCGGGCTGGGAGTACGCCGCCCTGCGCCGCCGGCAGCGCACCGCCCCCGGCTCCCCGGAGCCCGGCTCTTCCCGCCCCGCGGGCACCCTGCCCGCCCGCCCGCTCGTATCGGTGACCGCCCCGGCCGCGGGGCGTCCCACGAAGGAGGAAACGGCATGACCGCCGCCGACTTGGCCCCCGCGCACGCCGCACCGCACACCGCCGTGTTCATCGGCACCCGGGGCCTCGAGGCGTTCGACCCCGCCCTGTTCGAGGACCCTGAGTCCGTACGGCTCGTCGGGATCTTCTCCACGCCCGACGCCGCCCACCTCACCGACGAGTGGCGCGGCTGGTTCGACGAGGTCCATGTCGTGCCGACGGCGGAGGCCGACCCGTCCCCGCTCCTCACCCCGCAGATCGACGTGGACGCGGGGACGGAGATCGTCGCCGCGCTGCTGCGGGGCACGAGCCGGGACGGGCTGACCGTCCACACGTATCTGGAGCAGAACGTGCTGGGCGCGGCGGAGATCCGCGAGCGGCTCGGGCTCTCGGGGCCGTACCCCGCCGATGTGATCCCCTTCCTCGACAAGCTGGAGATGAAGCGGCGGGTGGCGGCGGCGGGCGTGCGCGCGCCGGCGTTCGGCTCCTGGGAGCCGGAGCGGCACCGGGCGGGCGTCCGTGCCCACTTCGACCACATCACCGGCCGGGTCGGGCTGCCGTTCGTGCTCAAGCCGACCGACTCCGCGGGCTCCATCGGCGTCGTCACCGTGGAGAGCTACGACGACTTCGCGGCGCTTCCCGAGGACGGAGAGCTGGGACGGGCGTACGAGTACGAGGAGTTCATCGACGGCCGCATCTACAGCGTCAACATCATCTCGGCGGCGGGGAAGACCGTCTTCGGTGGTGTCACCGAGTACCTGGTGAACTCGGCGGACGTGGCCGGCGGCCGGGTCAACGCCGACATCAACCTGCTCGACGACGACCCGCGCGTGGCGCGCATGGTCGCCTTCGCCGGCAAGGCCCTGGACGCCCTGGGCAGGCCGGACGGCGCCTCGCATCTGGAGCTGTTCCTCACCGGGGACGACGAGCTGGTGTTCCTGGAGGTCGGTGCGCGCTTCAAGGGCATGTCGGGTCTGGCCGCGATGCAGCGCCACTACGGCGAGGCCCTGGTGAACGTCGCGTTCGGCATCGAGAGCGGTGTCCGCAGCCGACGGTGGGAGGGCGAGCAGGTGTACTGCTTCGACGCGTGCATGCCGCTGCGCGCCGGAGTGGTCGGCGAGCGGCTGGAGCCGAAGATCGACAGCTCGTACGAGATGCGGTGGACGGTTCGCCCCGGTGACCGGGTCGACGGCACCTCGGACCTGGTGACGGTGGGCGGCACGTTCCTGGTGTGGAACCGTGACTTCGACGCGCTGTACCGGGACTTCAGGCTGCTGGCCGAGTACCAGCCGTTCGCCTACGCGTAGGGCGCGGTGCGCCCCGGGCCCGCCGTCCGGACCGGACGGCGGGCCTCTCCGGCTCCCCGGGGTGGTCAGCTCGGGGCGATCAGGCGGTCGACGGCGGCGGTGCCGGAGGTGTAGCCCGCCGCCATGGCCCCGGCCTGGACGGCGGGCCGGCCGCCTCCGTCTGCCGGGACGAGGCCCTGGGCGGCGAGGGGCTGCTGGGCGAGGGCGAGCGGGCCGGCCTGCGCGAGCATCGGACGCACCGGCTCCGGCCAGGGCGGGGGTGTCTGGACGGGGGTCTGCTGCCCGTACAGCACCAGTTCCATCGCCGAGACGAGCCGCACCACATCGGGGTCGGGGCGCACGACGAGGCGTACGAACCGGCTGGAGCTGCCGATCTTGTTGCCGCATTCGCGGACCAGGACGCCGTGTTCCGCGAGCAGCCGGTCCCGCAGGACCTGTCCGTCCGCGCCTTCGGGCAGGCGGACGTAGACGAAATTGCCCTGGGACGGGTAGACGGTCAGGCCCGGCACCTGGGAGAGCCGCGAGATCATCTCCTGCCGGTCGCGGCACACCTGGCGCAGGCTCTGCGCGTACTCCTCGCGGTGCTCGGCCAGCATGAAGACGACGGTCTCCGCCAAGGAGTTGAGGTTCCACTTCGGCAGGGCGCCCCGGACGCGCGTGGCGAGGGCCGGGTTGGCCACCAGGTAGCCGAAGCGCACTCCGTGCAGGCCGAAGTTCTTGCCGAGGCTGCGCAGCACGATCACGTTGGGCCGCAGCACGGCCTCGGCGGCGACGCTCGCCTCCTGGCCTCCCTCGGCGAATTCGAGGAACGACTCGTCGACGACGACGAGGTCCAGGTCCTGCAGCTGGTCGAGGAGGGACACGACCTGCTGCTTGGACAGCATTCCGCCGTCGGGGTTGTTCGGGTTGCAGACGACGGCGGCGCGCGAGCCTCTGCTCCGGACGAACTGCACGAAGGCTGCGGGGTCGAGGGCGAACCCGCGTGCCTCCGGCAGGAGCAGCATGTCGACGCGCTTGCCGGTCTCCATCGGCTGGTCGGTCCAGCGGCCGAAGGTCGGTACGGGCACGGCCAGGGACTCGCGCACCAGCAGGTGGTCGATCCACGTGATCAGTTCGGTGGAGCCGTTGCCCATGGCGACGGTCTGCGGGTTGAGGCCCAGCAGCCGGCAGAGCTCGCCGATGATGGTGTCGGCGCTGCTCGGGTAGTAGGTGAGGATCTCGCGCAGTCCCCGGCCGAGTTCGTCGAACATGGCGGGTGTGGGGAAGTACGGGTTGCAGGGGATGCAGAAGTCGAGGATCTCTTCGGCGCCGCCACCCGCCCTGTTCAGGGAGAAGTAGGACGGGCTGTGCGCGGTGGACGCGCGGAACAGCGCCGTGACGTTGCTGCCGGCCAAGACGTGCCTCCCCTGCCTGTGGTCGGCCGCACGGATCGCACGGCCGCCCACAGGTACGTCCGTCCCGGCCCCGGCGTTCAACTCCGGGCCTGGTCGGGGCCGGTCACCGACGCGGGCTCACGCGAGGGCGGACGCGGGCGTGCTGCCGCCGTCAGCCGCGCGGTCCGGTCGCCTCCAGGAAGTCGTCCCGCGCCTCCGCGTACCGCTTTGCGGCGACGAGGAGCGTGGACCTGTCCGTCAGCGCTCTGGCGAGCACGGCCCGGCCTGCGTACTCGTCCGTCTCGGCCAGTCGGCGTGCGAGAACGACTCCTTCGTCGAACAGGGGCCGGAGAGGTTCAAGAATGAGGTGAGTGCGCCTCTCCCAGGAGAACACCGAACGGATGTTCTCGGCATGGCCGGTCCGCCCTGTGATTCTGCGAGCCGCGGACAGCGGCCAACAAGGCTCCCGGGGCTATGCCGTTCGTCCTACGAAAACCCTCGCTGACCTGTCATGATGGATACGTCATCACCCCCTTGGCGGGCGTCTGGACCTCCCCGCCGGACATGACCTTCCTCGCCGTGGTGCCGGTCCTCCCTTCGACCGCGGACGCGAGGAGGTGGCCACGGGAGCCGACCGAAATCCGGATGCGGCGCGGTCGGGACGTGCCGCACACTCTCCGGGTGATCGCCTTGCAGCCCGTCCTGGAGACGTACGTACCCGCGGGTTTCGACCTCTGGCCGGTGGCCGACTCCGAGCCGTACGGCTTCCTGCCGCTGAACGGTGCGCTCGACGCGGCTCAGGTCGGCACGGCGGTGATGCGTATCGCCGCGTGCAACGACATCGATCCGGAGCACGACGACCGCCCGCCGCACCCCGGCGACCCGCTCGGAAGCTTTCTGCACGGACTGCTCACCATGGACCCGCTCTTCGCGTCCGGGGGCCTGCGCATCACCGACACCGCCATCGGGGCCACCCTGGTACCGGGTTGCTGCAGCGGGCTCGAGGACTGGCGCGAATGGTTCGGCGTCCTCGACGGTGACGGCGGCTCCGGCTGGTTCGGCCACGACCCGAGCCCGCTTGCCGAACGCGTCGGCGATGTCGTCCGGCTGACCGTCGACGCGGAGCGGGACGACAGTCCCGTGATCGAAGTGTCCGTCACCGAACTGCGCCGCCTGCTCGCGGGCGCCCAGCGCGATCTGGCCGACTTCCTCCAGCTGGCCGCCGGTTGGGCAGCCGTCCGTCTCCCTGGCTACGTCGTCCCCGTCACCGCCGCCCTGGCCCGTGCGGTGGACATGCCGATGCCCGCGCCGGCGTGCACGCCTCGGCGCACCGACGAGCGACGCTGACATCGAGGCGCGGTGCACGGCGGCCGGTGCGTCCTGCCCGGCCGGCGCCACATCGAGGTTGAAGTCGGGTTGTCGTCGGCTGAGTGCCAGCCCGGCTCTGACGTAGGGCTTCGGGTCGGTGTTCCAGGCTGCGATCCAGTTGCGGACGCCCTTCTCCAGGGCTTGGACGGACCTGTGGACGCCTCGTCGTATCCGCTTGGTGGTGAGTTCGGCGAACCATCGCTCGACGAGGTGCAGCCAGGATGAGCACGCAAGGGACATGTGGTCGGCGAGGGCGACGCCGCTGCCCAGGCGCGCCAGGTCAGCGTTGCCTGGCGGCAGGTGGCGCCACATTCGCGGACGTCGCCGAGCTCACCTACTACGTCACCGACATCGCCGTCCTGCCGGAGGTGCGTGCCGCCCGCGACGCCTACGTCGACACCGCGCGTCCGCCGGCCGGCACGGCAGGTCAGGTGGCCGCCCTCTTCCGACGGGAACTGCTGCTCGAGGTGGAGGCCCTGGCCGTCATCCCCTGGTGACTCGGCAGGGCGTCGCGACCTCCGGACAGGGCAGCACACCGACCGAGGGGTCGGGCGGTCGAAGTGGACTGACAGATCCACATCGTGGTGCTTATGATGCCGGGGATGAAGAACTTCTCCTCGTACGGATTGGGGGAATCATTCGCGCAAGGTGAGTGCTGATGGCACATCACTTCGCGAATCCGATTCCGGCCCGCCTGTTGATGTGGCAGCGCGTGCGCGAGTACGCCGTGCCACTGTCCATGATCGAGACCGCGACCGCACGGCGTGCGGTCGGTGACTGGGCGGGGGCCTGCGCCGCCGCCCGGATCGACGTCGATCTCGATCTGCGCGCCGTGCGCGACCGCCACGGCACCGATCTCGTCACCCGGCTCCGTGCAGATCTGCGTCGGCTGGCGCCGGATCTGCTCCGCTGGCACATGCCCCGGACCGCCCCTGACGGGCGGCTCCGCCCCGGCCTCACCATCTCCCTTGCCCGTTACGGGCGTTCCGGTGCCACGCCGCTGCAACTGGTGGTGCGGACGCCGCCGGCCCGGGCGGACGCCGGACAGCGGATGTCCCTGGCCCTGTGGGAGGAGTCGGGGAACGGTGTCCCCGGGCACCCTCAGCACCCGCATCCGCATCCCGACCGGCGTTTCCGGCTCGACCTGCACCGGCATCTGTGGGACGCCGGGCGGAGCGGCGAGCTGGCGCGACGGTGCGGTGCGGGCGGGACACCGTCCATGGGGCCGCCCGACCGGCCCCGCGCACCCGGCCGGCCTGGCCCGATGGGTCTGCTGTATGCGCCAGATCTGCCGGATCGGCCCGCTCGGCCCACCGTCCACGACGACTCGTGGGTGTCGGCATGTTGGGCCGCCGAGGCGGAACTGCTGTTGCGGGCCGAGGGCCGCCCTCGCGGGGCCTTCACCGTGCGGCTCGGTGCGCGGAGCCGCGCCGTGCTCGAACTCGTCGCCCCCGACGACAGCCATGCCCCGACGTTCCGGCCGCTGAGGGAGGCGCTCCCGCCCCAGGAGGTCGCGGCGCTGCCGGTGCTGCCAGAGGCGGCCGTCCGGGTCCTTCCGGACCTGGAGCTGCTGCGGGCCGGGCTGGTCGCGGCCGACCGGCTGCATCCGCTCGTCGCCGCGGCATTGACGGCGTCCGGCTACGTGGCGGCGTACGGCTCGGCACCGGCGGCCGGCGCCGCCCCCGAGCCCGGCGATCCGCACCGGGTGGAATGCCGGGGCGAGGTCCACCGGATCGCGCTGCGGGACGGTGTGTTGACGGCGATCGATCACGACGCGGCCCAACTGCGCCGGGAAGAACTGCTGGTGGCGCTCGGCGGCCCGGCGCTGCCCTGTCTGCGGGCGATCGACGCGGTGCACCGCAACCCGGAGGCACTGCCCGCGGTCCGGGAGCGGCTCGGCCACGGTGACGTCGCCGGGGCGCTGGCCGTGGTCGAAGGGCTGCTCGGCCCCGGTGCGATCCTGCGCGACGGGCCGCTCCGGGAGGAGCTGGAGTCGGCCGCGGCGCGCCGCATCGACCACGGGCTCTTCCGCTCGGGGCTGGTCGCCGTGCACCCCGGTGCCGGTGGGGCAGGGGGCGGGAACGCCTCGGGCGTCGGACACGCGGACGCCGGCCACCGTCCCCGGCTCGACCGCCGTACGCCTCTCGCGGTGCGTCGCAAGCGGAGCAGCCGGGCCCGGCCCCGCACCGGCCTGACCGGCTGACCGGCTGACCGGCTGACCGGCCACCCCACCCCCCCAACCCCCACCCCAAGTCCGCTCGCACTGCGCCTTCCGCGCCCCACGACATCCCGGACGGGCCGTCCCGTTCCCTATATCCCACCCCAGGTGATGCCCATGACCTCCCATACCCTCCTGCCCGCCCCGGTTCCGGCCGCCGGCACGTCCGCACCCACCACCGCCGGCACATCCGCATCCGCATCCCGCCCCCAACTCGCCCTCGCCGACGACCTCCTGACCCTCCTGCGGCAGAACACCACCGAGCCGCGCCCCGACGAACAGCTCGAGGCGCTCACCCTGGCCGTCGCGGCCGACCTGCCGGTACTGCTCTGGGGCGAGCCGGGCATCGGCAAGACCGCTGCCCTGACGCAGCTCGCCGCCTCCCTCGACCTGCCGCTGACGACCGTGATCGCCAGCGTCCACGAACCGTCCGACTTCTCCGGGCTGCCCGTCGTGGGCGACGACCCGGCGGTGCAGGGGGTGCCGATGGCGCCGCCGCAGTGGGCCGTGGAGCTCGTGCGGGCCGGGCGGGGGCTGCTCTTCCTGGACGAACTCTCCACCGCCACCCCGGCCGTCCAGGCCGCGCTGCTCCGGGTCGTCCTGGAGCGGAGGGTCGGTGCGCTGCAACTGCCGCCGGGGGTGCGGATCGTGGCCGCCGCCAATCCGCGCGCGTCGGCGGCGGACGGGTGGGAGCTGAGCCCGCCGCTGGCCAACCGGTTCGTGCATCTGTACTGGGTGCACGACCGGGAGGTGGTGGTGCGCGGGCTGGGCGGGGTCTGGCCCCGTGCGGAGCTGCCCCGGCTGGTGCCGGAGCGGCTTTCGGAGGCGGTGGCTTTCGCCCGGCGCGCGGTCTGCGGCTTCCTGGAAGCCCGGCCGACACTGATCCACCGGCTGCCGAACACCGAGACGCGGCGCGGCGGTGCCTGGCCCTCGCCCCGGAGCTGGGAGGCTGCGTTGACCCTGCTGGCCTTCGGCACGGCGGCCTCCGTCTCCCGGGAGGTGCTGGCGCTGCTGGTGCGCGGTGCGGTGGGGGACGGGCCGGGGCTCGAACTCCTCGCCCATCTGGACCGGATGGACCTGCCGGACCCGGAGACGCTGCTGGCCGATCCGGCCTCCGCCGAGCTGCCGGTGCGGGGCGATCTGCGTCAGGCCGCGCTGGAGGCGGTCGTGGCCGCCGTCGGGGCGCGGCCGGAGCGGGAGCGGTGGGAGGCGGGGTGGGCGGTGCTGGTCCGGGCGCTGGAGACCGGTGCCCCGGACCTGCTGGTCGCCCCGGCATCGGCGCTGGCCTCGCTGCGGCGCGACGACTGGGAGGTACCGGAGGCGGTGGAGCGGCTGGCCGGTGTGGTCGGTCTCGCCCGGCGGGCGGACCGGTCGGTGGGGCGGGCCGCGGCGGCGGCCGACGCCGGGCGTCCGACGGGGTCGCGCCGATGACAGGGGCCGCGAAGCGCCGGGGGCCGCGCCCGGTGCCGCGCCCGATGTCCCCGCCCGCGCCGCCGCGCCCGGTGCGGGCCACCGTGCCGGGCTCGCCGGCCGGCTCCGGCGGGCCGGACGGCCGGCCCGGACTCCCGCTGGACATGGAGAAGTTGCTGGCCGCCCGGCTGCACGCGGTGAAGGTCCGCCCCTACCTGGCCGCCGCGCTCTTCGCGCTGCACGTGGTGGAGGACCGGTCGGTGCCGACGATGGCGGTGGACGCGCACTGGCGCTGCTACGTCTCCCCCGGCTTCGTGGAGCGCACCCCGGTGGAGGAGCTGGCGGGCGTCTGGGTGCACGAGGTCTCCCATCTGCTCCGGGACCACCACGGGCGCGGCGAGCGGTATGCGCGGGAGCACGCGGAGCACGGGCCGGGCGAGCGAGGCGAGAGTGGGGGTGCCCCCGCCGGAGGCAGGGGGAGGGTCCCCTCGGCCGAAGGCTGGGAGAGGCTGCGGCGGAACATCGCCGCCGACTTCGAGATCAACGACGACATCTACGGTGACGGTCTGCCCCTGCCTGCCGGGGCGGTGCTGCCGTCGCTGCTGCGGCTGCCCGACGGGCGGCTGATGGAGGAGTACCTGCGGACGGCGTCGATGTCCGGGCTCGCCGCGGACCTGGCCTGGCTGGACTGCGGCAGTGGTGCCGACGGGCAGGACCGGCCGTGGGAGCTGGGGCCCGACGGGGCACACGGGCTGAGCAGGCAGCAGCGGGACGCGGTCCGCTTCCGGGTCGCCGAGGGGATCAAGGGCCGGCCGGGCGACGCTCCGGAGGGGTGGCGCCGGTGGGCGGACGAGGCGTTCCATCCACCACAGCCGTGGCGGCAGTTGCTGGGGGCGGCGGTCCGCTCGGCGGCGGGTGCGCCCGGGGTGGGCGAGGACCACAGCTACCGGCGTCCGTCCCGGCGCTCGGCCGGTGTCCCCGGGGTGCTGCTGCCCAGCCTGCGCCGAACGCCGCCCCGGGTCTGCGTCGTGATCGACACCTCCGGGTCGGTGAGCGACGCCGAGCTGGGCAGCGCGCTGCTGGAGGTGGCGGCGATCTCGCGGGCGGTGGGCGGGCGGCGCGACCTGGTCTCGGTGATCTCCTGCGACGCGGCGGCCGGGGTGGCCGTCCCGCTCTGCCGCGCCGAGAACATCGAGCTGGTCGGCGGCGGAGGAACGGATCTGCGCTCCGGCTTCGCCCGGGCGCTCCGCTCCCGGCCCCGACCGGACGTGATCGTCGCCCTGACGGACGGTCAGACGTCGTGGCCCTCCGCGCAGCCGCCCTGCCGCACCGTCGTCGGTCTCTTCCCCCGTCCCGTCCGCGCCGTGTCCGAGGAGAACCCCGACTACGTCCCGGACACCCCGCCGTCCTGGGCGCGTGTCGTCACCATCGGCTGAGAGAGCGCGGTGGCACGGCATCGCCACCCGGCGGGGACCCCGCGGCGCGAAGCCGGCGCACTCCGGGGGTGTGGGGGCATCTGCCCCACCGACGGGCGGCTCGCCGCCTACGCCGCCGTGGGCGGCGGCATCGTGCGCTGGACCGAGGAGAGGCCGGGCGGTCCCGGCTGGACCGAGTGGC
>NZ_JBSFUR010000020.1:0-129602 GCF_053591895.1 Streptomyces sp. NPDC002867 | reverse complement strand
TGGGCCCGGCCGTTCGGCCCCCCCGGGGGCGCCCCGCGCTGGTTCCCCCCGCCCGCGACCGCCGGTGCAACGGGCGGCCCTCCTCCCCGGCCGGGGAGGAGGGCCGCCTCGGCGTCCGACGTGCACATCGCGCGCCCCACACACCCAGGTCGAACCGGGCACGGCACCCCTCCTACGACGACTGGGTCGACCCGGTCGTCGACTTCCTGGCCCACGAGCGGTCCCGCGACGACCGCCCGATCGTGCTCTACGGGCTGAGCGCGGGCGGCATGCTCGCCTACCACGTGGCCGCCATGACGGTCCTCCTCAACGACCGCACCTCGTCCGCGAACCGGGTCAGCGTCCGCTTCCTGGACCGCTATGCGCACTACGCACCAGCCGTCGAGCCGGAGGACTTCGTCACCGAACACACCGCCTGAGGAACCTCCCTGCTCCTCAAGCCCGGCTCTAGCGGCCGGCGCGGCGGCGGGCATCCGACGGCGGCGGGATCATCTGGAGCGTCAGGGTCGCCGGCGGCTCGGCCACGCCGGGGCCGCCGGCCTCGGCCCACGCGATCACGTCGTCGGTGGCGTCGTCGTCGAGTGCCCAGCCGATCCAGGCGGCACGGGCTCCGCGGCGGCGGCCTTCGGTGGAGGGCTGCACGACGATGACGTTCGCCTGGCCGCAGGGGCCGAGGCAGTCGCTGGTGCGCACGGCGAGACGCCCACCGGACACGTCGGCAGCGCCGCGCAGACGGGCGAGTTGGCCGGCGTGGTCGGTCCCGGGGTTCTTGCGGGCGTCGCCGCAGCAGCACCCCCGGCAGACGACGAGAGTGCAGGGGCGGGCGCCGAAGGGTCGTATCGCGAACGTCGTCACCGGCTGATCTTCCCAGGCGCACGACAGGGCCGCGGCAAAGGGGGGCCCGACTCGGCCATCAGGACGATCAGCGCGTGGTTCGAGCGGGAAGAGGCGGCGCACGATCCATCGCTGGTCAGGATCCGCTCATCGGTTCTGCAGTGCGGTGGGCGCGGACGCCCCAGGGCGCGGGGCGGGGGCGGCAAGGGCCCCACCGCGTGCGCGGCGCTTCGCGATCACCGCACACACCATCAGCTGCAGCTGGTGGAACAGCATCAGCGGCAGCACGGCCAGGCTCGCCTGCGCGCCGAACAGCACCACCGCCATCGGCAGGCCCGCCGCCAGGCTCTTCTTCGATCCCGCGAACTGGATCGCGATCCGGTCCGCCCGGCCGAATCCGAGCCGCTTCGCGCCGAACCACGTCAGCGTCAGCAT
Organism: Streptomyces sp. NPDC002867; assembly: GCF_053591895.1. Taxonomy (NCBI): domain Bacteria; kingdom Bacillati; phylum Actinomycetota; class Actinomycetes; order Kitasatosporales; family Streptomycetaceae; genus Streptomyces; species Streptomyces sp. NPDC002867. The sequence continues at coordinate 128,333 of NZ_JBSFUR010000020.1, read as the reverse complement.
CAGTGCGAGCAGCACCGCCTCGATCGCGAGGAGGCCGCCGAGCCGGGCCGGGGTCACCTGGTGCCAGACCCCCGCGACCATGCCCTCGCTGAAGGCCGTGTAGACGACCAGCAGGATCGAGCCACGGTCGACGTATCCGAGCACTTGCCTGTGCCGGGCGAGGAAGCCTCCCACCCGTCGCCCACCACCACCCTGCCTGACGCGCTGCGCGCGGCCCCTCTTGATCCGGCCGCGGCTGAGCAACTGGCCCGCCACGAACGGAACGAGCAGTTGCAGCACGATCCGCAGCAGCGAGTTCGCGGAGAAGCCGCCCGCGCTGCCGCCCAGCAGCAGGGCCGCCAGCAGCGGTGTGAGCACGATGCCGGCGAGGCTGGAGAACGAACCGGCGCAGATCGCCGCCGGCACGTTGCCGCGGGCCATCGACGTGAAGGCGATGGACGACTGGATCGTGGAGGGCACGAGGCACAGGAACAGCAGTCCGTTCGCCAACTCGGGCGTCAGGACGAGCGGTTCGAGCCCGCCCGCGGCGAGACCCAGCAGCGGGAAGACCACGAACGTCGCGGCGAGCACGGTCACGTGCAGTCGCCAGTGCCGCAGCCCGTCGAGCGTCTCGCGGGTCGACAGCCGGGCGCCGTAGAGGAAGAAGAGCAGGGCCACCGCCCCGGTGGACGCGCCGCCCGCCACGTCGGCCGCGGTGCCCGAGGCGGGCAGCAGCGCGGCCAGCGCCACGGTCCCCAGCAGGGCGAGGATGTACGGGTCGATCGGCAGCCAGGACGGCAGGCGCGGGGTACGGCGGCGGTTCATGAGCTCCACTTGCTCTCGGATCAGGACGTGCCCTCTCCATGGTCCTCTGCGCCGGCGCGATCGGGAATCCCGTACACCACTCTGACTGCCATCGCTTTTCGTGATGAGCAACGCTACCGTGGGAGGCGTGTACGACCCGACGCAGCTGCGCACCTTCCTGGCCGTCGCACAGACGCTGAACTTCACGCAGGCCGCCCGTCGCCTCGGGCTGCGGCAGTCGACGGTGAGCCAGCACGTGCGCCGGCTGGAGGACGCGACCGGCCGGCCGCTGTTCGCCCGGGACACCCACACCGTCGAACTCACGGAGGACGGCGAGGCGATGCTCGGCTTCGCGCGGACGATCCTCCAGGCGCACGAGCGCGCCGCGGCGTACTTCACCGGCACCCGGCTGCGCGGCCGGCTGCGGTTCGGGGCCTCCGAGGACTTCGTGCTGACGCGGCTCCCGGAGATCCTGGAGTCGTTCCGCCGCGACCATCCCGAGGTCGACCTGGAGCTGACGGTGGAGCTGTCCGGGACGCTCCACAGACGCCTGGAGGCGGGCCGCCTCGACCTGGTGCTCGCCAAGCGCGGGCCAGGCGCCTCTCACGGGGAGCTGGTCTGGCGCGACCGCATGGTCTGGATCGCGGCCAAGGGCGTACGCCCGGATCCCGAGCGGCCCCTTCCGCTGATCCTGTTTCCGCCGCCCGCGGTCACCCGGGCCCGCGCGCTCGACGTGCTGGAGCGGGAGGGCCGTTCCTGGAGGATCGCGTGCACGAGCGGCAGCCTCAGCGGCCTGGTGGCCGCGGCCCGCGCCGGGCTCGGCGTGATGGCGCACACGCGCGGGCTCATCCCGCCGGGTCTGGTCGCCGTCCCGGACCGGTCGGGGCTGCCCGATCTCGGCACGGTCGACTTCGTCCTGCTCCAGGGGCGGCGACGGCCCGCGGCGCAGGAGGCGGCGTCGGCCCTCGCCGACGCGCTCCTGGCGGCGGGCGACCGGTTGCACGGCCCGGCACCGCGCTGAGCCGGCGGCGAGCCGCGGGCCTGCCCGGGCCGGAGCGTCCCCCACCAGGTGTGGACCGATGTCGGCGCCCGGTAGAGCGTCGGTGATCACCGCGTACAGATTCGGTGGAGATTCCGCCCCACCGTACTTACTCTGAGGTCAGAATTGTCCTCGACCGACCGCCCCAGCCACCCGGCTGCGCCGCTGACCTGTGCCGATGACCTTCGTCTTCCCTCCACGCAGCCCCTCCCGCCCGGGGTAACGGTGGGGTACGGTCACGGCGCTGTGCGGAGCGCCACAAGGAGCAGGCCATTGCGCGAGTTCACTGTCCCACCCCTGGCCGCGGCGCCTCAGGTCGGCGGACTGGCGGACGCGGTCTTCGACCATGCCCAGGACGATCCGGGCCGCGTGGCACTCGCCCGCAAGGACGACCAGGGCCGGTGGCAGGACGTCACGTCGGCGCAGTTCCGCGACGAGGTGCTGGCGCTGGCCAAGGGACTGCTCGCGCACGGCGTCCGCTTCGGCGACCGGGTCGCCCTCATGTCCCGCACCCGCTACGAGTGGACCCTCTTCGACTTCGCGCTGTGGACGGTCGGCGCGCACTCCGTGCCCGTGTATCCCACGTCCTCCGCCGAGCAGGTCTACTGGATGCTGCACGACTCCGAGGTCTCGGCCTGCATGGTGGAGCACGAGGACCACGCGATGACCATCGGCTCGGTGATCGCCCGCCTGCCGCAGCTGAAGCGGCTGTGGCAGCTCGACGCCGGAGCCGTGGCCGAACTGTTCGAGGCCGGGGCGCACATCGACGACGACGTGGTGCACCGCCACCGGCGGGCCGTCACCCCGGACTCGATCGCGACGATCATCTACACCTCGGGCACGACGGGCCGCCCCAAGGGCTGCGTGATCACACACTCCAACTTCATGTTCGAGTCCGACACCATGGTCGGCCGCTGGGAGCCGGTGTTCCACTCCCGCCCGGGGGACGAGGCCGCGACGCTGCTGTTCCTGCCCCTGTCCCACGTCTTCGGCCGCATGGTCGAGGTCGCCGCGATCCGGGGCCGCGTCAAGCTCGGCCACCAGCCGGTGCTGCAGGCGAGCGCGCTGCTCCCCGATCTGGCCTCGCTGCGCCCGACGTTCATCCTCGCCGTTCCCTACATCTTCGAGAAGGTCTTCAACGCCGCCCGCCGCAAGGCGGAGACCGAGGGCCGGGCGGGAGCGTTCGACAAGGCCGTCGAGGTGGCCGTGAGGTACGCGGAAGCCCAGGAGCACCGGGCGTTCGGACTCGGTCCCGGTCCCTCGGCGGGCCTGCGCGTCCAGCACCAGGTGTTCGAGAAGCTCGTGTACGCGAAGGTGCGCGACGCGATGGGCGGCCGGGTGCGCCACGCGATGTCCGGCGGCTCGGGCATGGACCGCCGCCTCGGGCTGTTCTTCGCCGGTGCCGGCGTCACGATCTACGAGGGCTACGGGCTGACCGAGTCCACCGCGGCGGCCACCGCCAACCCGCCCGAGCGCACCCGCTACGGCACGGTCGGCCAGCCGATCCCGGGCACGACCGTGCACATCGCGGAGGACGGCGAGATCTGGCTGCACGGCGCCCACATCTTCTCCGGCTATCTGAACGACCCGAAGGCCACGGACGCCGTGCTGCACGACGAGTGGCTGGCCACAGGCGACCTCGGCGCACTCGACGAGGACGGCTATCTGGCGATCACCGGCCGGAAGAAGGAGATCCTGGTGACGTCCGGCGGCAAGAGCGTCTCGCCCGCCGCCCTGGAGGAACGGGTGCGTGCGCATCCGCTGGTGGCCCAGTGCCTCGTCGTCGGCAACGACCGCCCGTACATCGCCGCCCTCGTCACCGTCGACCCGGAGGCCGTCGACCACTGGCTGACGATCCAGGGCAAGGCGTTGCTGCCGCCGGCTGAACTGGTGCGCGACCCGGATCTGGAGATGGAGATCCGGCGCGCGGTGGTGGCCGCCAACACCCTCGTGTCCAAGTCCGAGTCGATCCGTACGTTCCGGATACTCGCCCACCCCTTCAGCGAGGAGCACGGTCTGCTGACGCCTTCCCTCAAGCTGAAGCGGAAGGCGATCGAGAACGCGTACGCGGCCGAGGTGGACGCCCTGTACCAGTGACGTCCGCCGCCGCTCAGGGCAGGCGCGGGCACGGTGGACGTACGGGGCGGGGCCGGCCCGCGCGGGCGGGCGGGCGGGCGGGCGGGTGGTCGACCAGGTCCGCGCACCGGTTACCGCCTCCGCATCGAGCCGGACCCTCCCTGGGAATGCGTCCCCGGATGTGATCGTTGACCCTGTGAGTACCGACCGACGACGTAAGGATCGACCGCTCGTGAGCAAGGGCCCCTCCCTCACCCTCAACAACGGTGTCGCCATGCCGCAGCTCGGCTTCGGTGTCTGGCAGGTGCCCGACGACGAGGCGGCGCAGGCCGTCACCACGGCCCTGGAGGCCGGCTACCGCAGCATCGACACCGCCGCGGTGTACGAGAACGAGGCGGGCACGGGCAAGGCCGTCGCCGAGTGCGGCATCGCCCGCGAGGAGCTCTTCGTCACCACCAAGCTGTGGAACAGCGAGCAGGGCTACGACGCGACGCTGCGCGCGTTCGACGCCTCCCTCGACAGGCTCGGCCTCGACTACGTCGACCTGTATCTCATCCACTGGCCGGTGCCCGCCAAGGACGCCTACGTGGACACCTACCGCGCCTTCGAGAAGATCCACGCGGAGGGGCGCGCCAAGGCCATCGGCGTCTCCAACTTCCTTCCGGAGCACCTGGAGCGGCTGATCGGCGAGACCTCGGTCGTCCCGGCCGTCAACCAGATCGAACTGCACCCGCAGCTTCAGCAGTCGGCGTCCCGCGAGGCGCACGCCCGCCACGGCATTGCGACCGAGGCGTGGTCCCCGCTCGGCCAGGGCAAGGGCCTGCTGGAGGTGCCCACGGTCGTCGCGGTCGCCCAGAAGCACGGGCGCACCCCTGCCCAGGTGGTGCTGCGCTGGCACCTCCAGCTCGGCAACGTGGTCATCCCCAAGTCCGTCACGCCGTCCCGGATCCGGGAGAACATCGACGTGTTCGGCTTCGAGCTGGACGCGGACGACCTGGCCGCCTTCGCCGCGCTCGACGAGGGCAAGCGGCTCGGCCCGGACCCGGCGGTGTTCAACCTCGCCTGAGACGGGCCCTGTTCGGCTCGGACGATCCGGCGCAGCCGCGCGCACGCGGCTGCGCCGTCGTCGTGTCCGGACGCTGTCGGTGCCCGGTGCGAGGATGGTGCCGATCGTCGGGGAGAGGGACAGTGAGCGGGCCACGACGCGTGGCGTCCGGTGCGTTCGCGGCCGGACACCCGGTCAGGGCTCGGCGTGCCGTGACGCCACACCGCGGGCCGTCGCCGCGATGCGGCTGCGGAGCGATCGGGGCTCCAGGACCTCGGCCTCCGTGCCCAACGCGAGGAACTCGGCGAGCGCCCGGTCCTCCGACTCGATCGGGAGCACGGCGCGCGTCCAGCCGTCCTGTTCCCTCACGCCCGTCTCGGCCAGCGCCCGGGCCGCCACGCCCGTCAGGCGGGCCGCGGCGGCGGGTGAGAGGCGGACCACTGCCTCTCCCCGGTGCAGGCGGGTGACGAAGTCCACCTGGTAGCCCTGCCAGTACGCGGCCAGGTCGAAGTCCGCAGGCGGCGTGAACTCCTCGTCCGCCGGCTCCAGTTCCAGGATCTGGTCCACGCGGTACGTCCGCGGTCCCGGTCCCGCCACCACGTACCAGCGGCCGGCCTTCAGCACGAGGCCGTACGGCTCCAGGCGCCGGTCCACGTCGGTCGGCTCCTTCCAGCGCCGGTAGCGCACGGCGAGCACCCGGCTGTGCCACACCGCGTCCGCGACGGCCGTCAGATGCGGGACCTCCTCGTCGGCGGCGTACCAGCCGGGCGCGTCCAGGTGGAAGCGGGCGCGCATCCGGTCCGCCTGGTCGCGCAGGGCCGCGGGCAGCGCGGCCCGCAGCTTGAGCTGGGCGGCCGCGAGGGCGGGGCCGAGGCCCAGTTCGGCGGCCGGCCCCGGGATGCCGGACAGGAACAGCGCCTCCGCCTCCTCCGCCGACAGGCCGGTCAGGCGCGTGCGGTAGCCCGCGAGCAGCTGGTAACCGCCGGCGTGGCCGGCGTCCCCGTACAGCGGCACGCCGGCCGAGTGCAGCGCCTCGACGTCCCGGTAGACGGTGCGCACGGACACGTCGAGCTCCCGAGCGAGCTGCGCGGCGGTCATCCGCCCACGGGTCTGCAGGAGCAGCAAAATCGAGACGAGTCGGTCGGCTTTCACTGACACAGGGTGTCAGTGAAGGGCCTCTAGCGTCCACGTATGGCATTCGCAGAGAAATTCCTGCGGTCGCTGCCGCCTTTCGAGGCGGGCGGCCGCCACATCAAGCGCTACCACGTCACCGCGGATCCGGCCGGCATCGCGCCCGAGGTCGAGAAGGCGGCGTACGCGATCCTTCCCGAGCTGCTCCCCGAGCCGGACGGTACGCCCCCGGTCACGTTCGTCGTCCTCCACAGGGGAGGAGACGACGGCGCGTACCTCAACGCCTACAGCTGGGTCTGGGACAACGTGCTGCACTTCGCGGGCGCGGCCGCGGGCCAGCCGGTGCTCGGCTGCCCGGACCGGGACCCGGCCCACTTCGTACGGACGGACCGGGAGCGGTCGTGGATCGGCTGCGTGTGGGAGCTGCCGCCCATCCGGCACGAACGCGACGCGTGGGTGCGGCACATGCTCGCCCCCGGCCGTCCGGACCTGAACGCCTATCTGTCCGACTCGATGCCCGACGGCATGACGGGAGACCTCGTATGAGCACACCGCACGACTTCGACTTCTTCGTCGGCGAGTGGCGGGTGGCCAACCGCCGCCGCACGGACTTCCTGGACGAGGCGAGCGAGTGGGAGGAGTTCGAGGCCGTCAGCCGGGCGTCGCGCCACTTCGACGGGCGGGCGAACTTCGACGAGATCGTCTTCCCCGCCTCGGGCGTCTCGGGGCTGACGCTGCGGCTGTACGACCAGGTGCGCGAGGAGTGGTCCCTCTACTGGTCGAGCAGCCGCACCGGCACCCTGTTCCCGCCCGTCACGGGCCGTTTCCGGGCGGACGGCCGGGGCGTGTTCCACGGGAAGGACACCCACGACGGCAAGGACGTCCTGGTCCGCTTCGTGTGGTCGGGCATCACCGCGTCGTCGGCCCGCTGGGAGCAGGCGTTCTCCGTCGACGACGGGCGGACGTGGCTGACGAACTGGGTGATGGAGCTGTCGCGTCCCTAGGCAGCGCGTCAGGTCCATCCGTTACTGCAATCGCGAGGACCGGGGCGGCTGGACGTTCACGGCGCAGCGTTCGTGGTTACCCGTACGGCATGGCACCGATGTGGCAGCGCAAGCGGGATGAACGGCATCAGCAGGAGGGTCGGCACCGGAGTGCGGCTCGTGGGGCGGATCGGAAGTCGGAGGGTGGCCGGCCCGGGCCTGATCCGCAGGTGGAGCGCGATTCGCCGGATGAGCCCACCGACATGCCCAAGCGGTCGTGGGGGGGCGGTGCTCAAGCGGACGCTGAAAGAGTTCAAGGACGACGAGCTGGCCGACCGGGCCGCGGCGCCCTGCGTCGAGCCCCGCGACACCCGCAAATGGAGTGATCAGGAACGCAAGGACACGGGCGACCACTGACCCTTTCCCGGGCTGACCCTCTCCCGGGCCGAGGGCGCAGAGATTGATGTGTCGGGTGCCGGACGACGGGAAGCAGGTGATCATGCGCCTCCTCGATGACGTCCGCCGCCTCGACCGCCGGCTGACCCGCCGGGCCGCCTCCTGGGACTCGCCCTGGGCACGGCAGGTGCTTCCGGCCGTGGAGTCCGCGGCCGAGAGAACCAAACTCTGGTGGGCAGCCGCGCTGACCATGGCCACCGTCGGGGGACGCACCCAGCGCAAGGCTGCGGCGGCGGGGGTGCTGAGCATGCTCACTGCGCAAGTCCTGTCGAATGCTGTGTGCAAGCAGCTGTACGAGCGGCGCAGGCCGCCCGAGCAGATGATCCCGCACGACGACGTCGAAGACCGGCCGGACAGCTCTTCCTTCCCCTCCGGGCACACCGCCGCCGCCGTGGGCTTCACCGCCGCGGTGGCCACCGCCTCGCCCTGGTGGGCAGCCGCAACCGCCGTCCCCACGGCGATGGTGGCCCTCGAGCGCGTCCACACCGGAGCGCACTACCCCAGCGACATCGCGGCCGGCGCCGCCATCGGTCTGGCCAGCGCCCTGTTGGTCCACCGCGCACCCCGCCTGCTGCTCCGCAGCCTGTTGTAGCGCGTCGGCAAAAGGCCCTTCTGCAACGGAGTGGGCCGACGCCGCTCGGGTACCCGCCGGGAAACGCTCCGTACACCCGTCACGAATGAAGAGGCGTCATGGCGGAACGCTCGGCCGGCACCACCCGGCAGGAGCGACCACTTCGTACTGAACGCTGCGCCCTCGTCCGAAGACGTCTCCCCCGCCGGCGGCAAGGAGCGCTGAAGCCCCGGGTGGCCGAACGGGAAAGATCAGGTCACGATGAAGTTCAGGTCAGTGGATCACCCGCCGCGTCAGGACCATGAGGAGTCGGTGGGCGATCTGGTCAAGCAGGCATCGGAGCAGATCTCCACGCTGATGCGGCAGGAGCTGCGTCTGGCGCAGGCGGAGATGCAGCAGAAGGGGAAACGGTTCGGCCTCGGCGGCGGACTGTTCGGCGGAGCCGGTGTGATCGGCTTCATCGCGCTGCAGGCGCTCGCGGCCACCGCGATCGTGGCGCTGGACCTGGTCTGGCCGCTGTGGGGCTCCGCGCTGACCGTCACGGCGGTGCTTGCGGCGGTGGCCGGGGGGCTCGCTGCCGTGGGCAGGAAGAAGGTCGGCGAGGCCAGCCCGCCCGCACCCGAGCAGGCCATCGAGGGCGTCAAGGCAGATGTGGCCGAGATCAAGGAGAGGGCACACCGATGACCGACGAGTCCCGCAGCAACGGTTCAACCCCCACTCCTGAGGAACTGCGCGAGCAGGTGGAGGGAACCCGCCAAGAACTCGGCGAGACGGTCGAGGCGCTGTCAGCCAAGGCCGAGATCAAGGCCCAGGCTCAGCAGAAGGCAACGAGGGCCAGGAACCAGATCCAGCACAAGGCCGCCCACGTACTCCACGCCGCGCAGGACAAGACTCCCGAGCCCGTACGCGAGAAGGCCGCCCACGCCAAGCAGCAGCTGGCCGAGACCGCCCACGGCCTGGGAGAAAAGATCCAGAACAGGACCCCGGAGCCGGCCCGCGAGAAGGCCTATCGGATAGCACAGACGGCGGGCAGCAGTCGGGGTCTGCTCATCGCCGCCGGTGCGGCCGTGCTCGTCGCAGTACTCTTCGCCCGGCGCACCAGGAGGTGCTGATGAAAGCGTCCAAAGCCGCCTACAAGCCATTGGGCCTGGCGCTCGGCGCCGTGAGCGGTGTCGTGGCCGGTACGGTTTTCAAGCAGGTGTGGAAGGCCCTCGGCAACGACGAAGACGCGCCCGACGCCACCGACAGAGACCGCAGCTGGCAGGAGGTCCTGGCCGCCGCCACCCTGCAGGGCGCAATCTTCGCCGGGGTCAAGGCGGCAGTCGACCGCGGCGGCGCCGCCACCGTGCAGCCCCTGACCGGAACATGGCCCGGCTGACCGTGCATTGTCCAAAGCGCTACACGGGCACGATCAGACGCGGTTTTCCCTGCTCTGCCGTGTAGTTGAGCGTCTGCCAGGTGCCCGACAGAGGTTCGTCTCCGTACGGAAAGCCGATCGTCAACTCGGCTTGGTCGACCATGTACCGGTTCCGGGCAAGGTAGGCGGAGGTGCGCAGCTCGTCGGCGCCGAGCTCGACCAGCTCGACACGGTCGCCGATCTCGTGCACCGCCGCGCGCGTTTCGGCGGCCTGCTGGGCGAGCCTGCCGGGGGTGACGACGGTCAGGTACGCCGCAGTGTGTTCGGCGAGCCACCGAAGCGCCAGGGTGTCGATGCCGTGGGCGTCGCCGATGAAGAACCGCGTGTCGTTGGCGAACGGGGCCAGGTAGTCGGCGAACAGCCGGTCGTAGTCGTCGACGCGGCGGTGATCGGTCTTGCGGGTGCCGGTGATCGCAACATGTCTCATGATCAACTCCGTATCATAGGTTGTCACATCCCCCCAGATTGCCCGTGCGACCAGCAGCCACCTGCGAGAACTCGCCGACCGTCTGTGCTTAACGGAGCCTGATCGTCCTCATCGACCCGGACGCCGGAACGCGACGAATCCGATTCACCGGCTGATCGCCACGACTCAAGGGAGGAACCCATCGGGTGCTCATGCGTGTGCTGCCCGGACAGGAACGGCTGGATTCCGCGGTGGCCGACTGCCTCATACAGCGCAGCCTCGGAGCCGACGCCCAGCAGACCGTGCGTCCCTGCTAATCCGGTCACGAGTTCCAGGCCCCATGCCCAACGCCGTTCGTGCTTGCTGCGGCCGGCGCAGCTCGAGCCAGTACCGCAAAGGCTCACGCTCCGGGACACCGGCAATGTCGGGTACGCCGAGCGCTGATGCGGCCGGCTGACCGCCCGCTCGGCGGTCCGGTGAGGAGGCCGTGCCAGAGACTGAGCCGGCTGACACGGCGTCCTCCACTGCCATGCCGTGGTGCTGACGTCGGATTCGACGCTGCGCTTCCGCGAGCGGGAGGAAGTCGAGACCTGGACGCGCACGGGTACGTGGTGGATGACGTTCGCGATGCACCCGACCGCCCAGGAAGGGAGTTCGTCTTTCTGGCGCGACGTCCGTGACCCTCCACGAGATCGCAGCAGCGACCGGCATCAGAGAAACGCACGATCCGCGCCGACCGCTCCAATGGAGATGACCGGCACCGACGACAGGGCAGTGGCGTGATCCCCGTGGGCGGCCACGTTCCCGCATTCTGGCGATCAACCCGGGTTCTGGGGAGCTTTCGTGGTTTCCGCCCCAGGTTGCGTGCGCTTCGGCATGATGGGCGCCCTCATCCGCAATGTCCTTGGAGGACCCATGCGCACCCGCATCACCACAGCCGCTGTGCTGCTCCTTGCTGCCCTCACCGCCTGCGGGCCCACCGACTCCGGCGCCGAAACAGCACCGAGCGGCAACGACAAGGCGTCGGCCGGCACGGAGAAGAAGCCGTCCGCCGAGTCGGCCGCCCTCCCCGACATGGTGGGCAAGGGGCTGCAGAGCGCGCAGGACGAGGCGCAGGCAGCCGGCTTCTACACGCTCACGTCGCACGACGCGCTCGGCCGGGGCCGTAATCAGGTCCTCGACCGAGGCTGGAAGGTCTGCTCCCAGACCCCGGCGCCCGGCCGGCACCCGACCGACACGAAGGTCGACTTCAGCACGGTCAAGCTGGAGGAGGACTGCCCGTCGGGCGGGGATCAGGCCGAGCCCGAGGAGGCCGACGGAGCCATGCCGAACTTCATAGGCAAGTCGGTCAAGGTCGCCCGCCAGTCTCTCGACAGCTCGACAGGCATCACGGTGAACGACGTATCGGGACAGGACCGCATGGTGCTCGTCGAGTCGAACTGGCGGGTCTGCTCCACGGATCCAGCTGCCGGCGCGAAGCTTGACGGGCAGCCCGTGACGATCAGCGCAGTGAAGTTCGGCGGGAACTGCTGACCTGCGCAACGTGGTCGAACGCTGCCTCGGGGATGCGGGGACCCTCCCCGCGGGTGCGGGGAGCAGGAGTGCAAGGACGTGGCCGTGGTGGTCGGCCAGGGACCATCCCCGCGGGAGGCCGCGGACCGGTACCGCAGCCGATGTCGAGCAGGGTGCGGGCGGTCGGCGGGACGGCCCGAGGACGGCGGCGGCTGCGGCCCCTGCGCGCGGTACGCCGCCGCGCGTGGCGTCGTAGACGGCGGCCTCACGGGAGTGGCCGAGCGTGCCAGGGCGTCAGTTCGCGCCGTGCCCTGGGGCGATCTCCTCGACGCGCTCGGCGAGGGCGAAGTCCCGTTCGGTGAGGGCGTTCACGTCGTGGGAGTGCACGGTCAGGGCCAGGGTGTTGTAGCCGAGCGTGAGGTCGGAGTGGTGGTTCAGCTCCTCCTGGATCTGTGCGATGTGCACGACCATGGCGGTCGCGGCGAAGTGCGAGGAGAGGCGGTAGGAGCGGGCGATGCGGTCGCCTTCGAGCGACCAGCCGGGAAGTTCCCGCAGACGGTCCTCGATCTCCTTCTGCGACAGCGGCTCGGTGGGCATGACCGTGATCCTTCCGGAGGGGGCGACGGACGGGGACACCATAGATCCGATGCCCCGTAATTCGGATGCCTGCACCGGGACGCGCTGTGTACGTTCCACCGAGTGGAACCTTTGACCGACAAACAGATCCGCGCGTCCTTCGTCAACTGCACGAAGGGCGAGGCGTCGCGGATGCGCCTGCCCGCGGACTTCTCCGAACTGCCCTGGGACGACCTCGACTTTCTCGGCTGGGTGGACCCGGGAGCGCCGCTGAAGGCGCACATGGTGCTCCCACGCGAGGACGGGCTGGTCGGCATCACCCTGCGCATCCCGTCCACCGGCCGCACGAGTGCGGTGAAGTCGAGCATGTGCCATGCATGTCTCACCGGGCACGCGTCCTCGGGGGTGACGCTGTTCGCCGCGCCGCTGGCCGGTGCGGCCGGACGCGAGGGCAACACGGTGGGTACGTACCTCTGCGCGGACCTGGCCTGTTCGCTGTACGTGCGGGGGAAGAAGCAGCCGAAGCTGCGGCACGGGCGCTACGAGGAGAGTCTGACGCTCGAGGAGCAGATCGCGCGCACGACGCAGAATCTGTCCGCGTTCGCGGACAAGGTGCTCGGCGTGCGCTGAGGGTCACCGCCCGGCGGCCGAGAGGACCTGTTCGATGGTGTCGGCCTCGTCCGCGCTCTTGTCGGGCCGGTGGCGCAGCACGCGGGCGAACCGCAGCGCGACACCGGCCGGGTAGCGGGGCGAGCGCTGCAACCCGTCGTAGGCGACCTCGACGACGAGCTCGGGGCGGACGCGAACGGTGAACCCGTCGTCGTCGACGGCGATTTCCCGCAGTTTTCCGGTCTGCCAGCGCAGCATCTCGTCGGTGAGGCCCTTGAAGGTCTTGCCGAGCATGACGAGGCCGCCGTCCTCGGCGCGCGCGCCGAGGTGGAGGTTGGACAGGAAGCCCCTGCGCCGCCCGTGTCCCCATTCTGCGGCCAGGACGACGAGGTCGAGGGTGTGCACCGGCTTGACCTTCAGCCAGGCGCGGCCCCGGCGGCCGGCGACGTAGGCCGCGTCGAGGGCCTTGACGAGGACGCCCTCGTGGCCGAGGCGCAGGGTCTCCGCGAAGAACGCCTCCGCCGCGGCGACCTGCTCGTCGGAGGCGGGATCGGCGACGACATGGCGGCGGACGCGCATCGGTTCGGGTACGAGCCGGGCGAGGTGCTCGTGCCGTTCGTGGCTGGGCAGGTCGAGGACGGGTTCGCCGTCGGCGGCGAGGACGTCGAAGTAGACGGGCGACAGCGGCAGTGCGGCGTGCGCGGCCTCCACGTCGAGGCGTGAGCCGACGCGGGAGGCGATGTCCTGGAACGGGAGGGGGCGACGGTCCGGGCCGAGGGCGATGACCTCGCCGTCGAGGATGAACCGGTCCCCCGCCATCTCCCGTGCGCTGTGCACGACTTCGGGCAGGCGGGCCGTGATGTCGTCGAGGGACCGGGTGTAGACGCGGACGTCGTCCCCGGTGCGGTGCACCTGGACGCGGATGCCGTCGAGCTTCTCCTCGACCGCGCAGCCGGTGCCGAGCGCCGCGACGGCCTCGGTCACGGACTTCGCGGTGTGGGCGAGCATCGGCTGCACCGGGCTGCCCACGCGCAGCCTGAACCGGGAGAGGGCCTCGGGCCCGTCGGCGAGCAGGGCGCGGGCGACCCTCGGCAGCGATCCGTCGAGCATCACGGCGCGGCGTACGTCGGCGGCGGGTGCGCCGGCGGCCTTGGCCACCGCCTCCAGCGCCACGGCGTCAAGGGCTCCCTGACGCACCTCGCCGGTGAGAAGGCGGATCAGGAAGTGCTGCTCCTCGGCCGTGGCGGCGGCCATGAGGGTGCGCACCCGGCTGCGGCGCTCGGCCTGTGCACCGGGGCCCGCGACCTCGGCGAGCGCGGTGAGGGCGGCGTCCGTCTCGGTGACGGTGAGCCCGGGCTCGGCGGCGGGCGGTACCGGCTCCTTGAGTACGCTCCAGCCGATGCCGATGCGCCCCTGGGGGACGCGTCCGGCGAGGTACGAGATGACGAGGGCGACGTCCTCGGGGCGGGCCTCGGCGAACAGCTCCGCGAGCGCGGCGGTCTTCCGGGAGCGGGCGGACGTGGCGGCGACCTCTCGGGACACGTCGGCGAGTCGGGCGAGAAGCATGCGCCCATGGTGCCTCGCGCGCCCTGCCCTCGCACCCAGGGCTCCGTCCCGGCCCCCCCGGCCCTTGCCGAGGCTTCCCACCCTGGGGCACCGCGCCCTTGTCGGGGCTCCGCCCCGAACCCCGCGCCTCAAACGCCGGCGGGGCTGAGTTCTCCCAGCGCGGCCGGACCCAGCCGCCGGACGCGCGGGCTTGGAGCACCCTCGGCTGTGCCGGACGGCCCCGGAACCACGGGGGCGGCCGTCTCGCCCGGCCGCGCCGCTGTGTCGCGCAGCGGCAGCCTGTCCGGAGGCTCCTCCACGGCCACCAGGCCCGCAAGGGGAGCTCCGGGCAGCGCCCCAAGGGCGGTGCGTGCAGGGGGGCGCAGCCTCCTCCAGGGCAGAGGGCCCATGCCGTCCGGGTCGCAGCCCAGGAGAGCACGGGCCCGGTGCGATGACCCCGAAGCCAATGGGCCGGGGGCGAAGCCCCCATGCGGCGCGCCCCTGCCGGGGCCACGCAACGGCCGGGTCCTGTCTCCCCACGCGCCGCTCAACTGGCCTACCGTTCCGTCGACTTGACCACTCGACACAAGGACAGAGGCCCATGGGGAACCTCCTGCGCGCCGTCGTGACCGGCGCCGTCGCGGCCGGACTGATCGCCGCCGCTCCCGCTCCCGCCGAGGCGGCCGCACCGGCCGCGGACCCGGGGCAGCTGCCCTACTCCGCCGCCACCTGGGTCGGCGTGCACAACGCCTACGAGCAGGCGAAGTACCCGTACTTCGCGGACGCCCTCGACTCCGGCGCCGGCATGCTGGAGATCGACGCCTGGACGAACGCCTTCGGCAGGTCGTGGCGCGTCTCGCACAGCAACCCGCTGGGGAACGACAACAACTGCGTGGGGGCCGCGCACGCCGGCGAGCTGCGCACGAAACCCAGGAACCAGGACCTCGGCGGCTGCCTGGCCGACATGAGGGCCTGGCACGACGCGCACCCCGGGCACCGGCCCGTCCTCGTGAAGATCGAGCTCAAGGACGGCTTCCGGAACAACCTCGGCCGCGGCCCGGACGAACTGGACGCGCTGCTGACCGCGAAACTCGGCGACGCGCTGTTCCGGCCGGCCGACCTGGCCGGCGGGCATCCGGACCTGGACACGGCCGTACGGGCGAACGGCTGGCCGGCCCGCTCCGCGATGGCCGGCAGGTTCGTCGTCGAGCTCATCCCGGGCACGGTCGAGCAGGGGAATCCGGCCGACTCGCTCTGGACCGACCGCGAGTACGCCGGGCATCTGCGTGACCTCAGGGCGGCGGGCCGCCTCCGCGAGGCGGGCGCCTTCCCGGCGGTGCACAAGGCCGCCGCAGGCGACCCGCGTACCCGGTACGCGGACGCGTCGCTCCGGCCGTGGTTCGTCGTGTTCGACGGTGACGCGAGCACGTATGCGGGCGGCTCGGTCGACACCGCCTGGTACGACCGCAACCACTACCTGGTCGTCATGACCGCCGCGCACCAGGTCGCGCCCGCGATCGACGGCACGCGGCCGACCGAGGCGCAGGCGCGGGAGCGGGTGGCGCTGCTCGCGGGCCGGCACGCGAGCGTGGTGTCGGCCGACTGGTACCCGCTGCCCTCGGTACTGGCGACGGTGACGCCCCGGGGAGCCCGGTAGACGGCCAGAGCTTTACTCGGAGTAACGCACATCACACGAGGGCCTGGGGAGCGACGGGAACGCCCACTGGTGGTTTATCGTTCACCTATGTGTGAGTGCGGCCGGGACGGCGTCCCAGGCCCCCGCCCTCTGACCGCCCCGGCCGGAAACCCCCGTCCGGCTGGGGCTCCCCTTCCCCTCCATGCCCGCGTCGGCGGTTTTCGGCCACCGGCACACCGCCCGAAAAGCGGACGATCGGACCCGAAGCACGGAATCAGCGGACCCTACCGGGCGGTCGCCCCTTTTACGGGGAAATGCGATGGCGCAAAGGTCTGGCCATTCGGGCTCCGGAGTTCGAAGGTGGGTGATGCAGGTCACACGCGCCACTGGTGTAGCTCGCGTACGGGTGAGCCCTGCCGTGACGTCGTCCCATGCAGAAGGAGCAGACCGCACAGCACCAAGAGGAGCGAGCGATGTCACCCTCCATCGAGCAATCCGTCGTGGCCCGTCTCATCAGCGACGCGCCCCACTCCCTGGCCGTGCCGGTGATTCTGCTGTACCGCGCCACCGACCCGCTCGCCGTCCGCATGATCTTCCCGCCGGAGGCCTGTCTCAACGACACGGGTGTCACGTGGACCTTCGCCCGCAGCCTGCTCGACTCCGGACTGCGCGCCCCCTCCGGTGAGGGCGACGTCCACATCTGGCCCTGCGGGCGCGTACAGACCATGGTCGAGCTGCGCTCGCCGGAGGGCGTCGCGCTGCTCCAGTTCGACACCGCGACCCTGCGCCGCTTCCTGATCCACGCGTACGCGGCCGTGCCCGCCTCGGCCGAGAGCGCGGCCATGGACATCGAGCAGGCGCTCGCGGCGCTGCTCGGGGAGGCGAGGGGCTGACAGGCCGTGGGCAGCCCGTAATACGGTCGGGGTATGACAACTGTCGTTTCCGGTACGGGTGTAGGGCCGCTGCTGCGGGGCTGGCGCGAGCGGCGCCGGATCAGCCAGCTGGAACTGGCGCTGCGCGCCGACTCCTCGGCGCGCCACATCAGCTTCGTCGAGACGGGCCGCTCACGGCCCAGCGAGGAGATGATCCTCAGGCTCGCCGAGCACCTCGACGTACCCGTGCGGGAGCGCAACGCGCTGTTGCTCGCCGCCGGTTACGCCCCGCGGTACGCGGAGACCCCCGTCGACTCCCTGGGCGCCCTGCGCGAGGGCATCGAACGGCTGCTCCAGGGGTACGAGCCGTATCCGGCCGTCGTCGTCGACGGCTCGTACACCGTGGTGGCGGCGAACCGCGGCATCGCGATGCTGCTCGACGGCCTGCCCGAGCACCTGCTCACGCCTCCGCTGAACGGCATGCGGATCACACTGCACCCCGAGGGGCTCGCCCCGCGCATCCGCAACCTGCGCGAGTGGCGCGGTCATCTGCTGGCCCAGATGGAGCGGCAGATCGCGCTCGCCCGTTCGGCGACGCTGCGTGAGCTGTACGACGAGGTCACCGCGTACCCCCTGCCCGAGGGCGGCGGCGGCCCGGACGACCGCGAGGACCCCACGCCCTACCCGTATTTCGCACTCCCCCTGCGGATCGAGCACAAGGGGCGCGTCCTGTCGTTCGTCTCGTCCATCTCGACGTTCAACACCCCGCTGGACGTGACCGTCGCCGAGCTGGCCATCGAGACGTTCCTCCCGGCCGACCCGGCGACGGTCGCGTACCTGCAGTCGCTCACGCCCTAGCCGTCGCCTTCAGCGCCGACCACTGCAGGGCCGCGAGTCCCGCCACGGTCACGGCCTGGAGGACGGTCCACACCGCGCCGGCCGGGGTCGGCTCCAGCCAGAGCGCGAGCGCGGCGAGGCTGACCGGCGGCCAGACGATGTTGGCGTCGATGACCGCCTTGACCAGCGGCACGGGCGGGTGGGGCCGGGCGGCGAGCAGACCGACGGCTGTGCCCAGCACGGTGAGGAAGATCCCCACGCCGAGCAGGAGCACGTCGTCGACCCCGAGGAAGCGGCCGATCGGCCCGGACGCGGCGGCGTACGCGAGCCCGTTGGCCCCGGTGACGGCGGCGTCCACGGCGAGGAAACGGCGCAGCATCGTCCGGGGCTCGGTGGTACGGGAGATGCCGGCGAGCAGGGCCTGGGACATGACGGATCAGCCTCCATCGAGGTCGTTGCGGACGGGACCCGGAGTCCGGACGGAGTGCGCCGCCCGGGCTCCGGTGCCCTCAGACTGCCGTCCGGCTGGGGGACCGTCGATTACGTCGCAGGTAAGGGGCCTCAGGGCGTGGCGTGTGGGGTGATCACCGTGACGCCCGTGGCGGGCGCGGTGTCCAGTGCCATCAGCGCGTCGGGCACGGCGTCGAGGGTGATCTCGGCCATCACGAGCAGTTCGGGGCGCAGTGCGCCGGAGGCGACCATCGCCATCATGGCGGGGTAGTCGTGCGCGGCCATGCCGTGGCTGCCGAGGATCTCCAGTTCCAGGGCGACGACGCGGTCCATGGGGACGTGGGCTCCCGAGGGGAGCAGGCCGACCTGGACGTGGCGGCCCTGACTGCGCAGGCTGCGGATGGAGTTCTCACAGGTCACGGCCGCGCCGAGGGCATCGAGCGAGAGGTCGGCGCCGCCGCCCGTGGCCTGGTGGACGGCCTCGGGGACGCCGCCCGGCAGCGCGGATGCGTCGAGGGTCACTTCGGCGCCGAAGGTGCGCGCCATCTCCAGCGCTCCGGGCGACACATCGACGGCGACGACGCGGGCCCCGGCCGCCGCGGCGATCATCACCGCGGACAGGCCGACTCCGCCGCAGCCGTGCACGGCCACCCACTCCCCCGGGCGTACGCGGCCCTGGCCGGCGACCGCCCGGAAGGCGGTCGCGAACCGGCAGCCGAGACTCGCGGCCGTGGCGTACGGCATGCCGTCGGGCAGAGCCACCAGGTTGGTGTCGGCGTGGTGGACGGGAACGTACTCGGCGAAGGAGCCCCAGTGGGTGAAGCCGGGCTGTTCCTGGCGTTCGCAGACCTGCTGGGCGCCGCGGGAGCAGGCCGGGCAGCGGCCGCAGGCGCAGATGAACGGGACGGTGACGCGGTCGCCGGCCGACCAGCCGGTCACACCGGCGCCCACGGCGGCGATCACGCCGGACAGTTCGTGCCCGGGGACGTGCGGCAGGGCGATCCCGCTGTCGTGGCCCATCCAGCCGTGCCAGTCGCTGCGGCACAGCCCGGTCGCCTCGACCTTGACCACGACGCCGTCGGGCGCGGGGACCGGGTCGGGCACCTCCCGTATCTCAGGCCGCTTGCCGAACTCCTGGAACACGACGGCTCGCATCCGCTTCCTCTCCTTGCTGCCGGGCGGCCTTGATCCTTCGGGCCGACATCCAGGCGTACACCAGCACACCGGCGAAGAGGAAGAGCACTCCCTGGTACACGGCCGCGTACCCGGAGCCCGCGACCAGCCACATGGAGAACCCGAACGCGGCGAAGGCCAGGACCGCGTCGCGGACCAGCCGGCCGCGGTGGACTCGCTCGGACTGTCCGGACAGGAGGAAGGAGATCTGCGCGGCGGTCGCGAGCAGATAGGGCACGGTGGCGGTGAACGTGGTGACGAGCACGAGGATCTCGAAGACGCCCTCGGAGCCCGCGGTGTAGTTGTAAACGGTCAGCAGGGAGGCCAGGACGACGGTGGCGAGGACGCCGGCGGTGGGCGCGCCGCGCCGCTTGGTCGCGAACACCTTGGGGAACAGGCCGTCCCGGGCCGCCGCGTAGGGGGTCTGGGCGCTGAGCAGGGTCCAGCCGTTGAGCGCACCGAAGATGGACACGAGCGCCGCGCAGGCCACGGCCGTACCGCCCCAGGTGCCGCCGAACATGACGTCGACCGCGTCGGTGAACGGGGCCGTGGAGCCGACGAGGTTCTCCTGGCCGACGGTGCCGAAGACGGAGAGGGTGCCGAGCAGGTAGACGACGGCGGCCGCCACGGTGCCGAGGACGGTGGCGCGGCCGACGTTGCGCTCGGGGTCGCGGACCTCGCCGGCGCCGACCGCTGCGGACTCGACGCCGAGGTAGCTGAAGAGCAGGATCGCGGCGGAGGCCGAGAGCGCGCCGGCCATGCTGTCGTCGGTGGCGCGGAAGGGGCCGAGCGCGTCGGCGTCGAAGAAGAACAGGCCGCCGACGGCGACGAGCAGCAGGGGCGCGAACTTCAGGACGGTGGCGACGAGTTGGACGGCGCCGACGTAGCGGGTGCCGGCCAGGTTGGCGAGTGCGGGCAGCCACTGCAGGGCGAGGGCGGCGGCGATCGTGGCGGCGAGCGAGTCGTGCACGGGGATCAGCACGTCGAGGTAGCCGACGCCGGCGACGGCGAGCGCCGGTACGCGGTGTTCCTGGGGACCGGGACATGGTCCGGTACGGGAGAGGCTGGACAAAATCACATCTTTTCGTCCGGCACGGGACCCTCAATAACCGGAATTCCTTCTTCCGTTTGGTGGTCCCACCGGGAAAAATCCGGCACGTCCTCCGGCGGGGCGGCGGGCGTCCCGATCGGGACCTGCGGGCCCTCGCACTCCCGCAGCCAGCGCCTGAGCACCCGGTGCACCTGCTCCGCACCGACCAGTTCACGGCCGGGCGGGACCGGCGGCGACAGCTCCAGCGGGGACAGCAGGAACGCCTTCGACTGCTCCCCGCCGAGCCCCCCGTGCGAACCGATCTGCTCCTCGAAGGCGTGCACCACGCCCGTCCTCGGGTCGTACATCGAGTTGACCATGATGTCCGCGACGTGCGGGAACCCGTCGGTGCGCCGGACGGCGTCCACCGCGCCCGGGCCGAATGCGGCGAGCGGCCCGGCGCCGTCGCCCTCCTCGAGGTCGGCGAGCGGCACGGCCGCACCGCCCGCGGCGAGCACCACCGACCCGTGCCGCTCACTGCGCACGAGCAGGAATCCGATGCCCGGGTGGTCGGCGAGGGTCGGCAGCAGGGCGGGGTACCGGCGCTGGATCTCCTCCCGGCTCACCCGGTGGGGCACGTCGGGGAACGAGATCAGCGCGAGATTGCCCGACGCGAGCACGACCGGGTCGGAGCCGGCCCCGGCCTGCTCCAGCTCGCCGTCCTCGTCCACGTCCCGGTGCAGGGCGGTGCGCAGCGCGTTCCGGGCGGCGTCGCGGGCCTCCGCCCCGCTCTTGGAGCGCTCGGCGCGGCGCGGCATCGGCAGTCCGCAGCCCGCGCGCACCAGATCGCGCAGAGTCAGCCCGTACGCGTCCTCGAAGGTGCTCCCCGGGCTCTGGCCGTGGTCGGACAGCAGCACGATCCGGTAGGTGCGGGGCGCGTGCTCGGCGACCTTGGCGATCAGAGCGAGTGACCGGTCCAGCCGCTCCAGCACCGCCTGCGCGTCGCGGCTGTGCGGCCCGGAGTGGTGGGCCACCTCGTCGTAGCCGACCAGGTCGGCGTAGACGGCGGTGCGTCCGGCGAGCATGTCGCCCATCACCGCGGCGACCACCACGTCGCGTTCGACGACGGTGGCGAACGCGCGGATGAACGGGTAGAGCCCGCCGCGGCCGACCCTCGGCTCGTCGCCGCGCAGCCGGGCGCGCGTCGACTCGCCGATCTCGCGGGCGACCTCGGCGACGAACGACACGGCGGTGCGGACGGCGTTCGCCGGATCGGAGAAGTACGCGAAGTAACCGGCGCGCGAGCGGTTGGCCCGGCCACGGCGTGCCGCGACGGACAGCACCAGGGCGAGTTGGTCCGCGCCGCCGCTGAACAGGTTGCCGCGGCTCGCGCCGTCCACGGTCAGCAGCCCGCCGTCGGCGGTCCGCTCGACGGCGCGGCGCTGCAGCTCGGCCGCGCTCGCCGGGCGGTTGCTGACCACGATCCGGCGCCGGTCCTTCTCGTACCAGCGGAAGGCGGGCACGTCGTGGTTGGAGCCGTGCAGGATGCCGAGCTGGCTGGCACCGGTCTGGCTGGACCAGTCGGTCCGCCAGGGCGTGAGGCGGTGCGTGTCGCCGAGCCAGCTCGCCACGGTGGGCATCACGCCGCTCCCGGCCGCCCGCAGCAGCACGTCGTGGCCGACGCCGTCGAGCTGGACGAAGACCGTGCCGGGCGCACGCGATCGCCCGGAGCCGTCACCGCGTCGGCGGCTGCGGCGGTGGGCCAGGCGCGAGAGCCGGCGCCGGTAGGCGTCGTCGTCGCGGACGGCGAGCGCGGTGGAGGTCGCGGAGGCGACGGCGGACATGACGGCGGCCACGACGACGGCGGTCTCCGGGTCCGCCGCCCCGCGGCCGTCCGGGATCAGCCACAGGGCGATGAGCAGCAGCGAGCCGTTGAGGAAGAAGACGAGCAGGCCGAGCACGAGCGCGGGTACGAGCAGCAGGGCCCGGACGATCACCGGCCACACCAGGGCTCCGAGCAGACCGAAGGCGCCTGCGCCCCAGCCGGCGGTGACCGCCGTGCGCGTGATGCTGTCGCCGTCGGGGGACTGGAGACGGAAGTCGGGCAGCAGCCCTGCGAGCGCCAGCATGGTCGCGGTCGACACGCCCCACACCACCACGACCCGGAAGACGGCTCTTCCGGCAGTGCGCCACCGCCCCTCGACCACGCGTGCTCACCTCACCCCTGGAGCAGGACTCCAGCGTGTCACAGCGCGGCCCCTCAAGCGGCGGTCCGCCGGGGACCCGCACGGACGGGCCCCCGGACAACTACGCTCGTACGGGGACGGGGAGCTGCTGCGAGGAGGCGTCGCGTGCCGGTGGAGATCACCTGGTGGGGTCATGCCACCTGCACGATCGAGGACTCGGGGGTCCGGGTGCTGACCGACCCGCTGCTCGTGCGGCGGCTGGCCCATCTGCGCAGGCGCCGCGGCGCGCTGCCGCCCGCCGAGGCCACCGTCGCCGAGGCCGTGCTCGTCTCGCACCTGCACTCCGACCACCTCCATCTGCCCTCCCTCGCGCGGCTCGCGCCGGGGACGCGCCTGGTCGTGCCGCGCGGGGCGGCTCGCTCGGTGCCGGGGCTGCGGCGGGTCGCCGCGGCGGCCGGCCTGCGCGTGACCGAGGTCGCGCCGGGCGACGAGGTGCGGGTCGACGAGCTGCGCATACGGGCCGTGCCCGCGCTGCACGACGGACGCAGGCTGCCGCTGGGGCCGCACCGCTCCCCCGCGCTCGGCTATGTGGTCAGCGGCGAGGCCGACACGTACTTCGCGGGCGACACCGGCCTGTTCGACTCCATGGCCGACGAGGTCGGCCCGGTCGACGTGGCGCTGCTTCCCGTCGGCGGCTGGGGTCCGTACCTGGGCCACGGCCACCTGGACGCGGGGCGCGCGGCCCAGGCGCTCGCCTCGCTCGCGCCCCGCGCCGCCGTGCCCGTGCACTACGGCACGTACTGGCCGATCGGGATGGACGGCGTCCGGCCGCACGAGTTCTACGCACCGGGCGACGAGTTCGTCCGCAAGGCGGCCCGGCTGGCGCCGAGAGTGGCCGTGCACCGGCTCGGGCACGGCGAGCGCGTCAGGCCGGAGGCCGGGCGGTGATCCCCGGGATCCCGGCGACGGCGGCCCAGCTCGCGCTCCCGGCACCGCTGTTGCCGCCGGAGTCGACGCAGCAGGCCGTCGGCTATCCCTCGCTGTTCCTGCTGGTGGCGCTCGGAGCGCTGGTGCCCGTGGTGCCGACCGGCGCGCTGGTCAGCTCCGCGGCGGTGGTGGCCGTCCATCAGACGGCTCCTTCCGCCCTGCTGTTCGTCTTCCTGGTCGCGTCTCTGGCCGCCTTCGTCGGGGACGTGACGCTGTACTGGCTCGGCCGGCGCGGCGTGCGTTCGAAGAACGGTTCGCGCTGGCTCTCCGCACTGCGCGAACGCGCGGCGCCCGACCGGCTGGAGCAGGCCCAGGAGAAGCTGGCCCGGCACGGGGTGGCGGTGCTGGTGCTGTCGCGTCTGGTGCCGGCCGGGCGGATCCCCGTCATGCTCGCCTGCCTGCTGGCCCGGATGGGACTGCGCAGCTTCATGCGCGGGGATGCTCCGGCGTGCCTGGCGTGGGCGGCGACGTACGGACTGATCGGCATCCTGGGCGGGTCGCTGTTCGCCGAGCCGTGGCAGGGCGTGCTCGCGGCCGTGGCCCTGACCGTGCTGGTCAGCGGGGCGCCCTGGGTGTGGCGCAGGCTGCGCCGGATCGGCACTCGCCGGGAGGCGTGAACGCCGGCCCGGCGTGGCCCCGGGTCACGCGGCCAGCACCCGCGAGCCGCCCACCGGCAGGTCCCACAGCTCGTGGCGCGGCCGGCCCGTGCGGTCCCAGGCCGCCAGCAGCCGCTCCAGCGGTTCCCGCACAGGCTCCGCGGAGAGCACGAACGTCGCCCAGTGCATGGGCGCCATGTTCCGCGCACCGAGGTCCTCGAAGGCGCGCACGGCCTCCTCGGGGTCGGTGTGCACATCGCTGAGCCACCAGCGCGGGGCGTACGCCCCGATGGGCAGCAGCGCCAGGTCGATGCCCGGATGGCGGCGGCCGATCTCCCGGAACCAGTGCCCGTATCCGGTGTCGCCCGCGAAGTACACCGAGCGGCCCGGGGCATCGGTGAGCACCCAGCCCCCCCACAGCGAGCGGCAGGTGTCGAGGAGGGTGCGCTTGGACCAGTGGTGGGCCGGTACGAAGTCGAAGCGCACGCCGTCCAGTTCGGCACCCTCCCACCAGTCGAGTTCGGTGACCCGGGTGAAGCGGCGCCGCCGGAACCAGCGGCCGAGTCCCGCGGGCACGAACAGCGGGGTGCGGCGGGGCAGCCGCCGCAGCGTGGGCGCGTCGAGGTGGTCGAAGTGGTTGTGGCTGATGACGACCGCGTCCACGGGCGGCAGGTCCTCCCAGCGCACGCCCACCGGAGTGATGCGCGCCGGGGTGCCGAGGATGCGGCGGGACCAGACGGGGTCGGTGAGGACGGTGAGCCCGCCGATGCGCAGCACCCAGCTCGCGTGCCCGGCCCACGTGACGGCGACGGTGGTGACGTCCGCCTCGGGCAGCGGGCCCGGTGCGAAGGGCAGCAGCGGGATGTCCCGCAGGCCCGCGGGGCCGGGGCGTACCGCGCCCTCCCTGGCGAGCCTGGCGAGTGCCCGGACTCCCGGGAGAGGGGCGGTCAGCCGGTCGGCGAAGGATCTCGGCCAGATGCGGACCTCGCCGAGGAGGCGGGTCGTGCGGGGCGGAAGCCCCGTACGACCCGGTCGCGTGTCCGCCGGATGCTGTGCGGGTCCGGTCTGTTCTGCCTGCTCCGTCATCCTGGTCTCCCGTCAACGCGTCAGCGCAGCTCGTCGAAGGCCGATCCGAGGTTGTGCAATGCCCGCTCGACATGGGGCAGTTCCAGTGGGGTGGGTGAATCGAGCGCGGCCAGCTGCTCCTCGGCGGTCGCGCCGAGCAGCGGCCCCGTGGACAGCCGCACCCGCAGCGCGCCCAGCTCGTCGCCGAAGCGGTGCCCGCCGGGGACGGACATATGGAGCCGGTTGCCGAGGTACTCCTCCAGTTCCATGGAGTCCCCGACGCCGCGCTCGGCCAGCCGGCCGCGCAACGGGCCCAGGTCCGCGTAGAGATGGCGGCCCGCCTGCGGAGGGCGGGAAACGGCGCCGGCCACGAGCACGACGTGGTACACGGCCGCGGCGACCTGCGCGTGCAGGGCGGCGGCACGGAACGCGCGTTCGGCCGTCTCGGGCGGCTCGTCCAGCACATGGGCCGCGGCGGCCGAGAGGGGCGCGGGAACGGCGGCGCCCAGCGCGGTGAGGAAGTCCAGAGTGCGGGCGCGCCGGGCGGCGCCCTCCTCGCCGGGCGGGAAGCGGGCGATCGCGACGGGCCAGGACTGAGGCGTGAGGGCGCCCGCGAGATCACTGATGACCGTGACATCGCCGGGGCACATCTCCGCCGGGCTGACCAGGACGGTGTCCCGCGGCCTGTGGAGCGTGTCGCGCCACGTCTCGTCGCTGATGATGTGCAGCCCCTCGCCGACGGCGGCCTCGCAGGCCTCGCGCACGGTCTCCGGCGGGGCGACGGTGGCGGTGGGGTCGTCGGGGACGCACAGCAGGAGCAGTCGTGGCCTGCCGCCCTCGCTGCGCACCCGCCGTACGGTCTCCAGCAGCGCGAACGGGTCCGGCACGCCGCCGCACTCGGCCGGGGTCGGCACGTGGTAGGCCGGGCGGCCCAGCAGCCGTGTCTGCGGCGTCCACCAAGCGGGGCAGGGGCGGGGCATGAGCACGTCGCCGTCGTACGCGCCCAGCAGGGCGAACAGCAGAGGCTGTGCGCCGGAGGCGGCGACGACCTCGGAGAGACCACTCGGCAGGCCGCGCCGCTGCCAGTACCCGCAGGCCGCCTCGCGGAGTGCCGGACCGCCGCCGGGCGGCTCGCTGCGGGCGATGCCCGCGGCTCCGGCCAGGACGGCGGCGATGCCCTGCGGCACCGGCAGCCCGGTCTCGGGCGCGTGCGGCCCGTACCGGACGGGGCCACGTCCCTCGGACGCCGTGCCCTGCATCGCGCCACCTCCACACGCTCCCGCGCTCACCGGCGCGGGCCTGGGCCCGGCCTCCGCTCTGCGGATGCCGGACGCCTGCCCGCCTCCTAGCCCTTTATACGAAGGTTTGGCCGATGCCGCCGCGCGGGCGGTGGCCGCGGGGCCGGCCGAGCCCCCGTCACAACCGCCTGCGCGGGGCCGGACGGGTCGGGCACGGCGTGGGGCGCGCACCCGTGGGGTATCCGCGAGGCATGCCAGAAGTCGACGCACAGGAAATCACGCACCTCCGCGGGCGGATCGCCGCACTCCTCGGCACCTGGGACCGGCAGCTGCACCGTGCCGTCGCCGAGCGCGCCTGGCCGGGCGCGGAACCGGTCCTGCCGCGGCTCAGCAGGAGCGCCGACCACGGGCTGCTCTGGTTCGGGACGGCAGCCGGAATCGCCCTGGCCGGACGCGGGGCACGCTCACGGCGGGCGGCGGTGCGGGGCGTCGCGTCCCTCGCGGTGGCGTCGGCACTGATCAACACCGTCGGCAAGCGCTCCGTCCGCAGGAACCGGCCCCTGCTCGACGCCGTGCCGGTGATACGGCAGCTGAAGCGGCATCCGTTCACCACGTCCTTCCCTTCCGGGCACGCCGCGTCGGCCGCGGCCTTCACCACCGGCGTCGCGCTGGAGTCCAGGGGCTGGGGCGCCGCCGTCGCGCCGGTCGCCGCGTCCGTCGCGTTCTCCCGCGTCTACACGGGCGTGCACTATCCGAGCGACGTGCTCGTGGGCGCGGCGCTCGGCGTGGGCGCCGCGTTCGCGGTGCGCGGCCTCGTGCCGACGCGGTCCCAGCTGCCCGCACCGGCCCGCCCCGCGGCAGAGGCACCCGCGCTGCGGGGCGGTGACGGCCTGGTGGTCGTCGTCAACCGCGAGTCGGGATCCGCGGACTGCGCCGTGGAGGTGCGCAGCGAACTGCCGCTCGCGGAGGTCGTGGAATGCGCCCCCGACGAGCTGGCGGCCCAGCTCGCCAAGGCCACGGGCCGCGCCCGGGCCCTGGGAATCGTCGGCGGTGACGGCACGGTCAACCGGGCGGCCGCCGTGGCCGCCGAGAACGGCCTCCCGCTCGCGGTCTTCCCCGGCGGCACGCTCAACCACTTCGCCTACGACCTGGGCATAGAGTCCGTCCGCGACACCTGCCGGGCGGTGGAGGCCGGGGAGGCCGTCGGAGTGGACCTGGGGCGCTTCACTCCGGGGCCCGGCGGCAGCGCGGCCCCCGGCTACTTCCTCAACACGTTCAGCCTGGGCGTGTATCCCGAGCTGGTGCGCGTCCGGGAGCGCTGGTCGCCCCGGATCGGCGCCTGGCCGGCCGGTGTGCTGGCGGCGTCCCGGGTGCTGCGGGGTGAACATCCGCTGGAGGCCGAGGTGCAGGGGCGGCGCCGCCCGATGT
Source organism: Streptomyces sp. NPDC002867 (assembly GCF_053591895.1). Classification (NCBI taxonomy): domain Bacteria; kingdom Bacillati; phylum Actinomycetota; class Actinomycetes; order Kitasatosporales; family Streptomycetaceae; genus Streptomyces; species Streptomyces sp. NPDC002867. Next base: position 100,686 of record NZ_JBSFUR010000020.1, on the reverse strand, counting down.
GGCTGCTGTTCGCGGGCAACGGGGTGTACCGGGGCGTCGGCCCCACCCCCGGTCACCGCGCCGATCTGGCCGACGGTCTGCTCGACGTCCGCGTGGTGCACGGCGGGCGTGCTCCGGGCTGGCGGCTGCTGGGCGCCGCGCTCGCGGGCAGGCTGAAGCGGTCGCCGGTGCACGCGGCCCGGCCGCTGCGCCACGTGCGCATCGAGGGTCTCGCACCGGGCACACCGCTGGCGTACGACGGCGAAGTGGCCCCGTCGCCACCCGAGTTGACGGTGGACAAGCTGGTGGGCGCGCTGACGGTCTACCGGCCGCAGGAGCTGCTCTGACGGTCGGCCGGAAAGGGCTCCGGGAGACGACGATTTCCGGGCTGGACGTGTGCCGCCCGGAAAAATCGGATCGACGTGCTCCCCTCGCGTCCCGCACCATGGCACAGCGCGCTTCGGCGGCCGGCCACGGGGGTGCTGGTCGCCGGGGCCCTTCCGTTCAGGTTCTCGCGGCGTCCGCGAAGCGCTCGGCGTAGCGCCGCTGCCACGGCGTCTCCACGGCGTGGCGGTCGTAGTGGGCACGGACGTACGCCACAGCCTCGCCGGCCGGGACGCCGTCGAGAACGGCCAGGCAGGCCAGGGCGGTTCCTGTCCGGCCGCGGCCGCCTCCGCACGCGATCTCGACGCGCTCGGCCGCCGCCCGTTCCCACACCTCGCGCAGCAGTTCGCGCGCCCGGTCACGGTCCGTGGGGAGGCGGAAGTCCGGCCAGCGCAGCCAGCGCGCCTCCCAGTCGGCGTGCGGCGGCTGCTTGCCCAGCAGGTACACGGCGAACTGCGGCCGCTGTCCCTCGGGCAGCGGGCGGCGCAGGCCGCGGCCCCGGACGAGCCTGCCGGAGGGGAGCCGGAGCACGCCGGGTGCGGTCGGGTTCCAGGTCTCTGTCATCAGCCGATTATCGCCTCCTGCGGGGCCGTTGTCCGGCCCACCGCCCGATGTGCCCCCCGAATCGTGTCCACTATTCGAGATACCTATCTCGTCATTCAGGACGCACACGATACGGTGAGCACCCACCTCAGCGAAGGAGAGCGGCCATGCCGAAGGAGACCGCCGTCTACACCCACGGGCACCACGAGTCCGTGCTGCGCTCGCACACCTGGCGGACCGCCGAGAACTCCGCGGCGTACCTCCTCGGCGAACTCCGGCCGGGGCTGGGCGTGCTGGACGTCGGCTGCGGACCGGGCACGATCACGGCGGACTTCGCCGCACTCGTCGCGCCGGGACGGGTCACCGCGGTGGACGCCGCGGAGGACGTGCTGGCGCAGGCCCGTGGGCACGCCGAGGAACGCGGTCTCGACAACGTCCGCTTCACGGTCGCCGACGTCCACGACCTCGACTTCCCCGACGACTCCTTCGACGTCGTCCACGCCCACCAGGTGCTGCAGCACGTGGGCGATCCGGTGCAGGCTCTGCGGGAGATGCGACGGGTGTGCCGTCCCGGCGGCGTCGTCGCGGCACGCGACAGCGACTACGGCGCCTTCACCTGGTTCCCCGAACTGCCGGTACTGACCGAGTGGCAGGAGCTGTACTCCCGGGTGGCGCGCGCCAACGGCGGCGAGCCCGACGCCGGCCGCAGGCTGCTGTCCTGGGCCCGCGCCGCGGGCTTCACCGACATCACGGCGAGCGCGGGCACCTGGTGTTTCGCGACGCCCGAGGAGCGGACGTGGTGGAGCGGTCTGTGGGCGGACCGCACGACCGCCTCGGTGTACGCGCGGATCGCGGTGGAGGGCGGCCATGCCGACGCCGGGCAGCTCGCCGCGATCGCGGACGCCTGGCGCGCCTGGGGCGCCGAGGACGACGCCTGGTTCCTGGTCCCTCACGGCGAGATCCTGTGCCGGGTCTGAGCGTCTCGTGGGGCACCTGACAGGGCCCTCCGACCCCAACTACCCTCCTGTGCATGGAGATCCTCGGAACCACTCTTCGTATCTGCGTCGACGACCTCGAGGAGTCGGCCGCCTTCTACGAGCGGCTCACGGGCGCGCCGCCGCTGCGTTTCGAGCGGGGCGGCGTGCGTGTCGCGGCGATCGGCTGCTTCCTGCTGATGAGCGGTCCGGAGTCGGAGCTCGAGGTGCTGCGCAAGGTGGCGGCGACGATAGCGGTGAAGGACGTGGACGAGGCGTACGAGTCGCTCACCGCAGGCGGCGCCCAGGTCGTCGCCGGTCCGGTGCCGACCCCGGTGGGGCGCAACCTGATCGCCGTCCACCCGGACGGGTCGGTCTTCGAGTACGTGGACCAGAAAGCGGCCTGACGGAACGGATCAACGACTGGCGGGCGCGGTCATCTCGCGGGTGATCGCCCAGCGTTCGTGGTCGCGCCAGGCGCCGTCGACGTGGAGGAAGTCCGGCGAGTAACCCTCCAGCCGGAACCCGGCCGACCGTACGAGGCCGATGGAGGCGGTGTTGCCCGGCTGGATGTTGGCCTCCAGGCGGTGCAGTCCGAGCGGGCCGAAGGCGTGGGCGAGGAGGAGGCGCAGTGCCTCGCCCATGAGGCCGCGTCCGGCGGCGTGGGCGAAGGCGCCGTAGCCGAGCGCGCCGCTGAGGAACGCGCCTTCGACGATGTTGTTGATGTTGATGAAGCCCGCGATGGCGCCGGTGTCTCGTTCACAGACGAGGAAGCCTGCTCTCGCCGGGTCCTCGATGAGCCGCCCCGCGTAGGCGGCGTAGGCGTCCGCGGTGAGCGGCGGGAAGAGCCAGGGCCGGTGGTGCCCGGTGCTCTGCCGGGCGCGTGCTGTGAACTCCGCCCCGTCGTCGTGGGTAAAGGGACGCAGGACGATCCGGGCACCGGTCACGGCGCGGGAGGCGGGTGTCGGCGGCATCGCGCCAGCCTAGCGGGGGTGATGCCCCGGGCCCGGGGACGGCGGCGTCCGCCGTGCCCTGGCCCCGGGCTGCGGCGGCGTCCGCTGGGGGCACCGCCCCCGGCCCTCCGCCTACGCCCGGCGGCTGCGGGACATGTTCGGCTCCGCCACGCCCGGCGGCTGTGGACGGTCCGCCTCCGCTGTGCCCGGTCGGCGCCGCAGGTTCCTGCCACGGCCCGGCGGCCGTGGGAGGGGCCCCCGGCGAAGCCAGGGGGTGCCCGCCCGGAACTGGATGCCGCCGCGCGACATCCAGCTCCGGGGGCGCCCGCCCATGCCGCCGAAGGCCCGGTTCTGGTCGCGAAGCGCTGTCCGGGCCGGACGGGTGCGGGGCTGGGCCGCAGCACCGTACGGGGCCGACGAGTCCGGGCGAAGCCCCGGTTCGGCGGAGGCGAGCGGTGCCGGAGCGCCGGGATCAGTGGTGGGCGAGCACGAGCGGGGCCTCGCCGTCGGCCTCGGCGTCCGCCGGGTCGGGCCGCTGGATGAGCAGGGAGGCGACGACACCGATGCCGAGGAGCGCCAGCGCCGCGTACATGGCGTGCTGATAGCCGGCCGCGGTGGGCCCGTGGGCGTCGCTGCCCGCCGTGATCATGGCCGACGCCAGGGCGATGCCGAGCGAGGCGCCGATGCCGAAGCAGGCGCCGTTCAGGCCGGAGAGCGAGCCGGGCTTGTCCTTGGGCGCGGTCGTGACGGCGAGGCCGTTGAGACCGGTCAGCATGAAGCCGCCGTACGTCACGCCGAGCGCGGCGAGCGAGGCCACGAGGATCCACTCGTGGTGCAGGAAGAGCGTGGCGAAGACGAAGATCACGAAGTTGGCGACCGCTCCGGCCACCACGATCCTGCGCCAGCCGGCCTTCGGTCCCAGCCGGCCGGTGAGGGGCGCAGAGATCACGCCGATGAGCTGGATGGGGGTGAGGAAGAGGAAGGCCGCGGCCACGGCGGACAGGCCGAGGCCGACTCGGGCGTCCTGCGAGAACAGCGGGATGGTGAGCGCGATCGCGCCGAAGGCGCCGCCGAGGGTGCAGATCGTGGTGAGCAGCAGCGGCCAGGCACGGCGGGAGGCGAGCACGTCGATGTCGATGACCGGGTTGGCCGCGGACTTCTGCGAGACGACGAAGACGACGAGGGCCAGCAGTCCGCCGAGCAGGAAGGCCAGGGTCAGCGGGGAGGTCCAGCCCCAGGCCGCGCCCTGGGCGAGGCCGACGAGCACACCGGTGAGGCCGATCGACAGGGCGGTGATGCCGCGCGCGTCGAAGGGGGCGTCCGCCGTGGTCGGCGGCACGTCGGGGACGTACCTGCGGACACCGATCAGGCCGGCGACGGCGATGAGCGTGGAGCACACGAAGATGCCGCGGAAGCCGATCGTGTCGGCGATCTGGCCGCCCGCGACGGCGTCGACACCGGCGAGTCCGCCGTTGACGGCGGTGATGATGCCCGCGGCCCTGCCGAAGCCGGCCGGGCTCAGCAGCTGGTTCAGGGTGAGGAAGGCGAGCGTGAACATCGCGGCGGAGACACCCTGCAGGATGCGGCCGGCGATGAAGATCTCGATGTTCGGGGCGAAGACGCACAGCAGGTTGCCCGCGATGAGCACGAACGCGCAGACGATCATCATGGGCTTGCGGCCGCGCTGGTCGCTGAGGCGGGCCAGGGTGACCTGGCCGATGGCGGCCATGAGGAAGAACAGCGTCTGGGAGAGGCCCGCGGCCGCCGTGGTGGTGCCGAGGCGCTCGATCACATCGGGCAGTGCGGGGCTGAGCATGGTCGCGTTGATCTGGTAGCCGAGCACGGCCAGGACCATGGCCAGCAGCATCGGGCCCCGGCCCGCGAGATCGGATTCGGACCCGGAACGCCTCCGGCCGAGCGTGGTCGACATGTCGGCCCCTTTGCCTTGGATGTCATGCCTCGATGGAACAGGTACAGCAGCCTTGTCAGACAAGCTGCGCCACACAGGGTGGAATCTACGTGCGTAGAACGTCAAGCCCTTCGTGACGTGACGCACAACGGGCTCGTACCGTCCGGACAGGACTAGGGCGGCCCCGCGTTGCTCCGGGGGCGCGCGCTCGCATAACTTGCTGACAAGTGAGCCGAGGAGGGCCAGTGGCAGTCAGCGGGCAGCAGCGGAGACCGGTCGTGGTCCTGTACGAGCGGATCGCGGACGCCATCCACGACGGCACCTATCCGCCGGGGTCCACCCTCCCTTCGGAGCCGCGCCTGGCCACCGAGCTCGGCGTGAGTCGGCCGGCCCTGCGCGAGGCGCTGCTGCTGCTCCAGGAGGACGGCCTGCTCTCGGTGCGCAGGGGCGTGGGCCGCACGGTCAACGACAGCCCGCCCAGGCGCGGTTACGAGCACATCCAGCCGCTGGAGGACCTGCTGGGCGCGGGGCAGGCGCTGCGGGTGCGGCCCCTGCTGCGGACCGTCGAGGAGCCCACCGACTTCACCACCCAGCACCTGCTCGCGCCCGCCGCGGCGGAGCTGCGCTTCTGGGAGTCGCTGCTGACCGGTGACGGTGCGGCGGCGGCGCTCAGCCAGGAGTGGGCGGCCGCGGAGGAGACCCTTCAGCGGCACCACCCCGACTTCGCCGAGGCGCTGCGGTCGGCACCGCAGGCGGCCTCCTCGATGCTCTCGGTGCTGGCGGCAGCCTCACGGGGAACGCCGCTGACCGCGCACAGCGGGATCAGCGCGACGCTGCTCGGCCGGCGCCGCGGCGAACAGCTGGGGCGCCCGGCGGACACGCCCGCCGTGCTGGTCACGCAGGTGGTGCGGGTGGACGGCGTCCCGCTCCTGGCGGCCAAGCACATGCTGCCGACGGGGGCGCCCGCACTGCCGGTCCTCCAGTCGAACTGACGCGCCCCCGCATCGGCGGGAGGTGCCGTACACTCCCGATGCATGCACTTGTCTGACATCCAGCGCGCTCCCAAGGTGGTCCTCCACGACCACCTCGACGGCGGTCTGCGCCCCGCCACGATCATCGAGCTGGCCCGCGCCTGCGGCTACCGGGCCCTTCCCACCGAGGACCCGGAAGCCCTCGCCGTCTGGTTCCGCGACGCCGCGGACTCCGGCTCGCTGGAGCGCTACCTGGAGACGTTCGCCCACACCTGCGCGGTGATGCAGACCCGCGAGGCGCTGGAGCGCGTCGCCGCCGAGTGCGCGGAGGACCTGGCCGCGGACGGCGTCGTGTACGCCGAGGTGCGGTACGCCCCCGAGCAGCACCAGGAGGGCGGGCTCACGCTCGACGAGGTCGTGGACGCGGTGAACGCGGGTCTGCGCGAGGGCGAGCGGCGCGCGGGCGGGCGCATCACGGTGCGCGCCCTGCTCACCGGTATGCGGCACACCGACCGCTCGCTGGAGATAGCGGAGCTGACCGTCGCGCACCGCGAGCGCGGCGTCGCGGGCTTCGACATCGCGGGCGGCGAGATCGGCAACCCGCCGGCCCGGCACCTGCCCGCGTTCCAGCACCTCAAGCGCCACAACTGCCACTTCACGATCCACGCCGGCGAGGCGGTCGGCGCCGAGTCGATCCACGAGGCGGTGCAGGTCTGCGGTGCCGAGCGCATCGGCCACGGGGTGCGCATCACCGACGACATCACGGTCCACGACGACGGCACGGCCACGCTCGGCCACCTCGCCTCGTACGTGCGCGACAACCGCATCGCGCTGGAGGTCTGCCCGACCTCCAACCTCCAGACGGGCGCGGCGAAGTCGTACGACACCCACCCGATCGACCTGCTGCGCCGCCTCGGCTTCCGCGTCACCCTGAACACCGACAACCGCCTGGTGTCCGGGACGGACATGAGCCTGGAGTTCGTGCACATGGCGGAGGCGTTCGGCTACGGCCCCGAGGTCTTCGAGGAGTTCACGGTCGCGGCGGCCGAGGCGGCGTTCCTGCCGCTGCCGGAGCGGCGGCGTCTGATCGACGAGGTGATCCGCCCGGGTTACGCGGCGCTGCGCTGACGCGCGTCGCGAGTCCGGCCGCGGACGGCCGCACGACACCGAACCGCCGCCGGTGGCTCCGGCGGCGGTCGGGGTGTGCGTCAGGCGTGGGCGCTTACCCGCGTCACCACTGGCAGTGGACGTGAGTGCTGTGCCCCCTGTCCCCCGGGCCCAGTACGAGCTTCGCGCCGTACGACTTGCACGCCTTCATCAGACGCTTCGCCTTGGTCAGGCCGGGGCCGCGGGTGGAGACGTACGAGCCGTTGACGATGTCGACATCGAACGCCCGTCCCTTGTAGTGGGCCGAGTTCGGCGAGTGCTTGCCGCCGGCGATCGCCGTGACGCGGAAGGTGAACCGCTTCTTGGCGTTCAGCTGCTGCATGGAGTGGAGCATCTTCGCGTTCAGCGGGACCTTCGCGCCCCGTGGGTGGGCGTATCTGCTGGTGTAGGCCTTCTTGCCGCGCGCGGTGTCCTTGATGTTGGCCTTCGCCGTCGAGCGGGGGTCCTTCACACCGCTGACGTGGTGGTTGAGCAGTTTGATGCCGTTGTTCTTGGCGATCTTCTTCGCCGACGCCTGGGCCGACGGTACGGCGGCGGCGGTCGCGGCGGCGGCGGTCGCGGCGACCGTGCGCGGCGCGGCGGGCTGGGCGACGGCAGGCAGGGCCGCGCCGGCCGTGAGCGACGACGCGAGAACGACGGAGGCCAGGAGCCTGGTGGGCTGCATGCGCTGTGGTTCCTTCCGGGTGTGCGATCAGCCGGGATGGGCGCAGCGGGCCCGGCAGGGCGTGACGGCCCTGCCGGGGCCGCTGCGGAGGATCAGTTGACGACCTTGAGCTGCTTCGGCCAGCCGTACTTGTTCGCCGTGCGGAACAGGTCCCTGATGTGCTTGTCCGAGAGCTTGATGCAGCCGAGGGAGTAGTAGTCCCTCGGTCCGTCCCAGGCGTACGGGTTGTCGCCGTTCGTCGGCCGGCCCGGCTTGCCGTTGGAGCGCATCTCGCTGTGGATGAACAACGCGTCGCGCTGGACCTTGCGCTGGCCGGGCTTCGGCTTGCACCACTTGTTCGAGACAGGGATGGCGTAGCCGTTGATGCCCTTGGGCCCGCCGTCCTTCCTCGTCGTCTGCTTGCCGACGTTGTACGTCCCGGTCGGCAGCCACCCGGCGTTCTTGGCGCACTCGTTCGTGCTGCCGTTGCCGGAGCCGGCCCGGTAGCTCCTGACGATCTTGTCCTTGCCTGGCCGGCTCTTCATGTAGTACAGCCGCGACTGGGTCGGGTCGGACCAGTTCTTGTCGAAGAGGAAGTAGTACTTGCTGGTCTTGCCGGCGGCCTTCGCGACGGCCGGTGCGTCGGCGGCCACCACGCCGTCCGGCGCCGGCGCCGCCTGGGTGGGCTGTGCGACGGCCATGACGCCGCCCGCCAGCAGGACACCCGTCAAAGCCGCACTCGTGAGTCGGTTCACTGTTCCGCTCCTCCAGTTCTCGGAATCCCCCGCGTTCGTCGGGGAGCGGCTCGATCCTGGATGGCCGATCCTGTGCGAACCTTGGCGAATCCTTGGCCCGCTGGTCATACCGTGCGCTGGATAACATGTGCGGCCGGGGGAGGAGAAACGGATGGACACTGAGTTAGGCGTGCTCGGCTCCGTCGAGGCACGAATTTCCGGCAGACCGGTCGACCTCGGTCCCGCCCGCCAGCGGTGCGTCCTCGCGGTTCTGGTCGTCGACGCCAACCGCCACGTCCCGGTCGACGAACTCACCTACCGGGTCTGGGGGCACAGCCCTCCGCGTGAGCCCCGCGGCAGCCTGTACAGCTACCTCTCCCGATTACGCCGTCTCCTCGGCGACGCCGAGGACGTGAGCCTCGACCGGCAGGCGGGCGGGTACCTCCTGACCATGGATCCGGGGGCCGTGGATCTTCACCGGTTCCGTGACCTGGTCACGCGGGCGCGCGCCGCCACCGACGAGGTCGCCGCTGCGGCGCTGTTCGACGACGCGCTCGGACTGTGGCGGGGACCGGCCTTCGGCACGCTCGACACCCCCTGGCTGAGCGATGTGCGCGACGTCCTGGCCCAGGAGCGCATCACCGCCCAGCTCGACCGCAACGACATCCAGCTGAGCCGGGGAAACCACGCCGAGCTGATCGCGGGACTCGTCGCGCTGACGGCCGAGCACCCGCTCGACGAGCGCCTCGCCGGCCAGTACATGCTCGCCCTGTACCGAAGCGGCCGCCCCTCCAGCGCACTTGCCGTCTACCGGGACATCCGCGACAGGCTGGCTGAGGAGCTCGGGACCAGTCCGCACCCGTCCCTGCAGCAGCTCCACCAGGAGATCCTGCGATCCTCCCCGTCCCTCGCCGTCCGGCCGACTGCCACCGGCCCGGCCTCCGCGTCCGCCCAGGACACAGCCGCGCCGCCGTCCCTCGCCGAGCCGTCGCCCGGGCCCGTACCGCCGCCGGTGCCTGTGGCGCAGCAACTGCCGGCTCCGCCCGCGGCCTTCGTCGGCCGGTCCCGCGAACTCACCTGCCTGGACGAGTTGGTGGACCGCGACGGCGAGGCGGAAACCACCGTCGGCATCGCCGCGATCACCGGCACGGGAGGCGTCGGCAAGACCTGTCTGGCCCTGCGGTGGGCCCACGACAACCTGGACAGGTTTCCCGACGGGCACCTCTACACCAACCTCCGGGGGTTCGACGCCACCGGTCGCCCCACGCCCCCCGACGAGGTGCTCCGCGCCTTCCTCGAAGCACTCGGCACAGCTCCCGGCGCGATCCCGGCCGGCGCCGACGCGCAGGCCGGTCTCTACCGCACCCTGACCGCCGGCCGCAGGATGCTGATCCTGCTCGACAACGCCCACGACACCGACCAGGTACTGCCCCTCCTGCCGGGCGGCTCGTCCTGCACGGTGGTCGTCACCAGTCGGCGGCAGCTCACGGGGCTGACATGTGCGCACGGCGCCCGGCCGCTCGCGCTGGATGCCCTGGAGCCCGACGAGGCCCGGCGGTTGCTCACCCGCCACCTCGGATCCGAGCGCGTCGGCGCCGAACCCCGGGACACCACCCGCATCTTGGAACGCTGCGCCGGCCTGCCGCTGGCGATCAGCATCCTGGCCGCACGCGCCGCGGCCAACCCCTCGTTCCCGCTCCAGGCCCTCGCCTCCGAGCTGGACGCCGCCTGGGAGGGCCTCGACGCCTTCGACGGCGGAGACCGGTCCGCCGACCTGCGGGCCGTGTTCTCGTGGTCGTACGCGGCACTCGCCGCCGGCCCGCGCCGGCTCTTCCGGCTGCTCGGGACGCACCCGGGACCGGATATTGCCATCCCCGCCGCTGCCGCCGTGGCCGGCCTCGGCCCGCGCGAGACACGGTCGCTGCTCGTGGAACTCGCCCGTGCCCACCTGGTGTCGGAACACGCCCCGGGCCGCTACACACTCCACGATCTGCTGCGCGAGTACGCCATCGAGCTGTCCGCCGAAGACCCCGAAGCGCCGCAGGCCCTCCTGCGCGGCGTCGACCATTCCCTGCACACAGCTCACGCCTGTGACCGGCTGCTCTGGCCGCACCGTGACCCGATCACCCTGGCCGCCGCGGTCCCTGGGGCGGCGCCCGTTCGGCACGCCGACGACCGGGAGGCACTGCAGTGGTTCGAGACCGAGCACGCGGTGCTCGCGGCGACGGTCGAGCAGACCCTCCGGGCCGAACTGCACCGCCACACGTGCCAACTGGCCTGGACTCTGAGCACGTATCACGGCCGGAAAGGCAAATGGCACGACGTGATCGCCACCCAGACGGCCGCCCTCGAAGCCGCGACCGCCCTTGACGATCCCTCGGAGCAGGCACGTGCCCATCGTGAACTCGGCTGTGCCTTCAACGAGATCGGCCGCCGTGACGAGGCTGACGATCACCTCGCGCGTGCTCTGGAGCTCTACCACGTCCTGGAGGACCGCGAGGGCGAGGCCCAGACCCGCCTCGTACTCGGCTGGATCTGCGACCGGCTCGGTGATCAGCGACAGGCCCTGCACCATGATCTTCTCGCCCTGGAGCTGTTCCAGGCGGCCGGCCACCTGGCCGGCCAGGCCAGAGCGCTCAACGCGGTCGGCTGGGACTACGCGCAGCTGAGCGAGTACGAGTCTGCGGCTGACCACTGCCGCGAAGCCCTCGCCATCCAGCAGAAGCTGGGAGACCGCCGCGGCGAGGCCAACACCTGGGACAGCCTGGGGTTCGCGTGCCAGCACCTCGGCGACTACGAAGCGGCCGTCATGTGTTACCGGTCGAGCCTCGCGCTGAACAAGGAGAACGGCCACAGGTTCAACCTCTTCGAGAACCTGGACCACCTCGGCGACGTCCACCGCGCCATGGGCGACGAGGACGCGGCCCGCGACTACTGGCGGCAGTCGGTGACGATTCTCAGGGAGCTGGGCAACTACGACGCCGACATCGACCGGATCACTGCCAAGATGCACTCAGCATGACGCTGCCACTGCCCCGCTCACGAACCGCGCCCAGCTCGCCCGGGACACGTGGAGTCCCGGGCGGGCCGTGTTCTTGGAGTCCCTGACGTGGACGGCGTCGACGGACGCGGCGACCTCGACGCAGTCGCCGCCGCCTGACCCGCTGTAGCTGCTCTTGAACCAGTTCAGCCGTTCCGGACCGTGTGCAGACTGCTCGGTGCTCATGCCTCTCCTGTCAGACGCTCGATGAGACGCGCAGACTCTTCGGCGTTCAGGGCCTGCGAGCGCAGCTTGCCATACCGTAAGCCGAAAGCACTGACGCTTGCGGGGTCGCTGACGACGACACCGGTCTCCTGGGACTCCACATACCCCACCTGCCGGTGCTCCAAGGTCTCCAGTACGACGAACGCGCCGTTCAGTCCGGGATGGAAGCCCCTGCCGGACGGCATGACCTGGACCTCCACGTTCCGTAACGCACGGACCGCCAGAAGACGTCGAAGCTGCCCGCGCATCACCTCCGGCCCGCCGATCGGATTGCGCAGTGCCGCCTCCTCGATCACGAACGACAGATCGACGAGCGGCGTACGCGTCAGCAGCTTCTGCCGGCCCAGCCGCGCCTCCGTGTGCTGCTCGATGATCTCGTCGTCCAAGGGCGGGCAGTGTCCGGCGAACAGCGCCCGCGCGTACTCCTCCGTCTGCAGCAGACCCGGCACGAGCAGCGGGTCGTACGAGAACCTGCTCACCGCCTCGTCTCGATCAGCGCGAAGTCCCAGAAGAACGCGGGCAGTTTTGCCCGGTCCACGTCGTCCTGGAGGACCGCCAGCGCCCCTCCGGCGCACAACACCCGCTCTGCCGCGTCCGTGAACGCGGCCTTCGCTGGGCGGCGGCCCTGCTCGATCGATGCTGCCTGCTCGTACGAGTAGCCGACGGCATCCGCGAGAGCCTGTTGTGTGTAGTGCGCCCGCTCCCGGAAAAGTTTGAGCAGCTTGCCGTAGCCGACCCAGATGACCGGCCGGTCGTCGTCCTTGTTCCGCTTCTTCGTGCGGCTGTTCGCCATGAGCCCACGCCCCCACGTGCCAACGTGTCTGTGCCTGTGCCTGTACCTGACACCGGTTGAACGGCCCTGGGCACTCCGTCGACACGGCCCACCACCCGTACAGGACCGCGCCCGACCCGTACAACACCTTCGGGTACGCATGCCCGACCTGGATGGGGCTGTCCGCGCGACGAGACGGTGACGCCATGAATACGGACTTTGAGTCACTCCCTCAAGTGCCTTCCCCCGAAGGCACGTTCGCCGTGCGGCTCAGCTCGACACCTCGCGGCGCGCGCCTCGCCCGCCACCTCGCGGTGCAGCAGCTCGCCGAGTGGGGCATCCCGCACGCGACGGGGACGTCGCACGCGGTCGCGATGGTCACGGCCGAGCTGGCCGCGAACGCGATCACGCACGGCCGCACACCCGGTCGCGATTTCCGCCTCGCGCTGCGCCTCCTGCCGGAGGTCATCCGCGTCGAGGTCACTGACACGCGGCCGGATCGCCTCCCGCATGCCGGGACGGCCCCGGCGACCGCGGCGACCGCGGCGACATCGGGGCGCGGGCTGCTGCTCGTGGGGGCGTATGCGCAGCACTGGGGTCACACGGTGAACGACCAGTTCACCAAGACGGTCTGGGCCGAGTTCTGACACCGATCAGTCCGGGTACGTGGCTTCCACGCAGACGACAAGGCGGGCTTCGCCCATCGGGGCCGAGTAGGTCCCGATGGGCGCGGGCACAGCCTCGGGCAGTGCAGTGGCGCTGCCGCTCGGCGAGGGCTCAGCGTCCGGGCAGCCGTCTCCCCCGCCGTTGGGGCAGCGGACGGGTTCGAGTTCCGGCGTGCCGCAGTCGGCCGTTGGCCGCGAGGCGTACGGCGACGGCGGCGTGACAGGTGGTGCGCTCCGCTCGATGACCTCGGTGGCCGTGTAGCCGGAGAGGGCGACGAAGGACACGGAGACGACCACCAGGCCGTTCCTGCCGAGCCGGATCACCAGTCGGTTCCCCACGGTGCGAACCGGTAGTCGTGCCTGAGCACTGCCGTCCCCCTCTGTCTGATCAGTGCCGCGTCTCGTCCACCGTACAAGTCATGGCGGACACCGGCCCTCGGAGCAGCCCCCGTCAGGGCAACCTCCCCCGCACCACGGGCAGTTCCAGCACCCCCGTGTCCTCGGGCGCGCTCACGACCGTCACCGGCTTGACGCCCCGGTTGCCGAAGTACGCCGTGTCGCTCGCCGCGATCACGAACTCCAGCCGGTGGCCCGTCTCGTAGCGGTGCACGATGCCCGGCAGGTCGACCGTGAACGGCCTGGTCACGTCCGGCACCCGGACCGGGGCGACCAGGCGGTTGACGAGGGTCTTCGTGCCGTTCGGGGCGACGTCGTAGACCTTGGCGAACAGCACCAGCTTGTCGGCCGCGTCGTTCGAGTGCTGCACGCGCTCGGTCTTCGGCGAGACCACCTGGAGCCGGGCCCTGGGCGCGCCGACCACGTCGACGGGGGCCTTCAGCGGTTCGCTGCGCCAGCCCAGGTAGGTACCCGCAGTGTCGTACGGCTGCGGGTCGGGCAGGCCGACGATGCCGGACAGGGACGACTCGGAGTGGCTGGTGGGCACGAGCCAGTTGGCGTAGGTGCGGCTGCCGCGGGCGACCTTCGCGCGGGTGTCGACGAGTTTGCCGTCGCCGGAGAGGTAGAGCTTCTGGGACAGGGACGGGACGGCGCGCGCCTCGCCGTAGCCGCTCTGCCAGTCGCGGTAGTAGGCGAAGGCGGGACCGGTGTCCGCGTTCGCGTTCCTGTGCAGGTACCGGTCGAACCAGGCGAGGATGCGCCGCCCCACGTAGCTGGTCTCCAGATTGCCCTCGCCGATGTTGAGCTCGCCGGACGCGGGGTCCGTCATGCCTCCGCTGTGGCCCCAGGACTGCCAGATCATCTTGGTCTCGGTGCCCTGGGCCCTGAGCGTCTCGTAGCTGGCCTGCGCCTCGTTGAGGGTGAACAGGCTGTCGGCCTGGCCCTGGACGAGCAGGGTGGGGGCTTCGACCCGGGACAGGTAGGAGACGGGTGACACACTGCGGGCGAAGCTCTGCATGGCGTCGACGCGGTCGGCCGGGTAGCGGCCGGAGTTGAGCAGGCGCAGTGTGTCGCAGGCCTGGGCGACGAAGTGCAGGCAGTCGAGCGAGTTGAAGCGGGACGGGTCGAGGCTCGGGTTGGTCAGCGGCTGTCCCTCGCCGATGAGCCAGAAGCCGTCCGCCCACTGCCACTTGAAGGCGCCGGGGACGGTCGTGCCCCTGGCGTTGTTCGGATCGATCGAGCGGTTGAGGTCGTTCCAGGTGATCAGGGGGACGAGTGCGTCCACGCGGCGGTCGACGGCGGCGGTGGCGAGCTGGATCGCGCCGCCGTACGAGCCGCCGATCATGCCCAGCCGCGGGTCACCGCTGCCGTCCCTGGTCACGAAGTCGATCGTGGTGCCGTCGTCGGCGGGGCGCGTACCGGCGAGGAAGTCGATCAGCCGGGAGGCCGCCCGGCCGTCGGTCTCCGGGTCGTCGAGGGAGATGAGGCAGCCGGATCTGCCGAAGCCGAGCCCGGAGTAGGCCATGGCCACGTAGCCGCGTGCGGCGAACGCCCTGGCCGTGTCCGCCGTCCCGTCCGACTTGCTGCCGCCGAAGCCGTTGGTGGTGAGTACGGCTGGAGCGGTCCGGTTCGCGCCGACGCCGGCCGGGCGGTAGAGGTCGGCGTCGACGACGCAGGTCCTGCCGCCCGCCTCGACGGTGAACTTCAGTGCGGTGACCGTGAATTCGCCGGTGGGTGCGGCGGCCGTGGCGGGGGACGCGAGGGCGAGGGGCGCGAGCAGCGCCGTCCCCGCGGCCCATACGAGAGGCTTGCGGCTTCCGGACGGGGCACGTGACACGAGGACCTCCACATCGAGGACGCCATACCGACCAGTAAGTAGGTGGCCGCGCCCATGCTGTGACACGCGTCAGACACAGGTCAACGCTCGTGCAGCGACTTCTTGACGGGAATTCAGCAGCGGCCTCCGGCCTTCCGGTGCCTCAACCGGCCGTCAGAGCAGCGCCGGTACCTCCAGCGTGAGCGTCCGGGCATCCGCGTCCAGCGTGGCCGGTACGCCGAGCGGCATCGTCAGCGCCGTCTCGCCGTGTCCGAAGCCGAACTCCTCCACCACCGGTACGCCGAGTCCTCCCAGCCGGTCGAGCAGCACCGCCCGCACCTGTTCGTACGGCCCGCACTCGGCCCACGACCCCAGCAGCACCCCGCCGACGCCCGACAGCCATCCGGAACGCAGCAGTTGGGTGAGCATGCGGTCGATGCGGTAGTCCTCCTCCCCCACGTCCTCCAGCAGCAGGAGCCCGCCACGGGCGGACGGCCGGGCGTGCGGAGTGCCGACATCGGCGGCCAGCAGGGCGAGGCAGCCCCCGAGGGTGACACCTTCCGCCCTCCCCGGCGCCATCGTGCGGGCCTGCGGCAGGCCCTCGACGGTGCGCACCGACTCCGGCTCGAACAGGGTGGCCCGCAGCGACTCCTGGGTGCGGGCGTCCTTCAGGAACGTGACCGCGCCCACCATCGGCCCGTGCAGCGTCGCGAGCCCCATCCGTACGGCGAACGCCTCGTGCAGTGCGGTCACGTCGCTGTAGCCGACGAACACCTTGGGGCCCGCCGCCCGCATCGCCGTCCAGTCGGCCAGATCCACCATGCGCTGGACACCGTAGCCGCCGCGGGCGCAGATCACCGCGGAGACGGACGGATCGCACCACGCCTCGGTCAGGTCCCGGGCGCGGGCCTCGTCGTCGCCCGCCAGGTACCCCAACCGGTCGTGCGTGTCGCGAGCATGGGGCATCACGACGGGGTCGAGGCCCCAGTCGCGCAGGATGCCGAGGCCCGCGTCGATGCGCTCGTCCGGCACGGGACCGCTGGGCGCGACGACGGCGACCCTGGCGCCCGGCCTCAGCCGGGCGGGCCGGCTGAGCGGTTCACTCGTCACTTCCTGAGCTCCAGCGCGGGGATGTCGGACCGGGTGATGCCGAAGACCCGGGTGTACAGGGACAGTTCGGCCTCCAGCGCGCGGACCATCGTCTCCACCCTGCGGAAGCCGTGGCCCTCGCCCTCGAAGGCGATGTACGCGTGGAGGACACCGCGTCCGGCCATCTGCGCCAGGAACCGTTCGCTCTGCGCGGGCGGGCAGATGACGTCGTCCAGGCCCTGAAGCAGCAGGAACGGTGCGGTGATGCCGTCCACGTGGGTGAGCGGCGACCGTTCCCGATAGCGGCCGGGGACCTCGGCGAGCGGGCCGACGAGCGACTCGAGGTAGTGGGACTCGAAGTCGTGCGTCTCTCCGCTCGCCCAGGAGAGCAGGTCCAGGACGGGATAGATGATCGTCCCGCAGGCGTACACGCTCGTGGTGGCGAGCGAGGCGGCCGCCGTCCAGCCGCCGGCGCTGCCGCCGCGGATCGCCAGACGCCGCGGGTCGGCCGTGCCCTCGTCGGCCAGCGCCTCGGCGACGGCCGCGCAGTCCTCGACGTCCACCACACCCCACTGCTCGCGCAGCCGGTCCCGGTACGCACGGCCGTAGCCGGTGGAGCCCCCGTAGTTGACCTCGGCGACACCGATGCCGCGCGAGGTGAAGTAGGCGATCTCCAGGTCGAGTACGAGGGCGGCGCGGCCGGTGGGACCGCCGTGCGCCCAGATCACGTACGGCGGCAGCTCGTCGTCGGGTGCGACCCGGTCCGGGCTGTGCGGCGGGTAGATGTGGGCGTGGATCTCCCGGTTGTCGGGGCCGGTGAAGGTGCGGATCTGCGGCTCGGGGTAGTACGCGGGGTCCACCGGGTCGTCGTGGGCGCTGCCGATGACATGGGTCCGGCCGGTGCGGGTGTCGAGCTCGACGACCTCGTACGCGCTGCGCGGACTGGCGGCGACGCCGATCACCCGGTCGCCGCAGACGGCGAGCGTGGCGGCCCATTCGCTCCACGGGCCAGCGGCGTCGACGAGCTCACCGGTCTCCGGATCCAGTATCCCGAGCGCGGTGGTGCCCCTGCCGTGGACGACGGCGACCAGCCCGTTGTCGAGGGGATGGAACCACTGCGAGCCGATCTTCCACAGCGGCCCGCCGAACTCTTCCCCCCGGCCCGGGCACAGGACGGCGGCGTGGCCGAAGGCGGCGCCCTCCGGACGGATGCGGCGCAGCTCCCACCAGTCGGCACGGTCGGAGACGAACAGCAGGGAGCCGTCCGGGGCCCAGTCGACCTGGCAGACCGACTCGTCCGCCTCGCCGACGACCGTGCGCACCTCCGTGAACGGTCCGCCCTCGGTCACCTCGCCGAGCATCACGACCGTGGCGTCCCACGGCATCCGGGGATGGTCCCAGGCGATCCAGGCGGCGTGCCGGCCGTCGGGCGACACCTTGGGGCCGGTGACGAAGCGGTGCCGGTCGTCACTGAGTTCGCGGACGGCGCCGCGGTCGTCGGCGGCCGAGCCGTCGAGCGGCACGGCGGCGATCACGCGGCGTACGTCGGTGGGCGCCTCGCCGGTGAACTCCTCCAGGACGCACCAGACCTCGCCCTGCTCGATCCGCAACTGCGGTTCGGCCCACCGCAGTCCACCGCCGACGGACGCGGTGGGGGTGAGCGGACGCGGCCGCGCGCCGGGCAGGTCCGGCTCGTACGCGTACAACCGCTGGTCCGGGAAGTGGACGAAGACGATCAGCGGACCGCCGTCGGCCCGCCCGGTCCCGGCCCAGGGCAGGCCGCCGTACTCCATGACCCGGCTGCGCACGTTCCAGGGTGCGGGCAGCACCGCATCCTCACGGCCGTCGGGGCGCCGGCGCATCAGCGTGCGCCTGCCGCCCTCCGCCGGGCGTGGCGCGGTCCACCACACCTCGTCGCCGACGATGCCGAGGTGGTCCGGCTGCCCGTCGTGCGAGGCGGCGAGGGCGGCGCCGATCGGTGAGGGCCAGGTTCCGTAGCGCCCGGTGGGTACCATGTGCCGTTTCTCCCTAGGCGCTTCGCAGGTAGTGATCGAGCACGTGGACGCCGAAGTGGAGGGCCTCCACGGGAACGCGTTCGTCGACACCGTGGAACATGGCCGCGTAGTCGAAGCCGGGTGGCAGCTTCAGCGGGGAGAAGCCGTAGCCGGTGATGCCGAGCCGGGAGAACTGCTTGGCGTCGGTGCCGCCCGGCATGCAGTACGGCACGGTGCGGCCGTCCGGGTCGAACCGCTCGACGGCGGCGCGCAGTCCGGCGAACGTCGGGGAGTCGACGGGCGCCTGGAGCGGCACCTCGCGGTGGTGGAACTCCCAGTCCACGTCCGGTCCGGTCAGCCGGTCCATGGTCGCCGTGAACTCGTCCTCGGCACCGGGCAGCATCCGGCCGTCCACGTACGCGGTGGCCTGACCGGGAATCACATTGATCTTGTATCCGGCTGCCAGCATCGTCGGGTTGGCGCTGTTGCGCACGGTGGGTTCGACCAGGGCCGCGGCGGGACCGAGCTTGGCGATCAGCGCGTCGGCGTCGAAGTCCGGCGCGTGCACATCGGTGTCGATGCCGTGCAGCACGGCGAGTTCCGCGAGGGCCGCCCGTACGGTGGGGGTGAGCCGCACCGGCCACTCGTGCTCGCCGATCCGGGCGATGGCGGCGGCGAGCCTGGTCACCGCGTTGGCCCGGTTCACCTTGGAGCCGTGGCCCGCCGTGCCGCGCGCGGTGAGCTTCAGCCAGGCCGTGCCGCGTTCGCCGGCCGCGATGGGGTAGAGCGTCATGCCGGGGACCGGGAAGGAGAAGGCTCCGGACTCGCTGATCCCCTCCGTACAGCCCTCGAAGAGGCCGGGGTGGCTGTCGGCGAGATAGCCGGAGCCGTCGATCGCGCTGGCCTCCTCGTCGGCGGTGTAGGCGATCACGATGTCGCGCCGGGGCCGGATGCCGTGCCGCGCCCAGGCCCGTACGACGGCGAGGACCATCGCGTCCATGTTCTTCATGTCGACCGCGCCGCGGCCCCACACCACCCCGTCGCGCACCTCGCCGGAGAAGGGGTGGACGGTCCAGTCCGCGGGCTCGGCGGGAACGACGTCGAGATGGCCGTGGACGAGGAGTGCGTCGGCGGAGGGATCGTCGCCCTCGATGCGGGCCACGACGTTGGTCCGGCCCGGTGTCCGCTCCAGGAGGGCGGGTTCGAGTCCGGCGGCGGCGAGCCGCTCGGCGACGTATTCGGCGGCGGGCCGCTCGCGGCAGTCGCCTGCGCCGCGGTTGGTGGTGTCGATGCGGATGAGTTCGGAGGTGAACGTCACCACTTCGTCGAGGGCCTGGGCGTCCATGGGCGTCGTCGTCACGTCAGCCATACTGCTCCTCCACGGCGGCGGAGACGATCGTCGTGACCGCCTTGAACGTGCGAATGCCTTCGTACATCGTCTCGCTGGTGTACGCGACGCGCCTCTCGCCGTGGGTCCGGGCGACGCCGGGGACGACGGTCGCGGCGGCGGCCAGGTGCTCGGCGTCGAACTCCAGCTCCACGGTGAAGGGTCCGCCGCGCACCGGTTCGTGCCGCACGGCGAGCGCGGCGGCCTCCTTGGCGGCGGCCCGGATCTCGGACGCGGTCCTGGCCGGGGTGCGGCACACGGCCGCGTAACGCGAGACGTGGTCCTTGACGGCGACCTTGAGGGCGCCGGGCGCGTAGCCGAGCGCGTCCTCGCAGGTGAGGTCGTCGCCGGTGACGAGGACGACGGGGACGCCGTACTCGGCGACGACATGGGCGTTGAGCAGTCCCTCGCCGGCGCGGACTCCGTTCAGCCATACGCCGGTGATGGAGTTGGCGAGGTAGGTGTGGGCGAGGACGCCCTGGGAACCGGCGCCGGTGTGGTAGCCGACGAAGGCGATGCCGTCGACGTCGCCGTGCTGGACACCCTCCACCATGGACAGCGACTTGTGGCGTCCGGTGAGCATCTGGGCGCGCTCGTCGAGCTGTTCGAGCAGCAGATTGCGCATGGACCAGTGCGCCTCGTTGATGAGGACCTCGTCGGCGCCGCCGTCGAAGAAGCCGAGGACGGCGGCGTTGACGTCGGAGGTGAACAGGGAACGGCAGCGTTCCCACTGGGGGGTGCCGGGCAGGACGTCGGCGGGCCAGGTCACCCCCGTGGCACCCTCCATGTCGGCGCTGATCAGGATCTTCACAGCCACTCTCCGTTCCACGGGTGCACGGTGCCCAGGGGCGCGAGTGTAAACCGGGGAGTGGCTGTTCAGGGGGTTCCTGCGGCTATCCGCCGAGCACCTTTTCCAGGGAGGCCAGCGCGGCCTCGAGCTCCTCGCGGGTGATGGTGAGCGGCGGGGCGATCCGGATGGTGGAGCCGTGGGTGTCCTTGACCAGGATGCCCTCGGCCAGCAGCCGTTCGCTGATCTCGCGCCCCGTGCCGACCGCCGGGTCCACGTCGACGCCCGCCCACAGGCCGCGGGCGCGGAAGCCGACGACACCCCGTCCGGTCAGCGCGGCGAGGCCGTCGCGCAGGACGGTGCCGAGGTCCGCCGCCCTGCGCTGGTACTCGCCGGTGGCCAGCAGGTCGACGACCGCGGAACCGACGGCCGCCGACAGCGGGTTCCCGCCGAACGTGGAGCCGTGTTCGCCGGGGCGCAGCACGGACATCACGTCGCGCCGGGCGACGACCGCGGAGACGGGGACGATGCCGCCGCCGAGCGCCTTGCCGAGCAGCAGCATGTCGGGCACGACGGACTCGTGGTCGACGGCGAGCGTGGTGCCGGTGCGGCCGAGGCCGGACTGGATCTCGTCCGCGATGAACAGGCAGTTCGCGCGCCGCGTCAGGTCGCGCACGCCGGTCAGGTAGCCGTCGTCGGGGATGAGGACGCCCGCCTCGCCCTGGATGGGCTCGATCAGCACGGCCGCGGTGGTCTCGTCGATCGCCGCCTCGAGCGCCGCGAGGTCGTTGTAGGGGACGATGCGGAAGCCGGGCGTGAACGGACCGAAGCCGCCGCGCGCGGTCTCGTCGGTGGAGAAGCTGACGATCGTGGTGGTGCGGCCGTGGAAGTTGCCGTCGGCGACGACGATCGTGGCCCGGTCGGGTGCGACGCCCTTGACCTCGTACGCCCATTTGCGGGCGACCTTGATGGCGCTTTCGACGGCCTCGGCCCCGGTGTTCATCGGCAGGGTCATGTCGAGCCCGGTGAGGGCGGCGAGGCCCTCCGCGAAACCGGCGAGCCTGTCGTTGTGGAAGGCGCGGGAGGTGAGGGTCACCTCGTCGAGCTGGCGGTGGGCCGCGGCGATCAGATCCGGGTGGCGGTGGCCGAAGTTCAGTGCCGAGTAGCCGGCGAGCATGTCGAGGTAGCGGCGGCCCTCGACGTCCTCCACCCAGACGCCCTCGGCCCGGGCGACGACGACGGGCAGCGGGTGGTAGTTGTGCGCGAGGGTGGCCTCCTCGGCGCGGATCAGCTCGGCGGAGGAGCGCTCGGTGCGTTCGGGCGTGAGGGTCATGCGCGGATCTCCTGGGTGCAGCACTTGATGCCGCCGCCGGCCTTGTGGAACTCCGACAGGTCGACGGGGACGGGGACGTAACCGTGGGCTTCGAGGCGGCCGATGAGCCCTTCGGCCTGAGGGGCGACGAGGACGTGGCGGCCGTCGGAGACGGAGTTGAGCCCGAAGGCCATCGCGTCCTCGCGGGTCGCGGTCACCGCGTCGGGGAACAGGCGCGCCAGTACCTCGCGGCTGCCGGGCGAGAAGGCCTCGGGGTGGTAGGCGATGTGGGCACGGCCGCCCGCCTCCCCGTCGTCGAGGACGAACAGAGCGGTGTCCAGGTGGTAGAAGTACGGGTCGACCAGCTGGAGGCCGATCACCGGGACGCCGAAGAACTCCTGCACCTCGCGGTGCGCGGCCGGGGTGGTGCGAAAGCCGGTGCCGGCGAGGACGAAGTCGCCCGCGGGCACCAGATCGCCCTCGCCCTCGCACACCGACTCGGGCCGGTGGACCTCGAATCCGGCGGCCTTGAACCAGGTCTCGTACGCGGCCTCCTCGGGCCTGCGCTGCGGTGCGTGGAACCGGGAGCCGAAGACCCGTCCGCCGAGGACGAGCGCCGAGTTCGCGGCGAACACCATGTCCACGAGGCCGGGCTCCGGCCTGACGTGCTCGACGGTGTGGCCGAGGTCTCGGTAGGTGCTGACGAGGGTCTGCCACTGGGCGCGGGCCAGGTCGTGGTCGACCTCGCCGCCCTCGCGCATCCAGGGATTGATGGCGTACTGCACGTCGTAGTACCGGGGTTCACAGACCAGGTAACGCCTGGGCCGGGGCACACGTCTTTGTGGCACCGAGGGATTCCTCCCGCTTCGTCTCGATGTCCGGTGGACGTCTCAACGGTAGGAATCGGGACGGAGCGGCGACAAGAAACAAGAGCTGCGTGTACGCGCAGGAATGCTGCGTTTTCGGGTGTCCCGGCGGCGGTTCGCTTCACGCCTCGCCGGAAGGGGGTTCCTCCATGGTCGCGGCCCTTCCCGCACCGGCCTCCGGACTGGAGGTGAGCAGGTGGGAGAGCACCATGTAGCTGATCGTCTTGCGGATGAACGGCTCCGCCCGGATACGCTCCAGCACCTCCTCGAAGTGCTCCACGTCGGTGGCCCGCACGTGCAGCAGCGCGTCGGCGCCGCCGGTCACGGTCATCGCGGCCATGATCTCGGGGTAGTCGCGCACGACTTCCGCGAGACGGCGCGGCGGCGCCGCGCTGTCGCAGTACACCTCGACGTACGCCTCCGTGCGCCAGCCGAGGGCGGAGGGGCGGACCGTCGTGGTGAACCCGGTGATGATGTCGGCCTCGCGCATGCGGTCGACGCGTCGTTTGACGGCGGTCGCCGAGAGGCCGATCGCCGCGCCGATCTCGGTGAAGCTCGTCCGCGCGTTCGCGACGAGAGCGGCGACGATCTTGCGGTCCAGCTCGTCGAACGGCGCGGATCTGTTGGTCATGGCGGTGTTCCTCCGGACGGCCCTGCTGCGCGCGGACACTATCGGAAGATGGCCATGGCCTGCACTTCGAGCACCGAGTCGGCCGCGTTCCAGTCCTGCACCTTGCCCAGACAGCGCGCCGAGAACGTGCCCTGCGGGACCTCGTTGCGCAGCCCCTCGGTCGCGCAGGTGACGCGGACCCGCGGACCGGACGACGGGTCGTCGGTGTCGCCGTAGGGGGCGAGGAGCACCGTGGACTCGGGCGATTCGCCGATCTTGCGGAACCGGCCGCGGATGAGCACGAAGTCCTCGATGTCGCGCAGCCGCACGGTCTGCGCCGGCGAGGCGCCGGACCGGGGATCGTTCGCCAGCGCGCGGGCGAGCGCGGCGTTGCGCCGTACTGTTTCCCCCACGAGGTCGACATGGACGATGACGTCCTTCTTCTCCAGGACGTCCATGATGACGCCGATGACGGAGATCGGTTCGGCGACCTCCATGTACTTGCTGACGATCTCCCTGTTGTCCTTGCGCCCGCCGCCCGCGCTCAGCCCGAAGACCTTCGCCCGTACGCTGCCGTCCTTGCTGTCACTGGTGCGCTGCTCGACCTCCTTGCGCAGCGCCGCCGCGTAGCCGCGCATCTGGTAGTGGTCCATGACGGACCGGTCGTGCAGGTAGAAGCAGATGCTGTACGTCAGGTCCCGGCCGCCGCGTCCGCCCCGGACCAGCCGCCTCACGGTCAGGACGAGCAGCACAGCGGCGCCCGCGGCCGTCATCAGCCACAGGAGCATCCAGGGCCACCACACACCCCACCATGCCTCAGTGAACACACCCACGGATCTCCTTGAATGCGCTGAGGAGGGAACGGCCGGTGGCGTCGACCATGCGGCCGCCCGTCGCCCGTGCCCCCCGGTCCAGTTCCTCGTCGTCCGCCTCGCCGTAGCGGACGGTGTAGGTGCGCACCGCGCGGGTCTCCTCCGGCAGCCGCGCGTGGCGGCGGACGAAGGCGTCGAGACCTATGCCGGTGTTGTTCTCGCCGTCCGTCATCAGAACGATGGAGACGTTGCGCCCCGGCCGCTGCCGCAGGGCCGTGGACACGCTGCGGTAGGCGGTCTCGAGGGAGGACCAGACGGCGGTGCTGTCGTCGAAGTCGTCGGACGCGACGAAGCCGCGCAGGCGGTCCAGGTCGTCCTGGCCCTCGTACGTGACGCTGCGCTCGTCCAGTACGCGCTCGCCGAAGCGCATCACGGTCAGCGTCTCGCCCCGGTAGAACCGCACGAACTTGCCCGAGGGCGAGTCGTCCGCGCCGGCGAGTCCGTCGAAGGTGGCGCGCAGCCGTTCGATGCGTTTCCCGCGCATCGACGTGGAGAAGTCGAGCAGGAAGATCACCTGGGCGGTGCGGTCGCGGTGCGGGTCCCCGTAGTCGGCGAGGAGCCGGTCGACGACTCTCTGGTCGTCGGGGAAGTAGAGCGCGTTGCCGACGCCCTCGCGCAGCGGCGCGATGCGGGGCACCGCCGGGTCGATCGGGCGGCGCATGGTGCGTTCCATGATCCGTTGCTGGACGGGTTCGCTGCGCAGCCACTCCACCAGCCGGTCGTACGCGGCGCGCTTGGCCGGGTCGAGGAGGAGCAGGGGGTAGTCGGACAGGACCATCCCGTCCTTGGGATAGACGATCTCCAGCGGTTCGCGGAGCCGACCGCTCCTGTTGAGCACGAGCAGTTCGGACTCGTAGGTGATCAGGGCGTTCAGCTCGCCCTGGCGGGCCACGTAGCCGTCGGCGAGCGAGCCCGAGGCGTCGCTGGTGAGCGCGTGTCCGGTGAAGAAGCCGCGCAGCCGGTCGCAGGAGACGTCCGCCGGGCGCAGGGCGGTGCCGGTGCCGGCCGCGGCGGTCGCCACGCCGACGAGCGCGGCGAGGCCGCTGTTGCTGCGGCGCGGGTCGGCCATCCCGAACCGCAGGGAGCCGTCGGCGGCGGCGTCGGCCGCGTCGGACCAGGAGATCTGGCCGTCCGGGGTGTTCCGGCGCAGCCGGTCGGCGACGGCGCGCTTCATGCCGATGACGACGGGCGACCGCATGGTGTTGGTCGCCAGCGGCTTCTCGCCGCTCGCACCGTTCGCCTTGGCCCTCAGCAGGTAGTACCGGTCGGACGACAGCCACGCCAGGTCGTGCCGACGGGGCCCGGGTCCGGCCAGCTCGTTGCTGGCGTCCAGCGTCCCCCGGTGGTCCATCTGCAGCCTGATGCCGGTCTCGCGGCGCAGGTCGTCCAGCAGGGGCGCCATGTCGGCGAGTTCCGTGCTGGCCAGCACGCTCAGGGTGACCGGGTCGGGGCGGTTCGGAGAGCAGGCGGTGGTCGTGGCGAGCCACAGGGCCGCCAGGCACAGGGCGACCAGCCTGGTCGCGCGGCCGGGCGCCGCCATCAGGGCTGCCCGGATGCGACGTCGGCGGCGGGGCAGTCCCCGACGGCGGAGATCATGCGCTCCAGAAAGCGCAGCCGGGGCATCTCCGACCTGGTGTCGTCGCCGTCGATGGCGGGCGCGGGGACTTCGCGCTCCCGGAGGAAGCCGGTGAGCTGGTCGCCCGCGACGTGGCCGGTGGGGTCGAGGATGCGGAAGCCCAGTTCCATGGCGCGGCGCCGCAGCTCCGGGTCGCGTGTGATCAGTTCGCCGAGCCGGTCGCCGTCCCTGTTGAGGGCGATGAACTGCGGCTGGGTGACGAACTGTCCGGACGGGTAGAGCAGCACGCGCTGTGCGTCCGGCTTGTCGTACCGGTTGCGGTACTGCACCTGGTAGGCGAGGTACTGGTGCTCGTAGGCCACCACCACCGGGGCGATGTTCTTGCCCTCGGGCGAGATGTAGGTGCGGAAGACGTCGGCGGCGGGGAGGCCCTGCTCCATGAGGTGCCGGATGTCCCGGCCGCGTTCGTCGGCCTCCCGGTCCGTGTCCGGCACCTCGTCGCCGCCGCCGTTCCAGGTGAAGGCGACCAGCGCGAGGTAGGTTCCCGCGGAGTTGGAGCCGCAGACGTCGGGGGTCTGGGCGACGATCCGGTTGGCGTTGGTGATGCC
Source organism: Streptomyces sp. NPDC002867 (assembly GCF_053591895.1). Classification (NCBI taxonomy): domain Bacteria; kingdom Bacillati; phylum Actinomycetota; class Actinomycetes; order Kitasatosporales; family Streptomycetaceae; genus Streptomyces; species Streptomyces sp. NPDC002867. The sequence continues at coordinate 74,414 of NZ_JBSFUR010000020.1, read as the reverse complement.
GTGCCGCCGGACCCCGATGTCGTTCCAGCGGCGCTTGTCGTGGATGTGCTGGAGGAACTTCTGCATGTCCAGCACGTAGTAGAACGGCTGGTCGGAGCCGGGCCCCCGCTGCGCGGTCGCGATGCCCGCGTCGGCGAGCGTCTCGGCGTACTCGCGGTAGGTGGCGAGTGCGATGGGGCTGACGAACGGACGGTGGACCTTGGCGTACCGGTTCGCCGCCGCGCGCTCGCCGGTGATCAGGTCGCCGGCGGGCTGCCCGGAGGGGAAGACGAAGTCGTACGAGGAGATGTCGTGGACGGCGACCTCGCGCGAGCCCGAGCTGGTGATGTGCACCCGTATGTGATGCTTCATCAGGATGCGCTGCACCTCTTCGTCCTCGAAGAAGTCACGCTTGGAGGCCATCTTCCCCTCGAGCGTGACGACCCGTTCGAGGGGCAGCAGGATGTTCCCCGACACGGCCAGCACCGTCGTGCCCGTCAGCACGGCGGCCAGCAGCGGGAGGACCGTCAGCAGGAAGCTGCGCCGCGACCAGGACGAGCGTGACTCCCGTCTGATGCCCAGCCGCGGTTCCTCGGCTGTCCGTCTCTCCCCGACCTCCACCGGCGCCTCCCCCTCGTCCCCGGCGTCACCTCAAGAAACATCCTTTCGCCTCCGGATGACTCCCCGGAGACCTCACTGCCACCGTCAGGTGAACGGTTCGACTCCCCCTGTCGAAAAGCCTGTTGGACGGACGACGGCTTCGGACGGATCGGCCCATCCGCCCCGGGCACCCGCCCGCCGGGCCGTCACGGCAGGGACAGTTCGCACCAGACCGTCTTGCCCCGCGCCGTACGGCTCGTGCCCCACTCCCGCGCGAGGGCGCTGACCACGCGCAGGCCCCTCCCCGCCTCCTCCTCCGGCCGTGCGCCGCGCAGCGTCGGCAGGGTGTGGTCCTCGTCGGCGACCTCGCACAGCAGCGTCCCGGCCCGTACGAGACGCAGCTCGGCGCGCCGACCGTCGGTGTGGCGCACAGCGTTGGCCACGAGTTCGCCGACGAGCTGTTCCGCGGTCTCGGTGAGCGCGTCGAGCCCCCAGTCGGCGAGCTGTCCGCGGACGAGCCGGCGGGCACGGGCAGCCTCGCGCGGCTCGAGCGACAGCTCCCAGGTGGCGACCGAATCGGGCTCGATGCCGTTCAGGCGGGCCATCAGCAGCGCGACGTCGTCCTTGCGGCCGCCGCGGGTGTTGAGGGCACGGATGATGGTGTCGCAGGCGTCGTCCATGGACGCGGCCGGGTGTGCGGCCGACTCGCAGAGCGTCGCGAGGCCCACGCCGATGTCCTCGCCGCGCACCTCCACCAGGCCGTCCGTGCACATCACCAGCCGGTCGCCGGGCGAGACGGGCACGCGGACGCTCTCGAACGGCACGCCGCCGACGCCGATCGGAGCTCCGGTGGGCAGGTCGAGAAGTTCGCTGCGGCCGTCCTCGGCGCGGACGATCACGGGCGGGATGTGGCCCGCGTTCGCCAGGTGCAGTTCGCCGCGGATGGGGTCGTACACGGCGTAGAGGCAGGTGGCGAGGTAGTGCTCGCCCATGCGCTGGGCCAGGTCGTCGAGGCCCCGCAGCAGCTGCTCCGGCGGCAGGTCGAGGGCGGCCATGGTCTGCACGGCGGTGCGCAGCTGGCCCATCATCGCGGCCGAGTTGAGGCCGTGGCCCATGACGTCGCCGACGACGAGCGCGGTACGCGAACCGGGCAGCTTGACGGAGTCGAACCAGTCGCCGCCGACCCGGCCCAGCAGCGTGCCCGGCAGATAGCGGGTGGCCGTGTCACAGCCGGCCATGCGCGGGGTGACCTGAGGGAGCATCGAGTCCTGGAGGGTCTCGGCGACGTTCTCCTGGTAGGTGTACATGCGCGCGTTGTCGATCACGAGTCCGGCGCGGGCGGCCAGCTCGGCGCCGGTGACGCGGTCCATGTCGTTGAACTCGGGCCGCTCGGGGTGGCGCAGCAGGATCATGCACCCGAGGACGACGTTGCGCGCCTTGAGCGGTGCGATGAGCATCGAACGGCCGTTGATGAGCGGACGCATGTCGCGCTTGTCGAACTGCTCGGCGATCGCGGTGCCCATCTCCTCGGTGATGCGGGGCACCAGGACCGGCTCGCCGGTGATCATGCACTGGAAGAAGGGCGTGTGCGCGGGGAACGGCATGGATTCGCCGACCGGCACGACGTCGTCCCAGCGCCCCGGCTCGTCGACGTGCTCGAAGGCGACACGGTGCCACATGGTCGTCGCGTCGGGCTCCCCTTCCGAGAAGCCCTCGCCGGCGACGACCTCCTCCCGCAGGTAGGTGCAGGCCACGTCGCTGAACCGGGGCACGACCGCGGCGCTGACCTCGTGGATCGTGCGGGCGAGGTCGAGGGAGGAGCCGATGCGTCCGCTGACCTCGTTCAGGAACTCCAGGCGCTCGCGCACCGCCGCGTACTCGAGGTCCTGCTCCAGATCCGCGGCGTCCACGGGATGCCCGGCCGCGACGGCCTCCTCGGCGGCACGGCGGCGCGCGAGGCGCTCGGCCCTGCGCGGCACTCCCCAGTCAGGGGTGACGGGCACCCGGTCGTGGTGGCTGAACTCCAGTACGGGATAGCCAAGGTCGAGGATCTGGGAGACGATCCGGTTCGACTCGCGCACGCTCATGCTGGGCATGATCTCGGGGAGCCCGCGCGCCAGTTCGCCGAAGCCGGGGAAGTCGGTGTGCAGGGCGAAGCCGGGTGCGATGCGCTCGACGCTCTCGTCCGCTCCGGCGAACTGGCCGGCGTCCGCCGCGAGGACGACCAGCCGTTCCCTGCCGGGCCCGACCATGGGGTAGGCCCACCACAGCACGTCGATACGGTCCTGGCCGGGATCGGACAGCCGGGCGCGGCCCGCCGCCGGGTAGTCGGTGAGGCCGCCGAGGGCACCGTGCAGGGCCTGTCCGCCGTAGCCGTCGACGAAGTCGTCGGCGGCGTCGGCCGCCAACGCTCCGAAGACGGGCAGCAGTTCGACGGCGGGACGGCCGATCGCGGCCTCGCGCGCCGGGCCGAAGAGACGCCGGGCGCCGCTGGACCAGTGCGACACCAGGCCGTCGCCGTCCACGACGACCACCGCAAGCGGAATCCGCCCCGCGGCCGCGTACTCCTGCGGCGGGGCCGACGGAACACCACTGTCCATGGGCGGAGCGCTCCTTCCCGGATCCGGGACCTTGTCACCACGGTACGGCGCTGTGTGGTGCATGCGCCGGGCAACGGCCCAACAGGTGGTGCGCCCGCGCACAATTGACGTCGGTCAAGCTCTCCACCGGTCCGGCCGCGGCGCGGGCGGGCCGAGTGCGCCGCCCCCTGCCGCGGGCCGGGACCGGTTCAGTCGGCGTGCCCGAGCTGGAGGTCGCGTTCCGTGCGTCCGCCGCCCGCGACCTGGAGCACGGTGGCGACCGGCGGGTAACCGGCCGCGATGACCGTGTACTCGCCGGACGACAGGTCCACGAAGCGGAACATTCCGTCCGGTCCGGTGGTGAGCGTGTCGACCACGTTGCCGGCCGCGTCGAGGAGAGTGACCCGGGCGTCGTCGACCGGCCGGCCGTCCCCGGCGCGCACGGTGCCGCGCAGCACCGCCCCGCCGGCCAGTTCGATGTCCTGGCGGGTCTCGCGGGACGGCTGCACGCTCACGGGGTGCGCGGCCGGCCGGAAGGCGGGGGCGCTGGCGGCGAGGGTGTACTCCCCCGCGACCAGTTCGCTGATCACGTAGCCGCCCTCCCGGCCGCTGCGGGTGGAGGCCACGACCTCGCCTCGCACGTCGGTGAGCGTGACGGCCGCGTCGCGGACCGGGGAGCCGTCGGCGGTGACGACGACGCCCGCGAGCCGGCCCGCTCCGCCGAGCACGACGTCGAGCTCGACGGGCCGTTCGCCGACGGTGACCGTCACGGCCTGGGGCTGGTGGCCGCCCGCGGCGGCGATCATCACGTACGAGCCGGAGCCCGGCACGCTCAGCGCGTACCGGCCGTCCTCGCCGCTCGCGCCGCGGCCGATCTGCTGCCCCTGGACGTCGATGAGGGTGAGCGCGGCGCGCGGGACGGTGCTCCCGTCGTGGTGCTGCACGGTGCCGCAGACGGGGACGCCCGCGACGGGGGCGGCGGCCGGTCCGGGGGCGGCCCGCACGGCGGTGCGGGCGTGCGGGACGGCGGCGGGCTCGGCGGTGGAGGCGTTGTGGGACACCAGCGGTTTCTCCTTGAGGAAGAAGGCGAGGAAGAGGCCGAGGACGAGCACCGGCACGAGGTACAGGAAGATCCGCGGCATCGCGTCCGCGTACGCCTGGATGTAGCCCTCGCGCAGCGCGGGCGGCATGGCGTGGACCAGCTGCGGGGTGATCGATTCCGGGTCGGGCAGGCCGACGCCGGCCGGGACACGGCCGGCGAGCGCGTCGGTGAGCCGGTCGGCGAACAGGGTGCCGAAGACGGCGGCGCCGACGCTGCCGCCGATCTGCCGGAAGTAGTTGTGGGCGCTGGTGGCGGTGCCGAGGTCGGCGGGCGGCACGGCGTTCTGGACGGCGAGGATCAGCACCGGCATGACGAGTCCGATGCCGATGCCGAGGACCGCCTGCCAGAGGCTGTACTCGAGGCGCGGCGTGTCCGCCTCCAGCCGGGAGAGCAGCCACATGCCCGCGGCCGAGAGGGCACTGCCGGCGACGGGGTAGACCCGGTAGCGGCCCGTACGGCTGATGAGCTGGCCGGAGACGATGGAGGCGACGACGATGCCACCCATCATCGGCAGCATGAGCAGGCCGGACTCGGTGGCACTGGCGCCGTCGACCATCTGCAGGAAGGTGGGCAGGTAGCTCGCCGCCCCGAAGAGCGCGATGCCCACGACCGCTCCCACGAGGGACGTGAGCGTGAAGACGGAGTCGCGGAACAGCCGCAGCGGGATGAGCGGTTCGGGCGCGAAGCGCTCGACGACGAGGAAGAGGACGGTGCTCGCGGCGGCGCCCGCGGCCAGGGCGAGGACGACGCGCGAGTCCCAGGCGTATTCGGTGCCGCCCCAACTGGTCAGCAGGACGAGGCAGGTGGAGGCGGCGGCGAGGAACAGGGTGCCGAGGACGTCGAGCCGGGCCCGGGCGGCGGGCTTCGGCAGCTTGAGCACGAGGGAGACCACGGCCAGCGTGATCAGCCCGAAGGGGACGTTGAAGTAGAAGCACCAGCGCCAGGACGCATGGTCGGTGAAGAAGCCGCCGAGCAGAGGCCCCGCGACGGAGGCGAGTCCGAAGGCGGCGCCGATGAGTCCCATGAACCGGCCGCGTTCGCGTGCCGGGACGATGTCGGCGATGATCGCCTGCACACCGATCATGAGGCCGCCGGCGCCGACGCCCTGGACGGCGCGGAAGACGATGAGCTCGTTCATGCTGCGCGACCAGCCGGCCAGTGCCGACCCGATCACGAAGACGACGATGGCGAACTGGAACACGCCCTTGCGGCCGAAGAGATCGCCGAGCTTTCCGTAGACCGGCAGGCCGATCGTGGCCGTGAGCAGATACGCGGTGATCGCCCAGGGCATCCGGTCCAGGCCCTGGAGCTCCCCCACGATCTTCGGCAGCGCTGTGGCGACGATCATCTGCTCGAGCGCGGCCAGGAGCAGCGCGAGCATGAGGCTCATGAAGACGAGCCGTACGCGGCGGGGGCTCAGCGGCTCCGGCGCGGCGGGTACGGGAGGCGGCGGGTCCGCCGGACCGGCGGCGGGCTGCTCGTCCTTCACCAGAGTGCTGCCGCTCACGTCCTGCTCCCCTCGTCACGCTGCGCGGCGTCATTCTTCGCATTGCGCATGAAGGGGGAGCAAGTCGGGCGCACTCCCGGCAGGGCGTTCGAGATCTCCCCAACAGGGCGTGCACGAGGCGCACTTGGGGCGCTCATCAGGGGCTTTCCCGCGACCCGGTGCGCCGGGGACGCATGTGCGGACCGCGGGGAAAACCACCCGATCCGGTGAGGCTACTTCTCGACGTGGGCTGCGAGCCTGTCCAGCACGCTGTCGTAGATCCGGCCGAGTCCCTTGGGCGCGAAGGTCCTCTCGAAGAAGCCGCCGATGCCGCCGGCGCCGGTCCAGACGGTGGTGACGACGGCCTTGGACTTGCCCTCACCGGCAGGGGTGACCCGCCAGGTGGTGACCATGGAGGAGTTGCGGTCCTTCTCCACGAGCTCGCCGTCGGTGGGCTCGGTGACCTCCAGCAGGCAGTCGCGGACGCGCTTGCTGGTGGCCTGGAGCCTCCAGTGGACGAGGGTCCCCTCGCCGTCGCCGCCCTCGCGCACCTCGTACTCACTGAAGTGCTCGGGCAGGAGCTTCGCGCGGGTGCCCTCGTAGTCGGCCAGCGCGTCGAACACCGTCTCCGCGTCCGCCGAGATGATCCGTTCCGTGGTGGCCTCGACCTGCGCCATGTCCTGTTCCTCCAGCAGTCGCTCCATCGGGATGCTCCGCTAGCCAATCACCTCCCGCGCGCCCTCCCAAATCACGGTTGCGGCGATCATGGGAACAGGTGTTCTATTCTGGAGCCCGGAGCGAGCGAGGAGGCACCCCCATGCGCTGGGACAATCTGGCCGACAGACCCGCCACCAGCGGGGAAGCCGCCCTGTTCGGGGCATCGGCGGTGACCACCCGGACCTTCGACACCCCGGAGTTCCGGGGCATCACCTTCCACGAGATCCGCGCGCGTTCGATCCTCAACCGGGTGCCCGGAGCCTCCCGGATGCCGTTCGAATGGACGGTGAACCCCTACCGGGGCTGCACGCACGCCTGCGTGTACTGCTTCGCCCGCAAGACCCACAGTTACCTGGACCTCGACACCGGACTCGGCTTCGACTCCCAGATCGTCGTGAAGGTCAACGCCCCCGAGCTGCTGCGCCGTCAGCTCGCCTCCCGCCAGTGGCAGGGCGCGCATGTCGCCATGGGCACGAACGTGGACTGCTACCAGCGTGCCGAGGGCCGCTACCGGCTGATGCCGGGCATCATCTCGGCGCTGCGCGACCACGCGAACCCGTTCTCCGTCCTGACCAAGGGCACGCTGATCCTGCGCGATCTCGACCTGCTGCGGCAGGCCGCCGAGGTCACCGAGGTCGGCATCTCCGTCTCGGTCGGCTTCACCGACCGCGAGCTGTGGCGCACCGTCGAGCCGGGCACGCCCTCGCCCGAGCGCCGGCTCGACGTCGTACGCGCTCTGACCGACGCCGGGATCGGCTGCGGCGTGCTGATGGCGCCGGTCGTTCCGTTCCTCGGCGACCACCCGGACCAGCTGCGGGCGACCGTCCGCGCGATCGCCGCGTCCGGCGCCACCTCGGTGACCCCGCTCGTACTGCATCTGCGGCCGGGCGCCCGCGAGTGGTACATGGCCTGGCTGCGCGAACACCATCCGCACCTGATCGCCCGCTACGAGCGGCTGTACGCGGAGGGCGCGTACGCCCCGAAGTGGTACCAGCGCCGTATCACCCGCCATGTGCACGAACTGGCGGCCGAGTTCGGGATCGGCCCTTCGGCCCGGCCCGGCGGCCACCGCCGCCTGCCGGTGCGCCCGGAGCCGTCGGTCCCGGAGCCCACCCAGCTGACCCTGTTGTGAATCACGGGCGAGGATGAGCCCATGACCCGGCGTCCGCGCCGACGCACGGCGCCGCCGCGCCCTCGCCGGACGGCGCCCCCGGCGCCCACCGCACCCCGGGCGTCACTCCAGCCGGGCCAGGGCCGCCGAGGCCGCCGCCGTCAGGCGCGGATGGGAAAGGGCCCCGCGCAGCACTTCGCCGGCGCGCGGGTCGCCGAGGGCGCCGAGGCCCTCCACACAGGCGAGGGCGACCCGCCAGTGCGGATCGCCGGGGGCGAGCCGCCGTCCGAGGACCGTGATCAGCGCCGGTACCGATTCGGGCGCCCGCAGCCGGGTCAGCAGCCGCACCGGCACCAGCGCGTACGCGACCCGCAGCTCGTTGGTGGCGAGTGCGGCCGCCGCGCGCGGCGTGCGGGGGTCGGCGAGCCGGCCGAGCGCGTGGGCGGCGGAGACGCACCGCTCGGGGTCGCGGTGGTTGAGCAGGAGGACCAGGGACTCGAAGGCCCGCCGGTCACCGGCGCAGCCGAGGCGGAAGGCGGCCATCTCGCGCGCCCACAGGGGGCGTTCGTGCTCGGTGAGGACCGCAGCGAGCTCCTCCCGGTCCGAGGTGGCCAGCAGCCGTTCGTACGCCGGACCGCCGCCCGCCTCGTCGCGCAGCCGTGTCGCGAGCGACCGCAACTCCTCGTCCATGGCGGTCAGGGTATCGGCGGGCCGGCACGGCGATCCAGATCACACCCCCCGAGGGGTGGCGCGCTCGTTACCCGCAAGTTAATCTCATGTGAGCGGGTAACCCCCGCACCCGCCGCGGCCTGGTGACGCAGCCGCGGCTGGTGGCACCCCCATGCCGAAGGCTATGGGGGAAGTCGGTTCGGCAGTTCTGCCATCAGTACGACGTGACACGGGACAGAGTCCGTCGGCCCACGCGAATACCCGTGCGCCATGCGCCCGTTGGCGTTCCCACGCCTGTACGGCTTCCTCCGCGCGCGCTCCTCATCAGTCGTCACTCATCCCTGGAGTCCCCCGATGGACAGCCCTCTGCACACCATCGCCGTGGTCGGTCTCGGCACCATGGGCACCGGCATCGCCGAGGTCCTCGCCCGCGCCGGCCGTGAGGTCATCGGCATCGACGTCAGCGAAGCCGCCGCCCGCCAGGCGGTCGCCGCCCTCGAGGCCTCCACCGCCCGCGCCGTGGAGCGCGAGCGGATCACCGAAGAGGAGCGCCGCAACACCCTCGCACGCTTCCGCACCTTCTCCGACCTGCAGGCCGCGGCGGACGCCGACCTCGTGATCGAGGTCGTGCCGGAGTCGTACGAGGCCAAGCAGCAGGTCTTCCGCGAGCTGGACGCCGTGGTCCGCCCGGACGCCATCCTCGCCACCGGCACGAACGCCCTGTCGGTGACCCGGCTCGCCGCCGAGTCCCAGCGCCCGGAGCGCGTGCTCGGTCTGCACTTCTTCAACCCCGCTCCGGCGATGAAGCTGGTCGAGGTCGTCTCCTCGGTGCTGACATCGCCGCAGGCCGTCGAGGCCGTCACCGCCCTCGCCCGCGACCTCGGCAAGGAGCCGGTCGCGGTCGGCGACCGGCCCGGCTTCATCGCGGACGGCCTGCTGTTCGGCTACCTCAACCAGGCCGCCGCCATGTACGAGGCCCGGTACGCCTCCCGCGAGGACATCGACGCCGCCATGAAGCTGGGCTGCGGACTGCCGATGGGCCCGCTCGCCCTGCTCGACCTGATCGGCATCGACACCGCGCGCACCGTGCTGGACGCGATGTACGCCGCCTCGCACGACCGGCTGCACGCCCCCGCGCCGATCCTGGGGCAGCTCAGCGAGGCGGGCCTGACCGGCCGCAAGGCGGGCCGCGGCTTCTACACGTACGCCGCCCCCGGCTCGGCCGAGGTCGTCACGGACGCGCTCACGCCGCTCGGTGCGGCCGCGGCCGCCGCGGGCCGTGAGGTCCGCTCGGTCGGCGTGGCCGGCTCGGGCACCATGGCGAGCGGAATCGCGGAGGTCTTCGCCAAGGCCGGCTACGACGTCGTCCTCGCGGCCCGCAGCCTGGAGAAGGCCGAGAACGCCAAGGGCCTGATCACCAAGTCGCTGAACCGCTCGGTGAGCAAGGGCCGGATGACCCAGGAGGCGTGCGACGCCACGCTCGCGCGCATCACGCCCGCCGGCTCGCTGGACGCCTTCTCCGACGTCGATCTGGCCGTCGAGGCCGTCGCCGAGGACCTGGAGATCAAGCAGCAGCTGTTCGCCACGCTCGACAAGGTGTGCAAGCAGGGCGCGGTGCTGGCCACCACGACCTCCTCGCTGCCCGTGGTGGCCTGCGCACGCGCCACCTCCCGGCCGCAGGACGTGATCGGGATGCATTTCTTCAACCCTGCGCCGGCGATGAAGCTGGTCGAGATCGTGCGGACGGTCCTGACCGCCGACGACGTCCACGCGACGGTCCGCGAGGTCACGACGAGGATCAGGAAGCACCCGGTGGACTGCGGCGACCGCGCCGGATTCATCGTGAACGCGTTGCTCTTCCCGTACCTGAACAACGCGATCAAGATGGTCGAGGAGCACTACGCCACCCTCGACGACATCGACGCCGCGATGAAGCTGGGCGGCGGCTACCCGATGGGCCCGTTCGAGCTGCTCGACGTCGTCGGCCTCGATGTCTCGCTGGCCATCGAGAAGGTGCTGCACCAGGAGTTCCGCGACCCGGGCCTCGCGCCCGCGCCGCTGCTGGAGCACCTGGTGGCCGCGGGGTGCCTGGGGCGCAAGACGGGTCGCGGTTTCCGCGAACATGCCCGGCGCTGATCCCGACGGCGCGTGGGGCGGGCTGCTCGGTCCGGGCAGTCCGCCCGCCGCGTCCGAACGGGCCGGGCCCGACCCGCGGGCGCGCCCGGCTGTGCGAATGCAGTACGTTCAGGTCATGCCCCAGCCCGCTGATCCCGCCCGCCGGCCCGGCCGCGCCGGCGCCGCGTCCGACGCTCCGGAAAGTGCCGCAGGCTCCCGCGCCGCCGCGCAACGCCTGAAGATGCGCCGCGAACTCGCGGCGGCGGCCATGGAGTTGTTCGCGACCAAGGGGTACGAGGCGACGACGGTCGACGAGATCGCCGCGGCGGCCGGAGTGGCGCGCCGGACCTTCTTCCGCCACTTCCGCTCCAAGGAAGAGGCCATCTTCCCCGACCACGACGACACCCTGGTGCGGGCCGAGGCGGTCCTGAACGCGGCTCCGCCCCACGAGCACCCGCTCGACACGGTGTGCCAGGGCATCAAGGAGGTCATGCGGATGTACGCGGCCTCCCCGGCCGTGTCCGTCGAGCGTTACCGCCTGACCCGTGAGGTGCCGACGCTGCGGGAGCGTGAGATCGCCTCGGTGGCCCGCTACGAGCGGCTGTTCACGCGCTATCTGCTGGCCCACTTCGACGAGCGGGACCACCACGACGGCAACGACGACCCGCTGCTGGCGGAGGTGGCCGCATCCGCGGTGGTGACGGCGCACAACCACGTGCTGCGCCGCTGGCTGCGGGCGGGCGGGCAGGGCGACGTCGAGGCCCAGCTGGACCACGCGTTCGCCATCGTCCGCGACACGTTCGGCACCGGCATAGGAGCCGGCCGCAAGGCGGCGCACACCTCCCCGGCCGCCGAGCCGCCGTCGGCGGACGTGCGCACCGAGGGTGAGGTCCTGGTGGCCGTGGCCCGCACCGACGCACCGCTCAGCGAGGTCATGCGCACGATCGAACAGGCGCTGAAGGAGGGCTGAGCCTCCCGGCTCACCCAGGCGAAGACCGCCCGATTCGGGCGGTCTTCGCCATTTTTGCTCCCTCATTCGATCGATCATCGCTCATATGTGTCCAGCGGATTGCATCTGAGAGAAATTCTTGGCACGGAGTGTCTTGCCACCTGGCACGGCGTGCCATACGTTGATGTTGTCCGGGCGGCCGGCGTGCAGAGCACACTCGTACGCCGGCTGTCCCAGCAACCCTCGCGGCTGCCCCGCCCGGACGCCTGCGTCACAGGCACCTTTCGCGCCCACCAGCGCTGCCAGCAGCATCATCCGCCGAACCGACGGCACACCTCCACAGCAGCACCACCCGACGTACCCCTCAGCGTCCGCCCATGGACGCTTCTCGCCGGAGGCAACACCGTGAAGGAAATCCTGGACGCGATCCAGTCGCCGGACACCACGTCCGCCGACTTCGCCGCACTGAAGCTCCCCGAGTCGTACCGCGCGATCACCGTCCACAAGGACGAGACGGAGATGTTCGCCGGTCTCGAGACCCGGGAGAAGGACCCGCGCAAGTCGATCCACCTCGACGACGTGCCCGTGCCGGAGCTCGGCCCGGGCGAGGCACTGGTGGCCGTGATGGCCTCCTCGGTCAACTACAACTCCGTGTGGACCTCGATCTTCGAGCCGCTGTCCACCTTCGGCTTCCTGGAGCGCTACGGACGGCTGTCGGAGCTCACCAAGCGCCACGACCTCCCCTACCACGTCATCGGCTCCGACCTCGCGGGCGTCGTCCTGCGCACCGGTCCGGGCGTGAACGCGTGGAACCCGGGTGACGAGGTCGTCGCGCACTGCCTCTCGGTCGAACTGGAGTCCTCCGACGGCCACAACGACACGATGCTCGACCCCGAGCAGCGCATCTGGGGCTTCGAGACCAACTTCGGCGGCCTCGCGGAGATCGCGCTCGTCAAGTCCAACCAGCTGATGCCCAAGCCCAAGCACCTCAGCTGGGAGGAGGCAGCAGCGCCCGGACTCGTGAACTCCACCGCGTACCGCCAGCTCGTCTCCCGCAACGGCGCCGGAATGAAGCAGGGCGACAACGTCCTGATCTGGGGCGCGAGCGGCGGACTCGGCTCGTACGCCACGCAGTTCGCGCTCGCCGGCGGCGCCAACCCGATCTGCGTCGTCTCCAGCGATCAGAAGGCGGACATCTGCCGGTCGATGGGCGCCGAGGCGATCATCGACCGCAACGCCGAGGGCTACAAGTTCTGGAAGGACGAGCAGACCCAGGACCCGAAGGAGTGGAAGCGCTTCGGCAAGCGCATCCGCGAGCTCACCGGGGGCGAGGACATCGACATCGTCTTCGAGCACCCCGGCCGCGAGACGTTCGGCGCGAGCGTCTACGTCACCCGCAAGGGCGGCACCATCACCACCTGCGCCTCGACCTCGGGCTACATGCACGAATACGACAACCGCTACCTGTGGATGTCGCTGAAGCGGATCATCGGCTCGCACTTCGCCAACTACCGCGAGGCGTGGGAGGCCAACCGCCTGATCGCCAAGGGCAAGATCCACCCGACGCTCTCGAAGGTCTACTCCCTCGAGGACACCGGCCAGGCCGCGTACGACGTGCACCGCAACCTCCACCAGGGCAAGGTCGGCGTCCTCGCGCTCGCCCCGCAGGAGGGTCTGGGCGTCAAGGACCCGGAGATGCGCGAGAAGCACATCGACGCCATCAACCGCTTCCGGAACGTCTGAGGGGCCGGGGTTCCCAGATGACAGAGCGCAAGAAGGACCGGCCCTGGCTCATGCGGACGTACGCCGGTCACTCGACCGCCGAGGCGTCCAACGAGCTGTACCGGCGCAACCTCGCCAAGGGCCAGACGGGACTGTCGGTCGCCTTCGACCTGCCGACACAGACCGGTTACGACCCCGACCACATCCTCGCCCGCGGCGAGGTCGGCCGGGTCGGTGTGCCGGTCTCCCATCTGGGCGACATGCGCCGGCTGTTCCAGGACATCCCCCTGGAGCAGATGAACACCTCGATGACCATCAACGCCACGGCCATGTGGCTGCTGGCGCTGTACCAGGTGGTCGCTGAGGAGCAGGGTGCGGACATCACCAGGCTTCAGGGCACGACCCAGAACGACATCGTCAAGGAGTACCTGTCGCGCGGGACGCACGTCTTCCCGCCCGGTCCTTCGCTGCGCCTGACCACCGACATGATCACGTACACGGTGGCCCACATCCCCAAGTGGAACCCGATCAACATCTGCAGCTACCACCTGCAGGAGGCCGGGGCCACGCCGGTGCAGGAGATCGCGTACGCGATGTCCACCGCGATCGCCGTGCTGGACGCCGTGCGGGACTCGGGCCAGGTGCCGGCCGAGAAGTTCGGCGACGTGGTCGCCAGGATCTCGTTCTTCGTGAACGCGGGCGTCCGCTTCATCGAGGAGATGTGCAAGATGCGCGCCTTCGGCCGCATCTGGGACAAGGTCACGCGTGAGCGCTACGGCATCGAGAACGAGAAGCAGCGCCGTTTCCGCTACGGCGTCCAGGTCAACTCGCTCGGTCTGACCGAGGCGCAGCCGGAGAACAACGTCCAGCGCATCGTGCTGGAGATGCTGGCCGTCACGCTCTCCAAGGACGCCCGCGCGCGTGCCGTGCAGCTGCCCGCCTGGAACGAGGCGCTGGGTCTGCCCCGCCCCTGGGACCAGCAGTGGTCACTGCGCATCCAGCAGGTGCTGGCGCACGAGTCGGACCTGCTGGAGTACGAGGACATCTTCGCCGGTTCGCACGTGATCGAGGCCAAGGTCGACGCCCTCGTCGAGGAGTGCCTGGCGGAGATCGACCGGATCCAGGAGATGGGCGGCGCGATGGCGGCCGTCGAGTCGGGCTACCTCAAGTCGCAGCTGGTCTCCTCGCACGCCGAGCGGCGCGCGCGGATCGAGGCCGGCGACGAGAAGATCGTCGGCGTCAACATCTACGAGACGACCGAGGAGAACCCGCTCACCGCGGACCTCGACACGGCGATCATGACGGTCGACCCGGCGAACGAGGCACGCGTCGTCGCCAAGCTGCACGAGTGGCGCGCCGGCCGTGAGGAGTCCCGCGCCGCGGAAGCCCTCGCGGCGCTGAAGAAGGCCGCGGCGGGCACCGAGAACCTGATGGCGGCCACCGTCGAGTGTGCGCGTGCGGGCGTCACCACCGGCGAGTGGGCCTGGGCGCTGCGTGACGTCTTCGGCGAGTTCCGTGCGCCGACGGGCGTCAGCAGCGCCCCGGTGGCGGTCACCGCCGAGGCGGGCACCCCTCTCGCGCTGGTACGCGAGAAGGTGGCCCGCACGGCGGAGGAGCTGGGTGCGGGGCGGCTGCGGCTGCTCGTCGGCAAGCCCGGCCTGGACGGCCACTCCAACGGCGCCGAGCAGATCGCCGTACGGGCCCGCGACGCCGGGTTCGAGGTGGTCTACCAGGGCATCCGGCTGACCCCCGAGCAGATCGTCTCCGCCGCCCTCGCGGAGGACGTGCACTGCGTCGGTCTGTCGATCCTGTCCGGCTCGCACGCCGAGCTGGTGCCGGACGTGCTGAAGCGGCTGCGTGAGGCGGGCGCGGCCGACATCCCGGTGATCGTGGGTGGCATCATCCCGAATGCCGACGCCACCGAACTGAAGGCGGCGGGTGTGGCCGCCGTCTTCACTCCGAAGGACTTCGGAATCACGGAGATCATCGGCCGTATCGTCGACGAGATCCGTCAAGCGAACAAGCTCGACCCCCTGGAGGTCCACGCATGAGCACGCCTGTGCACCCGGTCAACCGTCTCCGCCCGCGCCGTTCCTGCCTGGCCGTGCCCGGTTCGAACCCGCGCTTCCTGGAGAAGGCCCAGGGCCTGCCGGCCGACCAGGTCTTCCTGGACCTGGAGGACGCCTGCGCGCCGCTCGCCAAGCCGGAGGCCCGGCACACCATCGTGAAGTTCCTGAACGAGGGTGACTGGACGGGCAAGACGCGGGTCGTGCGCGTCAACGACTGGACCACCGAGTGGACCTACCGCGACGTCGTCACCGTCGTCGAGGGCGCCGGCCAGAACCTCGACTGCATCATGCTGCCGAAGGTGCAGACCGCCGAGCAGGTCGTCGCGCTCGACCTGCTGCTCACCCAGATCGAGAAGACCATGGGCTTCGAGCTGGGCAAGATCGGCATCGAGGCGCAGATCGAGAACGCGCAGGGCCTCAACAACGTCAACGCCATCGCCCAGGCGTCGCCGCGCGTGGAGACGATCATCTTCGGCCCGGCCGACTTCATGGCCTCCATCAACATGAAGTCCCTGGTCGTCGGCGAGCAGCCGCCCGGCTACCCGGCCGACGCGTACCACTACATCCTGATGAAGATCCTGATGGCCGCCCGCGCCAACAACCTCCAGGCGATCGACGGTCCCTACCTCCAGATCCGCAACATCGACGGCTACCGCGCGGTCGCCCAGCGCGCCGCCGCGCTCGGCTTCGACGGCAAGTGGGTGCTGCACCCGGGCCAGGTCGAGGCGTCCAACGAGATCTTCTCGCCCTCCCAGGAGGACTACGACCACGCCGAGCTGATCCTGGACGCGTACGACTACTACACGTCCGAGGCGGGCGGCAAGAAGGGCTCGGCGATGCTCGGCGACGAGATGATCGACGAGGCCAGCCGCAAGATGGCTCTGGTCATCTCCGGCAAGGGGCGCGCGGCCGGCATGCAGCGCACCACCAAGTTCGACATCCCCGCCAACTAGAAAGGCCCTGAGCGACATGCAGTTCGGACGCACCTACGAGGAGTTCGAGGTCGGGGCCGTCTACAAGCACTGGCCCGGGAAGACGGTCACCGAGTACGACGACCACCTCTTCTGCCTGCTCACCATGAACCACCACCCGCTCCACATGGACACCAACTATGCGGAGAAGACGACGGACTTCGGCAAGAACGTCGTCGTCGGGAACTACATCTACTCGCTGCTGCTCGGCATGTCCGTGCCGGACGTCTCCGGCAAGGCCATCGCCAACCTGGAGATCGAGTCGCTGCGGCACGTGGCGCCGACCTTCCACGGCGACACGATCTACGGCGAGACCACGGTCCTCGACAAGAACCCGTCGAAGTCGAAGAACGACCGCGGCATCGTCTACGTCGAGACCAAGGGCTACAAGCAGGACGGCACCCTCGTCTGCGTCTTCCGGCGCAAGGTGATGGTCCCGACGGAGACGTACATCAAGGAGCGCGGCGGCGAGCAGCCCGGCCGCCCCGAGCTGAAGGCGCAGGAGAAGTAGTCATGGCCCGACTCGCCCAGACCGCAGGTCTGACCGATGTCCAGCAGGAGATCCTGTCCACCGTCCGTGACTTTGTCGACAAGGAGATCATTCCTGTCGCCACGGAGCTGGAGCACAAGGACGAGTACCCGCAAGAGATCGTCGACGGCCTCAAGGAGCTCGGCCTGTTCGGCCTGATGATCCCCGAGGAGTACGGCGGCCTGGGTGAGTCCCTCCTCACGTACGCGCTGTGCGTCGAGGAGATCGCCCGCGGCTGGATGTCCGTCTCGGGCATCATCAACACGCACTTCATCGTGGCGTACATGCTCAAGCAGCACGGCACGCAGGAGCAGAAGGACACCTTCCTGCCGCGCATGGCGCTCGGCGAGGTGCGCGGTGCGTTCTCGATGTCGGAGCCGGGCCTCGGCTCGGACGTCTCGGCGATCACGTCCAAGGGCGTGAAGGACGGCGACGAGTACGTCCTGAACGGCCAGAAGATGTGGCTGACGAACGGCGGCACGTCCACCCTCGTCGCGGTCCTGTGCCGGAGTGACGAAGGACACCCCGAGGGCACGGCCCCGCACAAGTCGATGACGACCTTCCTCGTCGAGAAGGAGCCGGGCTTCGGCGAGGTCCGTCCGGGCCTCACCATCCCCGGGAAGATCGACAAGATGGGCTACAAGGGCGTCGACACGACCGAGCTCATCATGGACGGACTGCGCATTCCGGCCAATCGGGTGCTCGGCGGGGTCACCGGCCGAGGATTTTACCAAATGATGGACGGCGTGGAGGTCGGCCGCGTGAACGTCGCCGCCCGTGGTTGCGGTGTCGCGCAGCGCGCCTTCGAGCTGGGTGTCTCGTATGCCCAGCAGCGTCACACTTTCGGCAAGCCGATCGCCTCCCACCAGGCGATCCAGTTCAAGCTGGCCGAGATGGCTACCAAGGTCGAGGCCGCGCATGCCATGATGGTGAACGCGGCACGCAAAAAGGACTCCGGGGAACGAAACGACCTGGAGGCAGGGATGGCGAAGTACCTCGCCTCCGAGTACTGCAAGGAAGTCGTCGAGGACGCCTTCCGCATCCACGGCGGCTACGGCTTCTCCAAGGAGTACGAGATCGAGCGCCTCTACCGCGAGGCTCCGATGCTGCTGATCGGCGAAGGTACCGCCGAAATCCAGAAAATGATCATCGGACGTCGGCTGCTCGAGGAGTACCGGTTCCAAGGTTGATTGCCGCTTTTGAGTCGGTTAGGCCGCGAAGAAGATCACACCCTGTCATCATCTTCCGGCCGCCGACTCGGTTTCCGGCTTTCCCAGTTGTGCTCCGTACCCGATAACATCGGCCGGAAAGCCGCCGTCCCCCGTGTTACCCAGCGCGGCATCATCCGCTACGAAGGTCATCCATGCCCCACAGCCAAACCTCTGCACCACGCGACAGCCGCTTTGGCGTACGTATCGCTCGCGGAGCATCGCCGTGGCTTCTGCCGACCGTCGCCACCGCTGCCCTCAGCCTGGCCCGTGCCCGCCGTTCGCGGCGGGCCGCGGCCGTTGCCGTGCCCGCCACCGCGCTCGCGGCGGGCATGCTGTGGTTCTTCCGCGACCCGGAGCGCGAGATCACGTCCGGGCGGGTCATCTCGCCCGCCGACGGAGTGGTGCAGAGCATCATGCCGTGGAAGGACGGACGCACCCGCGTCGCGATCTTCATGAGCCCGCTCAATGTCCACGTCAACCGCGCGCCGCTCGCCGGCACGGTGACGTCGGTCGAGCACATCCCCGGCGGTTTCGTGCCCGCGTTCAACAAGGAGAGCGAGAACAACGAGCGCGTTGTCTGGCACTTCGACACCGAACTCGGCGACATCGAGATGGTGCAGATCGCCGGCGCGGTCGCACGGCGTATCGTCCCGTACATCCCGCAGGGCACCAAGGTCGAGCAGGGTGATCGCATCGGTCTGATCCGCTTCGGCTCGCGCGTCGACATCTACCTTCCCGAGGGTGTCGAGGTCGCTGTCGAGGTGGGCCAGACCACGACGGCGGGGGTGACTCGCATTGACCGTGATTGATCCCGACACACAGGCGAACTGGGCGGCGGAGTCCGAGGAAGAGGACGACGCGGAGGAGATGCCGCTCTCTCTGCGGCTGTCGATAGCGGACACCCTCACGCTCGGCAACGCCACGTGCGGCTTCATGGCGGTGTACTTCACCACCACCGGCATCCTCATCCCGCACCTCCAGGGCAGCCAGGAGACCGGCATGGCGCGGCACAGCGCCGCGACGGCCGTGATCCTCATGCTGCTGGCGGCGATCTTCGACCTCTGCGACGGGCTCGTGGCCCGCAAGCTGCGGTCGTCGCCGATGGGCGCCGAGCTGGACAACCTGTCGGACCTGATCAGCTTCGGTCTCGCGCCCGCGTACTTCGTGCTGGTCTACGGCATGGTCGCGGACGACGCCCATCAGCGGGTCTCGGCGGTGGCCGCGATCGTGGTGCTGCTGGCGGTGGTGCTGCGGCTTGCGAGATTCTCGTGCGTGACCATGAAGGACGGCATGTTCCAGGGCATGCCGAGCCCCTTCGGAGCGCTCACGGTCGTCTCGATCGTGCTGCTGGAGCTGCCCTTCATCCCGACGCTGCTGGCGATCATCGGAGCGGCGTGGCTGATGGTGAGCCGGGTCGAGTACCCCAAGCCGCGGGGTGTCCTCGCGGTGGCGATGCTCGGCTGGATCGTTTCGGCGATGGGCATGCTGGCGGCGTGGGCGTTCGACGCGCCGGGCGGCCAGGTGCTGCTCCAGATGGGCTGCGCACTGCAGATCGTGATGGCGGCGACGATCCCCCTCTTCGCCACCGCCCGTCGCGTGAACACGTTCCGCGACAACCGCCGCGAGAGCCGCGAGGCCCGTGCGGCGCAGATCCCGTAGCACACGCGTCCTGTACGCCGAGGGCCCGGAAGCGAAAGCTTCCGGGCCCTCGGCGTTTTTCGGAGTGGGTCACGGGCGATGGCGCAGGGGATGGTCCTCGGGCACCTCGACCACCGCGATACGCACCCCGTCCGGGTCGGCGATCCACATCTCGACCAGCCCCCACGGCTCCTTCTGCGGCGCTCTGAGCACCTCCACGCCCCGCTCCAGCAGTTCGTCGTGGGCGGCCCGCACGTCGGGCACCTGCAGCCACAGCCGCACGGCCGGCGAGGGCGGGGTGTCGGAGCGGCCCGAGAGTTCGAGGAACCCGCCGCCGAGGAAGTACACCGTTCCCCGCTCGGGGCCGGTCCCGAATTCACGGTAGACCGCCAGCCCGAGAGCGCGGCCGTAGAAGTCGCGCGAGCGCTGCGGATCGGTGGGGCTCAGCAGCATCCTGCTGCCCAGTACATGCACCATGCACAGAGCGTATCGGGAGCAGGGAACCGACGTCCTGCGATTCGGCCTCGGTTCCCCGCTGTCGGCGAGGACCGGCCATCGGGGCGGTGACGAGCGCTCCCGGCCCCGGCGTCATCCGGGCTTGATGCGACCGCGCCAGCCTCCGCTCTCGCCGCCCTGGTGCTCGATGTACTCCTTGAAGCGCCGCATGTCGCCCTTGACGCGCCGGTCGATCATTCCGGTCATGTCGGCGGCCTTCTCCACCATGCCGCCGGGCTCGACGTCCATCACGAGTTCCACCCGTGTGTGCGTGTCGTCCAGGCGCTGGAAGCTCACCATGCCCTTCTGCTTGCTGTCGCCGCTGATGGTGCGCCAGGCGATGCGTTCGTCGGGGAGCTGGTCGATGATCTCGGTGTCGAATTCCCGCCGTACTCCTCCGATCCTGGTGGTCCAGTGGTTGTGGCGGTCGTCGACCTGGGTGACCGCCTCCACGCCTTCCATGAAGTTCGGGAACTCCTCGAACATCGTCCACTGGTTGTAGGCGGTGCTCACGGGAACCTCGACCTCGACGGACTCCTTCACCGTGCTCATTACTGCGCCTCCTCCTGGATCTGCCGCGGGGCAGGGTCTGCCCGCGCAGGCTGTGCACGTCGTGCCGTAGTGCCGGGTACCCAGTGGCCGCCTTCCTGCACCGGGGGATCCGCACATACCGCGTGCGTGGGCGGCGGGCGTCGAGGCCCGTGACTGCGGGGGCTCCACGGAAGAAGCCCCGCCCCCGGGCGACGCGCGCCAGGGGGCGGGGCAGGGCCTCGCGGGCGGTGGCCGCAAGGCGCGGCCCGAAGCTGCCGCGCCCTGGGGCGTCCCGTCAGGTGAGGAAGTCGCGGGCGATCGACTCCGCCGCCTGTTCCAGCAGCGGGCCCGCGTGGGCCATGCACAGCGCCGGGTCCGGTTCCAGGGCGGTCAGGGCGTAGGCGCGCCGGATGCCCGCGCGGCCCAGGGCCTCCGGCGGGAGGGCCAGGCGGCCGCAGACAGCGACCACCTCGATGCCCTGCGCGCGGGCCGCCGAGGCCACGCCCGCCGGGGCCTTGCCGTGCAGCGTCTGCTCGTCCAGCGAGCCCTCGCCGGTGATGACCAGCGTCGCCCGCTCCAGCGCCTGCGCGAAGCCCAGCACGTCCAGCATGACCTCGATGCCCGGCCGGAAGCGGGCACGGAGCGCGACCAGCGCGCCGTAGCCGATGCCGCCCGCCGCGCCCGCGCCGGGCGCGTCCGCCAGGTCGGGGCCGAGGACGGACGCGTAGTGGGCGAGTGCCTCGTCGAGGGCGGCCACGTCGTCCGGCGTCGCACCCTTCTGCGGGCCGTAGACCGTGGGCGCGCCCTTCGGTCCGGTCAGCGGGTTGTCGACGTCGCTGGCGAGGATCAGGTCGACGTCCTCGAAACGGGCGTCCAGGCCCGACAGATCCGCCGTCGCGAGCGCGCTCAGGCCGCCGCCCCCCGGCGGCACGGGCTTGCCGTCCGCGTCCAGGAAGCGGGCGCCGAGCGCGGCCAGCATCCCGGCCCCGCCGTCCGTGGTCGCGCTGCCGCCGACGCCGAAGACGATCGTGCGCGCGCCCGCGTCGAGCGCGGCGCGCAGCAGCTCCCCGGAGCCGTACGTCGTGGCGCTGAGCGGTGCGAAGACGCCGGCCGGGAGGTGCTGGAGGCCCGACGCCTCGGCCATCTCCACGACCGCGGTGCCGTCCTTCAGGGCGTACGCCGCTGTCACGGGGTCGCCGAGCGGCCCTGTCACCCGTACCTCACGGCGTTCGAACCCCGCCGCCACCGCCGCGGCGACCGTGCCGTCGCCGCCGTCGGCGACGGGCAGGGTATCGACCTCCAGGTCCGGGACGATCCGCCGCAGCCCGGTCGTCACCCGCTCGGCGACCTGCACCGCCGTGAGCGAGCCCTTGAACTTGTCAGCTGCGACGAGCACCCGCGCAGGCTGAGAAACTGCTCCGTCCCTCACCGTGTATCCCTTGCTGTCGAACAGGCAGTCGCGCCGTCCCCGACCCTATCCGCACCCTCGGACGCCCTGCTACCCCGGCATCGGACGGCGTCACGGCGCGCACGTGGGTGTTTCCTCCATATGCGGCGCCACCGGGGCATGGCGCACCCGCCGCGGCAGGAGGCGGATGACCTACGCTGCCTGCCGTGACGACCTCCGACTACGCCGCCTACATCGCCTCCCTCCCCCGCATCCTCGCCGGAGCCGCCGCACTGTTCCGGGACGCCGAGGGGCGGGTGCTGCTCGTCGAGCCCAACTACCGCAAGGGATGGGCGCTGCCCGGCGGCACCGTGGAGTCGGACCTCGGCGAGACGCCCCGGCAGGCCGCGCGCCGGGAGACGCTGGAGGAGATCGGTCTCGATCTCGAGCTGGGCTCGCTGCTCACGGTGGACTGGGTGCCGGGCGAGGGGCGGCCGCCGATCGCCGCGTACGTGTACGACGGCGGCGTGCTGACCGACGCCCGGTTCGAGGCGATCAGGCTCCAGGAGGACGAGCTGTTGTCCTGGCGACTGGTGGCACGCGAGGACCTGTCCCACTACCTGCTCGGCTCGCTGTACCTGCGGGTCGAGGCGTCGCTCGACGCGCTGGCGGCCGGCACGGGGGCGGTCGAGCTGGAGAACGGACTGCCGCCGAAGCCATGACCCCACGAATGAGCGTTTTGCACCGAATGCCGCTGACCGCCGTACCGTAGACGGGCGTTCACGGCGCGTTGTCCGCGCCGCCCAGGCCCGTGCACACCCACCGGGCAGCCTCCGGATCCCCAGGACTCCGGAGGGACCATGCTCACGCACCTGCGCGGCTGGATCACCGCCCTCGCCGCTCTGGCGCTGACCGTCGCCGGCGCGGCCCCCGCCGCCACCCCGCACGAGATCCCCGCACAACCCCCGCAGACCGCCGCCAGGAATCCCCAGCTGCCTGCGCGACCGCTGCCCGTCGCGGTCGACGGCGGCTCCTGGCGCTCCGGCCATCTCCAGGGCATGGCGCTCGACCGCGCCGGGCGCCACCTGTACTTTTCCTTCACCGACATGCTCGTCAAGACCGACCTGAGCGGCCGGCCGCTCGGGTCGGTCCGTGGCATCGGCGGCCACCTGGGCGACCTCGACTTCAACACGGCGGACGGCCGCGTCTACGGCTCGCTGGAGTACGGAAGGGACGCCGCGTTCTACATCGCCGTCTTCGACGGGAGGCGCATCACGCGCATGAACATGGACGCCCGGACCAGCGGGGTCCTGACCACCGTCCACCTCGGCGAGGTCGCCCGCGACTTCACCGCGGACATGGACGGCGACGGCGTCTTCGACGGCGACACCGGCGACACCGCCGATCACCGGTACGGGAACGCCGGCATCGACGGGGTCGCCTTCGGCCCCGCCTTCGGGACGACGGGCGGCCCCCAGATGCTGACCGTCGCCTACGGCGTGTACGCCGACACCGCGCGGCGCGACAACGACCACCAGGTCCTGCTCCAGTACGACGTACGGGACTGGAGGCGGTACGAGCGCCCGCTGAACGAGTCACGTCCGCACCGCAGCGGGCCCGCCGGGCACGACGGCAAGTTCTTCGTGTACACCGGCAACACGACGTACGGCGTGCAGAACCTGGAGTACGACGGGCACAGCGGCAACTGGCTGATGGCCGCGTACAAGGGCGCCAAGCGTCAGTTCCCCAACTACGGGCTCTTCGCCGTCGACGGCGGCAGGCCGCCCGTCGAGGGCGACGTCCGCGGCCAGCGGCGGCCGGAGCGGGGGATGCTGCTGTCGCTCCTTCCGCAGGGGGAGCACCACGCGCCCTCGGGGACGTACGGCTGGCACGCGCCGGGGCAGTTCGGCCTGGTCTCCCTCGACGACGGCCGCTTCTACGTCGGCGAGTCGACGAAGGCGCGCGGCGGCACCGCCACCCAGACGGGGAAGGCGCTGCTGCGCCGCTGGACCGGCCGCACTCCCCTGCCGTTCGCCCCGCTCACCGGTTCCGGTGCGGCAACCGGCTGACGGCCGCCGCGCGCCGGGTCCCCAATGAGGTCTCTGCCGCCATTCGTTGACAGAGCATCAGTACATCTGGGTATGCCGCTTACGGGTGTGCGCGCCGTCCGGTACGGCGCGCACACCCCCGCTGGGCACCATCCGGACTTCGAGGACACCGGAGGGATCATGCACAGGCACGCGTACGGCTTGCTGACGGCCGCCGCCTTCGTGGCCGCCGCGACGATCGGCACCACCACCCCCGCGACCGCCGCCGGCCCGCCCCCCGAGGCGGTCGAGCCACCCCTCACGGTGGACGGCGGCGCCTGGCAGGCGGGGCACCTGCAGGGCATGGCGCTGGACCGGCAGAAGGGGTTCATGTACTTCTCGTTCACGAACCTGCTGGTCAAGACGGACCTGCAGGGCAGGCCGGTCGGATCCGTGACCGGGTTCACCGGGCATCTGGGCGACCTGGACTTCAACACCGCGGACGGGCGCGTCTACGGCTCGCTGGAGTACAAGGCGGCCGAGGCGTTCTACATCGCGATCCTGGACGGCGACCGGATCGACCGGATGAACATGGACGCGGAGACGAGCGGGGTCGTCACCACGGTCCACCTGCGGGAGGTCGTGGAGGACTACACCGCCGACATGAACGGCGACGGCGTCTTCGACGGCAACACGGGCGCGACGGCAGACCACCGCTACGGGTGCAGCGGCATCGACGGGGTCGCCTTCGGCCCGGTGTTCGGCAGGAAGAACGGGCCGCAGAAGCTGACCATCGCCTACGGCGTCTACGCCAACACGACGCGCCAGGACAACGACCACCAGGTCCTGCTCCAGTACGACGTACGCCAGTGGCACAAGTACGAGCGGCCGTTGACCGAGTCGGCGCCGCACCGCAGCGGCCCGGCGCGCACGGACGGCAAGTTCTTCCTGTACACCGGCAACACCAGGTACGGCGTGCAGAACCTGGAGTACGACGGGCACAGCGGCAACTGGCTGATGGCCGCGTACAAGGGATCCAAGCCCGGCTTTCCCAACTACTCGCTGTTCGTCGTCGACGGCGACGGCAGACCCCGCTGGGGCGAGATCCGCGGCCAGCAGGAGCCCGAGACCGGGCGGCTGCTGCCGTTGCTGCGTGAGGGACTGCACCACGAACCCTCGGGCACCTACGGCTGGCAGTCGACGGGGCAGTACGGTCTGGTCTCGCTCGACGACGGGCGCTTCTACCTGGCCGAGACGGCGAGGGTCCAGGACGGCGATGTGGTGAAGGAGTCGGGCAAGGCGGTCCAGCAACGCTGGACGGGTCTGACACCGACGCCGTTCGCCAAGGTCACCCCCTAGGGACCGTCCGCGGACCGGCGGGCAGGCGGGCAGGCGGGCAGGCGGCGGTCAAATCGGTCGCCACCGGCCCGCCGGGCTGCGTACGCTCGTTCGTATGACACTCGTCGCGATCCTCAGCGGCGCCGGTATCTCCACCGATTCCGGCATCCCCGACTACCGCGGCCCGCAGGGCCTGTGGCGGCGGGATCCGGAGGCCGAGAAGCTCGTCACGTACGACTACTACATGTCCGACCCCGACATCCGGCGCCGCTCCTGGATCATGCGCCGCGAGAGCGCGACCTGGCGCGCCGAGCCGAACGCCGCGCATCGCGCCGTCGCCGAGCTCGACCGCCGTCCCGGGGTCGCCGTCCGGGTGATCACCCAGAACGTGGACGGACTGCACCAGCTCGGCGGCATGCCCGACCGCAAGGTGCTCGAACTGCACGGCACCGCGCGCACGGTGACGTGCACACGCTGCCATGTGCGCTCGCCGATGGCCGACGCGCTGGCCCGCGTGGAGGCGGGCGAGGAGGATCCGGCGTGCCTCACGTGCGGCGGGATCCTCAAGTCGGCGACGGTGATGTTCGGCCAGCGGCTCGACCCGGAGGTGCTGGGCCAGGCGATGGCGATCGCCAAGGCGTGCGAGGTGTTCGTCGCCGTCGGCACCACACTGAAGGTGCAGCCCGCCGCGTCCCTGGCGGGGATCGCGGTCGAGCACGGGGCGCGGCTGATCGTGGTGAACGCGGAGCCGACGCCGTACGACGAACTGGCCGACGAGATCGTGCGCGAGCCGATCGGCACGGCGCTTCCGGCCCTGCTCGACCGCCTGGCGGCCCAGCCGCCGGAGCACCTGGCGTCCTGAGGGCGGGACGACCGGGCAGCGCGCTTCTAGAACAGCGCGTCGTCCGGCGTGCCCTGCTCGAAGGCGAGCAGGCGCTTCTTGCGGTCGAGCCCGCCGCCGTAGCCGACGAGGCTGCCGGACGAGCCGATCACCCGGTGGCACGGGACGATGATCCCGATCGGGTTCCTGCCGTTGGCGAGACCGACCGCGCGAGAGGCTGCCTTGTTGCCGAGGATCTCGGCGAGTTCGCCGTAGGTGCGGGTCTCGCCGTAGGTGATGCGCCGCAGCTGGTCCCAGACGCTGCGCTGGAACGGTGTGCCGTCGCAGTGCATCGGCAGGTCGAAGACGGTGAGTTCGCCGGCGAAGTACGCGGCCAGCTGCTCGACGGCCGCGCCGAACGGCGTCTCGTCGGGTACGCCGAAGGTCTCCTCCCCCGGGCGGTGCCGCTGACCGGTCATGTAGAGCCCGCTGAGCACGCCGTCGGTGGCGACGAGCGTGAGCGGGCCGTAGGGGCTGTCGACGACGGTGTGCTGCCTGGTCATGCTCCGGACTTCCTTACGCAGGGAGGTGGTTGATGGGGTGGTCGTCCGAGGCCCAGAGGTACTGGACCGCGTACGCCCGCCAGGGCCGCCAGGCCGCGGCGCGTGCCGTGAGGGCGGCCGGGGTGGCGGGCAGGCCGAGTCCGGCGGCGGCGCGGCGCATCCCGAGGTCGGTGGGCAGGAAGGCGTCGGGGTCACCGAGCGCGCGCATGGCGATCACCTCGACGGTCCAGGGGCCGAAACCGGGCAGCTCGGCGAGCTGTGCGCGGGCCCGGTCCCAGTCACTGCCCGGGTCGAGCCGCAGCGATCCGTCGGCGAGCGCGGCGACCAGCGTGGTCAGGGTGGTGCGTCGGCTGCGCGGCAGGGCGAGGGCCTCGGGATCGAGCGCCGCGAGGGCGTCGGGGGCCGGGAAGAGGTGGGTGAGCCCGCCTTCGGGGTCCTCGACCGGCACACCGTGCGCGGTGACCAGCCGGGCCGCGTGGGTGCGGGCGGCGGCGGTGGAGACCTGCTGGCCCAGCACCGCGCGCACGGCGAACTCTGCCGCGTCGACGGTGCGCGGCACGCGCCTGCCGGGGGCCTTGTCGACCAGCGGGGCGAGCTCGGGGTCGGCGCGCAGCCGGTCGTCCACGGCGACGGGGTCGGCGTCGAGGTCGAGCATCCACCGGCAGCGGCTGATGGCGATGGTGAGGTCGCGCAGGTCGGTGAGGGAGAGCCGGCACGCGATGTGGTCGGGCTGCGGCGTGAGCGCCACGATGCCGTGCCCGTACGGGAGGGACAGGGTGCGCCGGTAGGCGCCGCCCCGCCACTCCTCGACGCCGGGGACGCCGGTGGCGACGAGGTGCCCGAACAGGTTGCCGGGGGTGAGCGGCGCGCGGTACGGCAGCCTGAGCGCGATCACCCCGGGCGTGACGGGCGGCGCGGAGCGGCGGCCCGACGCGCGGGTGCGCAGGTCGCCGGGCGCGACGGCGAAGACCTCCCGGACGGTGTCGTTGAACGTGCGGATGGAGGAGAACCCGGCGGCGAAGGCGACCTCGGCCATGGGCAGGGACGTCGTCTCGACGAGCAGCCGGGCGGTCTGGGCGCGCTGGGCACGGGCGAGAGCGAGCGGCCCGGCGCCCAGCTCGGCGAGGAGCTGGCGCTCGATCTGGCGCGTGGAGTACCCGAGCCGGGCGGCGAGCCCGGGTACGCCCTCGCGGTCGACGACGCCGTCGCCGATGAGCCGCATGGCGCGGGCCACGGTGTCGGCACGGGCGTTCCAGGCGGGCGAGCCCGGGCTGGTGTCGGGCCGGCAGCGCTTGCAGGCGCGGAACCCTGCCTGCTGGCAGGCGGCGGCGCTCGGGTAGAAGGTCATGTTCTCGGCCTTCGGAGGCACGGCCGGGCAGCTGGGACGGCAGTAGATCCGTGTGGTCAGGACGGCGGTGAAGAACCATCCGTCGAACCGCCCGTCCTTGGACTGGACGGCGCGTACGCAGCGCTCGGTGTCGGTGTGCATGGGCTCAAGCATCGGGCACGCCGACAACCGGGGCTGGCGGAAATCCGACATCAACGCCCCGCTGGCAGCACTGGCCCGAGGGCCTGGCCGGCCACGAGCGGGATCCGGGTGGACGCGTGCGGTCACCGTATCCCTGCCGCCCGTTTCGGAGGGCCGAACGGGGGCACTCACGGCGTCGTCACGTCATTGGTCGCCACGCGCTTCACAGGCGCTATACCGGCATAATCTGGTGGTATTCACCATCCACGATTGCCTGGGGGTAATCATGGAACTCGGCTTCCTCAAACCGCTCTTCGCCCGGCCAGGCCCATGGGCCTCCGTCTACATCGAGACCACGCGTGCGACCGAGGACGCACAGAAGGTGCAGCAGCTCCGCGAGCGCGCCGTCGCCTCCCAGCTCATCGAGGCGGGCGCCGACGCGTACACCGTCAGGGCGGTCATGGACAAGCTCGCCCACGAGCCCGTCTCCGGCGCACCGCCCGGACGGGCCCTGTTCGCCGAGGGGGCGGAGGTCGTGCTCGACACCCCGCTCTCGATGCCGCCGGCCGGCATTCCGGCGACGTGGTCGATCCTGCCCCACGTCGCGCCGCTCGCGGACCTGCGGGGCGATCGGCCGGCGTGCCTGGTCGCGTACATCGACCGCACGGGCGCCGATCTCGAGCTGCGCGACGCACACCACCGCGAGGCCCTGGGCCAGGCGAACGGCAAGGAGTGGCAGGGCCGCGGGCACCGCAGCATTCCCGCGGACCGGTACGAGTGGCACTACCGGAACAAAGTCGAGAACACCTGGAACGAGACCGCCGACATCATCGCCCGCGAACTCGCCCGCAGGCTGTCCGAGGGCAACGCCGAACTCATCGTGCTGACCGGCGATCCCCGCGAGCGCAGGGCCGTCTTCAACCGGCTCCCCGAGCGTGTCCAGGCCGTCACCGTCGAGGCCGGGAACGGCAGCAGGTCGCCGGGCGCGTCCAAGAGCCTGCTCGACCGGCAGATCGCCGAGGCGTGCGAGAAGTTCGCGCGCGACCGGCTCGAGAGCGCGCTCGACCGCTTCCGTGTCGGACGGGGCAGGCCCGGCGAGCACCGCGAGACCTCCGCCGTCGACACCGGGCCCGGAGAGGCCGCCGAAGGCATGCCCGCGGTCGTGGACGCGGTGCGCAAGCACCAGGTGGCGACCCTGCTGCTCACACCGGACGCGGCCGACGCGGGCCGCGAGGTGTGGATCGGCCCCGGCGTGGACCAGGTCGCGGTGCAGCGCGGCCAGGCGCAGGCCATGGGTGTCGCCAAGCCGGAACGGGCGCGCGCGGACGACGCGCTGCTGCGCTCCGCCGCCGCGTCGGGCGGCGAAGTCCTCATGGTTCCCGAGGGTATGCACGGCCCGGCGGGCGGCCTCGGGGCGGTGCTGCGCTGGAGTATGTGAGTGAACCGCCGGCCCGGCCCCTCGCCGGGCCGGTACCGGACACAAGACGGAAGCGGCAGGACGAGGATGGCGCCCCCGGTGCCCGGAGCGACGTCGGCCTGGGTGGTCGAGTCCCCAGGTCCGATCGCGTCCGCCCCGCTGCGGTGGCTGGAGCGCCCGACGCCGGAACCCGGACCGGGCCGACTGCTGCTACGGGTACGCGCCTGCGGGGTGTGCCGGACCGACCTGCACCTGGCCGAGGGCGACCTGCCGCCGCGCAGGCCGCGTTGCACACCGGGCCACGAGGTCGTCGGCGAGGTCGTCGTCGCCGGGCCCGGTGTCACCGGCCTGCGGAAAGGCGACCGGCTGGGGGCGGCCTGGCTCGCGGGGACCTGCGGACGGTGCCGTCACTGCCTCGCCGGGCGGGAGAACCTGTGCCCCGGGTCCCGCTACACCGGCTGGGACATCGACGGCGGATTCGCCGGCCACATCCTGGTCGACGCCCCGTTCACCTACCGCCTGCCGGAAGGGTGGCGTGACGAGGAGGCCGCACCGCTGCTGTGCGCGGGCATCATCGGCTACCGCGCCCTGCGCCTGGCGGAGCTGCCGCCCGGCGGCCGGCTCGGGATCTACGGCTTCGGGGCATCCGCGCACCTGACCGCACAGCTCGCCGTGGCCCAGGGCGCAACGGTCCACGTGGTCACCCGGTCGGCGCGCGCGCAGCGTCTGGCGCGGGAGCTGGGCGCGGCCTCCGCGGGAGCCGGCGACCCGCCGGAACCACTGGACTCCGCGATCCTGTTCGCCCCGGCCGGGGGCCTGGTGCCGGTGGCGCTGGCGGCCCTGGACCGCGGCGGCACACTCGCGATCGCCGGGATCCACCTCAGCGCGGTCCCCCCGCTGGACTACGACGCGCACCTGTTCCAGGAACGCACGGTGCGCAGCGTCACCGCCAACACGCGCGAGGACGGCCGCGCCTTCCTCGCCGAAGCGGCGCGGCTGCGGCCCGCGGTACGGGTCACGCGCTACCCCTTGCGGCAGGCCGACCGTGCCCTGTCGGACCTGGCGGCGGGACGGATCACCGGGGTGGCCGTGCTCATGGCGCCATGACCCGGACGCCGGGCCAGGACCGGCGGCTTCAGCCCTCCGCGGCCAGAGCCGCCTGGAAATGGGCGTACGCGTCCTCGTCGAAGAGCACGAAGCGCACTTCGGCGACCGGCGGCGTGGCGGCCTCGCGGACGGTGCGGACCGCGATGCGGGCGCCGTCGTCCATGGGCCAGCCGTAGACGCCGGTGGAGATGGCGGGGAAGGCCACGCTCCGCGCCCCCAACTCGGCTGCCACGCGCAGCGATTCGCGGTAGCAGGAGGCGAGCAGCGCCGAACGGTCCTCCTCGCGGGACCAGACCGGCCCGACGGTGTGGATGACATGGGCCGCGTGCAGCCGGCCGGCCGTGGTCGCGACGGCGGCGCCGGTGGGCAGGCCCTTGCCGTAGTGGGACGCGCGCAGTGCGCGGCACGCGGCGAGGATCTCGGGGCCCCCCATGCGGTGGATGGCTCCGTCGACGCCGCCTCCGCCGAGCAGCGAGGAGTTGGCGGCGTTGACGATGGCGTCGGCGTGCTGCTCGGTGATGTCACCGCGTACGAGCGTGATGTCCGGTGCGTGCTGTGTCATGCGCCCCATGATGCCGACCCGCGCCCGGCGGAGGCCGCAGGCCGCGTCAGCGCTGACGCAGTCGCCGCCAGACCGCCTTCGCCGCGTGGTGCCCCGACATGCCGTGCACCCCCGGCCCCGGCGGGGTCGCCGACGAGCACAGGAACACGGCGGGGTGCGTGGTGGCGTACGGGACGCGGGCCAGCCGGGGGCGCAGCACGGTCTGGAGGCCGGCGAACGCCCCGCAGGCGATGTCACCGCCGACGTAGTTCGCGTTGCGCGCGGCCAGTTGGGGCGGGCCGGCGACGGCGCGGGCGAGGACCAGGTCACGGAAGCCGGGCGCGAACCGGTCCAGCTGCCGCTCGACGGCCTCCGTCGCGTCCCCCTCCCAGCCGGCCGGCACATGGCCGTACGCCCACAGGACATGGCGGCCCTCGGGGGCCCGGGTGGGGTCGATCAGGCTGGGCTGGGCGGTGATCAGGAACGGGGCCCGGGGATCGCGCCCCTCGACGGCCCGGCGCAGAGCGTCGTCGATCTCGCCCGCGGTCGGTCCGATGTGCACGGTGCCGGCCGCGCGGGCCTCCTTCGCGGTCCACGGCATCGGTCCGGAAAGCGCGTAATCGATCTTGAACGCGGAGGCGCCGTACCGGTAGCGCCAGTACGCGTGGCCCAGTCCGGCGATCCTGGCGAGCGCGGTCGGCGAGGTGTCGAAGACGTACGCGCGGGCGGGCGGCAGCTCGTCCAGGCGCCTGACCTCGATGCCGGTGTGCACGGTGCCGCCGAGCTCGCGCAGGTAGGAGGCGAGGGCGTCGGAGATGGCCTGGGAGCCGCCCCGGGGCACCGGCCAGCCGACCTCGTGCGCGGCCAGCGCGAACATCAGGGCGATGCCGCCCGTGGCGACTCCGCTCGTGGGCGCGATCGCGTGTGCCGCGAGCCCGGCGAGCAGCGCCCGGCCCTTCTCGCCCCGGAAGCGGCGGGCGAGCCAGGTGGCGGGCTGGATCGCGTCCAGTCCGAAGCGGGCGAAGCGGTACGGGGCGCGGGGCAGGCCGTCCCAGGGCGTGCGCAGGAAGTCGGCCGCGAGGTCGTCCCAGTGCCCCAGGTACGGTGCGACCAGGCGGCGGTAGGCGCCCGCGTCGGCGGCGCCGAGGGACATGGCGCTCTCGCCGACCGAGCGGCTGAGGACCGCGGCCGAGCCGTCGGGGAAGGGGTGCGCGAGGGGCAGCTCGGGGTGCAGCCACTCCAGGCCGTGCCGGGCGAGCGGCATGCCGGCGAACGCGGGCGATCCGATGCCGAGCGGGTGCACGGCGGAGCAGGGGTCGTGGCGGAAGCCGGGGAGGGTCAGCTCCTCGGTGCGCGCACCGCCGCCCACACTGTCCAGGGCCTCGAACACGGCGACGGACAGGCCGCGGCGGGCCAGTTCGACCGCGGCTGTCAGTCCGTTGGGGCCCGCCCCCACGACGACGGCATCGAGCATCGACGGCACCTTCGGACTCCTTTGTCAGCCGAGGCCATGAGGACCCAGGATATTCCGGGGCACCGACAGCGGGGCCACGGGTACCGTTCCCTCCTGATGGAGACCACGATCGAGACGATGTCCCGGCGGCTCACGGCCGTTGCCGGGGTCCGTGCGGTGGCGCTCGGCGGCAGCCGGGCGCGCGGCGCCCACCGGCCGGACTCGGACTGGGACCTGGGGGTGTACTACCGCGGCGAGCCCGATGTCGCGGCCCTCGCG
Organism: Streptomyces sp. NPDC002867; assembly: GCF_053591895.1. NCBI lineage: Bacteria > Bacillati > Actinomycetota > Actinomycetes > Kitasatosporales > Streptomycetaceae > Streptomyces > Streptomyces sp. NPDC002867. The sequence goes on along the minus strand of NZ_JBSFUR010000020.1, from coordinate 41,541 downwards.
GAGCTCGCGTCCGAACTGGCCGGTGAGCCGGTGGAGGTCGCCGGGCCCGGCGGCTGGGGGCCGTGGGTCGACGGCGGAGCCTGGCTCACCGTGGACGGGGCGGCGGTGGACTGGATCCTGCGGGATCTGGACCGGGTGCGGCGTGTGTGGGCGGACTGCCGCGCCGGCCGCTACGAGACGGGTGTGCAGCCGGGGCATCCACTGGGCTTCTGGTCGCCCGCCTACGCCGGCGAGGTGGCGCTGTGCCGCGTACTGGACGATCCCACAGGCGAGTTGGGGGAGCTCCGGGCGCAGACGGCGACGTACCCGGAGCCGTTGCGCGCGGCGCTGGTGGAGGCCGCGTGGGAGGCGGAGTTCTCCGTCGCGGTGGCGCGCAAGTCGGCGGGGTCGGGTGACACGCTGCACGTCTCGCTGTGCCTGTCCCGGGCGTTCGGCGTGCTGGTGCAGTCGCTGCACGCGTATCACCGCGTGTGGTGCCTGAACGAGAAGGGCGCGCTGGCGGCCGCCGCCGCGCTCCCGGGTGTGCCCGGTGACTTCACCGCGCGTGTGTCGGCGGCGCTCGCCGGTCTGGACGCGGCGGCGGTGGAGTCCGCGGGCGAGCTGGTGCGGGAGGTCAGGTCACGGCTGACCTGACAGCACCGGCCGGGGACGCTGCCGGACGGGTCAGGTCAGCAGCTCCCGTATGCGCCGTGCGGTCGCCTCGTCACGGGCGGCCGTGAAGGGCAGGCTGTTGCCGCCCGTGATGCGGAACGGTTCGCCGGTGACGGTGAAGTGGGCGCCGCCCGCCTCCGTGACCAGCAGCAGTCCGGCCGCGTGGTCCCAGGCGTACTCCCACGAGAAGGCGACGGCGTCCAGGACGCCCCTGGCGACGTCCAGGTACTCCAGACCCGCCGATCCGCACGGACGCGCCAGCACCCCGGGCTCCGCGAGTCCGAGCAGCGCCCGCTTCTGCTCGGGAGTCGTGTAGTCCGGGTGCGACATGGCCACCTCGAGCACCGCGCCGGGGGCGGGCGAGCCGGAACGCAGCGCCTCGCCGCCCAGCCGGGCGCCCCCGCCGCGTACGGCGACCGCGAGCTCGTCGGGCACGGGCGCGTACGTCCAGGAGGCGAGGACCTCGCCACGGTGCGCGAGCGCGACCAGGGTGCAGAAGCCGGGCTCGCCGTGGACGAACTGGCGCGTGCCGTCGACGGGGTCCACGATCCACACGGGCGCGTCGCCGTGCAGCGCCTCGTACACCGCCGGATCCGCGTGCACCGCCTCCTCGCCGACGACCACGGAGCCCGGCAGCAGGGCCGTCAGCGAGGCGGTCAGATGCGCCTCGGCGAGCCGGTCGGCGGCGGTGACGAGGTCGTGCGGGCCGTTCTTCTCGACGATCTCGTGCTCGGCGAGCTGCCGGTAGCGCGGCGTGATCTCGGCGGCGGCCGCCTTGCGCAGCGCCTCCTCGACGTCGGAGAGATCACCGGTCAGAAAGTCATCGATCATGTCACCAGCCAACCATGCCCCGCTGACATCGCGGGAGGCGGCCGGTTCCCCGCCCCGTAACCCCGCGTTCCTCCGCGGTTCGGCCCGGCCGGGCGCCCGGGGGTGCCGCTCAGGTGCCGTCGGCGGAGAAGTGCTGGTAGTCGGGCGGTGACCAGTGGCCGCCCCACTGCCAGCCGGCGCTCTCCATGGCGCGGGTGACGGCGTCGCCGGGCATGATCAGCCCCTCGGCGGCCGGGTCGCGCTCCAGATGGCGGCCGGCGGCCGGCGGGTGGACGGCGCCCGAGCGGTCCACGTACGGGTTCTCCAGCGGGTTGATGTCGACGGCGTCGCCGTAGGAGTGGCGGGACAGGTGGCCGGCGTCGCCCGTCACCCGGCGGCAGTTGAAGGCGGAGGTGTTGTCGTCCGCCATGGCGCGCGCGTCGCTCCCGTCGTACTCCGCCATGACGCGCATGCGCCGGATCGGGAAGCGTTCGTCGAAGATCTCCCGGAAGACGCGCAGCACGGGGCGGACCATGTCCTGATGGACGATCAGTTCGCCGCGGTGGACGCGCCCGTCGAAGCCCCAGTGGTTCATGGTGATCAGCCGCAGCCGCTGCGGCGGCACCGGACAGCCGGGCCCGTGGCTCGCTCCGAGCTTCTCGCCCGGCACGTCCCGCACGGTCGCCGCGAGCCGGGGCGCGTCGGCCGCGAGGGGGTGGCCGGGCAGGAGACCGAGCGCCAGCCCCAGCCCCAGGGCGAGCGCGGCGCATCGGCGAGCGCTATGCACCCTTTCAGGGTAATTTCGTGGTGTCCGGCCCGCATCAGGCGGGCGTCAGCGCCCGGCAGGCGGTACGGGCACGCCGTTTCCGCCGCTCGGAGCGACCGCACCCCGCGCCAGCAGCAACAACGCGTCGACCAGGTCCTCGGCGGGGCCGCCGGTGGCCAGCCGCCGCAGTTGCAGGCCCATCACCAGGGCGACCGTCGTCGCCGCGTACCGCTCGGCGTCCGGGACGCCGAGACCGGTCAGGATCTGGGCGGCGAGCCGGTCGTACGCGGCGAACGCCTCGGCCGCCGCCTCCCGCAGCCGCTCGTCCCTCCCCGCCTCGACGTACAGCTCGAACGTGGCGATGTGCTCGCTGTCGAAGCCGATTCCGCCTGCCACCCGGCCGGCGAGCGCCGCCGCGCCCGCGATGTCGACGCCCTCGCCGCGGCACTGGTCGGCGAGTGCGGTGAAGCGCCGGGTCTCGTCGCGGACGAAGTGCAGCAGGCTCTCCCGCAGCAGGTCGTGCTGGGTCGCGAAGTGGTACGTCACCGAGCCGAGCGAGACCCCGGCCTCCTTGGCTATCCGCCGGTTGGTGACCGCCGCGACCCCGTCCCTGCCGATGATGTGCAGGACGGCCTCGATGATGCGCTGCCGGGTGGCGACGGTGCGGGCGGCGGTGGACATGGACGCCATTGTCCCATCGGCACGCTCCCGCTGGTCACGGGGTGGGGGTGCCGCCGACGGCCGCCAGGCCGTGCGGCGAGGGCGGACGCTTCTCGTACCACCGCTGATCGGCCTCCAGTTGGGCGGCGAGGGAGATGAGCCGTTCCTCGCTGCCCGCGGGGCCGAGGAGTTGGGCGCCGACGGGCAGTCCGGCGGAGGTGAGGCCGGCGGGCACGTTCACCCCGGGCCAGCCGAGCACGTTCCACGGCCAGGCGTACGGGCACGCCGCGGCGATCCTGATGTCGGTGCGCTGCGCGGACAGCCCGTCGAAGGCCCCGACCCGTGGCGGCGGGACGGCCGTGGTGGGGGTGAGCAGCACGTCGAAACCGCCGAAGAAGGCGCCGATCCTGCGGTGCTGCGCGGCCTCGCGGGCGCGTGCGGCGGGCACCAGACGGCCGAGGCGGTGGCCGGAGCGGGTCGCGGACCGGGTGCGCGGGTCGAGCAGGGCGGGGTCGGGGTGGCGGTCGGCGTACGCGGCGATGCCGGCCGCCGCGCGGGGCAGGAAGGCGAGCCCGATCAGGCCGTAACGGGGGCGTGCCTCCTCGACGTCGTGGCCGAGGCGGGCCAGTGTCTCGGCGAGCGCGGTGACCGCGCGGCGCACCTCGGGGTGGGCACGGGCGCCTGTGAGGGTGAGTGGTGGACGCAGGGCCAGGGCGATGCGCAGCCGTCCCGGTTGCCGGCGGGCCGCCGCCGACGCGTCGATCGCGGCCGGCCGGAAGCGCTCCCGCGGGTGGGCGCCCGCGGCCGCGTCGAGCAGCAGGGCGGCGTCGGCGACGGTCCTGGCGAGCGGGCCGTTGACGGTCAGGCCCTGGAAGCAGTCGTCGTACGGGTGGACGGAGACGCGCCCCCGCTGCGGCTTGATGCCCACGAGATGGGTCCAGGCCGCGGGAATGCGAACGGATCCCGCGCCGTCGGAGCCGAGCGCCGCGGGCACCAGTCCCGCCGCCACGGCCGCCGCCGAGCCGCCCGAGGAACCGCCGGGCGTGTGGCCGGTGGACCAGGGGTTGCGGGCGGCGCCGAAGGCCGGGCCTTCGGTGAACGGCCACTGGCCCAGCTCGCACGTGTTGGTCTTGCCGACGATCACCGCGCCCGCGGCCCGCAGCCGGCGCACCGCCTCTCCGTCCTCCGCGGCGGGCGGGATGTCGCCCGCGCAGCCGAAGAACGTGGGCACACCGGCCACGTCGGTGTCGTCCTTGACCGCGATCGGCACGCCGAGCAGTGGCAGTCTCTCCCCCGCGGCGAGCCTGCGGTCGGCCGCGCGCGCCTCCTCGACGGCGGCCTCACCGCGCACGGTACGAAAGGCGTTGAGGGTGCCCTGAGTGGCCTCGATACGGGCGAGCGCGCCCGTCACGAGCGCCTCGGACGTGGTCTCGCCCGCCGCCAACGCCCTTGCGTGCTCGGCCAGTCCGCCGAACGGGTCTGTGGACACGCTGCCCCCGCCTCCTTATCGTTCGTTCGAACGAACAGAACTGGAGGGTAACCAGATGCGGATCACCGGAGCAAGCGTTCTGCTCACCGGCGCGACCGGCGGTATCGGCGGCGCCCTGGCAGCCGAACTCGTGGCCCGCGGGGCCACGTTGACGGTGAGCGGCAGGCGAGCCGAGGCTTTGCGCCCCCTCGCCGAGCGCCACGGCGCCCGCGCGGTCGTCGCCGATCTGGCCCAACCGGACGACGTGCGCCGCCTCGCCGACGAGGCCGCCGGCACGGACGTCCTGATCGCCAACGCCGCGCTGCCCTCCAGCGGCGATCTCCTCGACTACACCCCCGAGCAGGTCGAGCGCGCCTTCGCCGTGAACCTGCACGCGCCGGCCATGCTCGCCCGCCTGCTCGCGCCCGCCATGGTGGCGGCGGGCCGGGGCCATCTGGCGTTCATCGGTTCCATCTCGGGCAAGGCGGCCACGAAGTCGGCGTCGCTGTACAGCGGCACCAAGTTCGGGCTGCGCGGCTTCGCGCTGGGGCTGCGCCAGGACCTGCACGGCACGGGCGTCGGGGTCTCGGTCGTCCAGCCCGGCTTCGTCCGGGACGCGGGCATGTTCGCCGAGACGGGCGCGAAGCCCCCGGCGGGCATACGGACGGTGTCACCGCGTCAGGTGGTGGCCGGTGTGATGCGGGCGGTGGAACGCGACGTCGCCGAGATCAACGTCGCTCCGCTCGAATTGAGGCTCCTCAGCGCCATAGCGGGACAGTTTCCCGGTTTCGCGGAACGTGTCCAGCGCGGCGGACCTGGCGAGAAGACGCTGCGCCAGCTGGTCGCGGCCCAGCGCGACCGCCGCTGAGAGAGCCTGTCGGCGGCACCTGTTACGGTCGCACCGCCCGTGCCGACCCAGGAGGTGTGCACCGTGCGCGAGGCCCGTCGCGCGGCCCTCGATCATGTGCTGCGTCTGATCGCCACTGCTCCGTGGAGCGGCGGTCTGGTGCTGCGCGGCTCCATGACGCTGACGGCATGGCTGGGACCCGCGGCCCGGGAGCCCGGCGATCTGGACTTCATCGCCCTGGAGCCGGCCTCCGACTCGTTCCCGGACCCTCTCGCGCCCTTCCCCCACCTCGACGCGATCGCGGACGTGCAGCAGTGGCCCGAGGCCGCCCACGGCGCGGCCGCCGCCCAACTGTGGTACCCGGAAGGCGAGTTCGATACCTTCGGCAGCCGTCCCGCTCTGCCGCCGGAGGGACTGCGCTGGCTGGGGCGGTACGCATACGAGCCCGCCTCCCCGCACGAGGACCTGGTGGCGGCCGTGCGAGCGGATCCGCACGCGGCCGGTGGCGTCCACCTCGACGCCGACGGCATCGAGGAGGACGGCAACTGGACGTACCGCGAGTACGAGACCGCCGGCGTCCGCCTGAAAGTGCCCTTCCGGCGCCGCTGGGGCGAACGGGGCGAGATCCCCATCGACTTCGCGAGCGACGAGGTGCTGCCCGAGGCACCGGTGTGGACAGCGGTTCCTCGGGGCGACGGCGGACCGCCCACCCCGGTGCCGACCGCGAGCCCCGCGCTGTCCCTCGCGTGGAAGCTGCTGTGGCTGTGCACCGACGCCGCCGGGGACGGGGTGGCGGGCGCCAAGGACCTCTACGACGCCGTACTGCCGGCCGAGTCGCCCCGCACCCGGCTGCGCGCACCACTGCTGCGCAAGGTGCTCGGCGAGCACGCGCACGGCTTCGCACCGGACACCGTGCGCGGCTGGCAGGCCGCCTGGCGCACCTTCCGCGCCGCGCACCCACGGGTGACCGGCGACCTCGCGAGCCGGCGCGACCGCCTGGCGACGGCGCTCACGCCGGTGTGCGCGAACCCCGCGTCCCCATGAGCGTCACGTACAGCACCAGCGACGCCATCAGGCCCACCGCCCAGCCGTAGTCCGCGAGCGGCCGCAGGAACGGGATCAGACCCTCCGCGGGGAAGGGGCCCTTGCCCGGTGCCGAGTGGGAGCCGCCGATCGCGAGCACGCCGCCGACCGCGAAGGCGGCGACCGCGCGCAGGTTCCAGCCGGACGTGTACCAGTAGCGTCCGCCCGGCGTGTAGAGCGCGGGCAGATCGAGGACGGTGCGCCGCACCAGCCAGTAGTCCGCGATGAGGATGCCGGCGACCGTGCCGAGCAGTCCGCCGACCAGGCCGAGCCAGGTGAAGATGTACAGCTCGGGCGTCGCGGTCAGCTTCCACGGCATGATCAGCACACCGACGACACCCGTGATCAGCGCGCCTCGGCGGAAGTTGACGAGGCGCGGCGCCAGGTTCGCCAGGTCGTACGCCGGTGAGACGACGTTCGCCGCGATGTTCACCGAGATCGTGGCGACGAGCACGGTCACCAGCGCGAAGAGCAGTCCGAAGACGTTGTCCGTCTTGCCCGCGAGCGCGACCGGGTCCCAGACCGCCGCTCCGTACACGGCCTGCGAACCGGAGGTGACGAAGACGGACAGCAGGGCGAAGAGCGTCATCGTGGTCGGCAGCCCGAGCGTCTGGCCCCAGATCTGGGCGCGCTGGCCCGCTCCGAAGCGGGTGAAGTCGGGGATGTTGAGCGACAGTGTGGACCAGAAGGCGATCATGCCCATCAGGGACGGGAAGAACACCGGCCAGAAGTCCGCCCCCCAGCCCAGCTTCGACGGCTGGTCGAGCAGCGGCCCGAGGCCGCCCGCCTTGGCCGCGATCCACGCCAGCAGCACCAGCGCGCCGACGATGACGAACGGCGCGGCCCAGTTCTCGAAGCGGCGCAGGGCCTCCATCCCCCGGTAGATGATGGCCAGTTCGAGCACCCAGAACAGGACGAAGCACACCCACAGCGTCCACGGCTGGCCGCCGACCTTCGCCGCCTCCGCCCAGCCGCCGAACAGCTTGCCCAGCAGGACGAAGATGCCCTGGCCGCCGATCCACGTCTGGATGCCGAACCAGGCGCACGCCACGGCGGCCCGGATCAACGCGGGAAGGTTGGCGCCGCGCAGCCCGAACGAGGCACGGGCGAGCACCGGGAAGGGAATGCCGTACTTGGGCCCGGCGTGCCCCGTGAGCAGCATCGGCGCCAGCACGATGAGGTTGGCGAGCGCGATGGTGAACACGGCCTGCTTCCAGTCCATGCCGAGCGAGACGAGGCCGGAGGCGAGCAGCCAGGAGGGGATGTTGTGCGCCATGCCGACCCACAGGGCCGCGAAGTTGTACGTGGTCCAGCGGCGGCGCGAGACGGGCACGGGCAGCAGGTCGTCGTTGACGAAACGGCCGTCGGCGGGGAGGGCGCCCGGCGGGAGTTCGACGCCTCCCGCCGGGTCGTGTTCGGGTCCTTCTGAGGGCACGTGCGGGACGGTCGCGGTCATGGTGGGTGACCTTTCGACAGACGGTCATCTGGTGAGAGCCGGGATGATCTGCGCGCCGTACGCGTCGATCGTCGCTTCCTTCGCGTCGTGCATGTTGTAGACGGCGAACTGGTCCACGCCCAGGTCGCGCAGCGCCTTGAGCTTGTCGATGTGCGCCTCGGCGGGCCCGAGGAGGCAGAACCGGTCCACGATCTCGTCCGGCACGAAGTCGGTGGACGGGTTCCCTGCGCGGCCGTGGTGGCTGTAGTCGTAGCCGTGCCGCTCCTTGATGTAGGCGGTCAGCGCCTCGGGGACCATGTCGGAGTGCTCGCCGTAGCGGGAGACGAGGTCGGCGACGTGGTTGCCGACCATGCCGCCGAACCAGCGGCACTGGTCGCGGGCGTGCGCGAGGTCGTCGCCGACGTACGCGGGGGCCGCGACGCAGATGGTGACCGACGACGGGTCGCGTCCGGCGTCGGCGGCCGCCGCGCGCACGGCCTTCACCATCCACTCGGTGAGGTACAGGTCGGCGAGCTGGAGGATGAACCCGTCGGCCTTCTGCCCGGCGAGCGCCAGCGCCTTGGGCCCGTACGCCGCCATCCACACGGGCAGCCTGCCCTCCTTCACCCAGGGCAGGCGGATCGGCTGCCCGTCGACGACCGCCTCGCGGCCCTCGGCGAGATCGCGGATGACGCCGATCGCCTCGCCGAGCCGGGCGAGGGTGTTGGGCTTGCGGCCCGCCACCCGCATGGCCGAGTCGCCCCGGCCGATGCCGCACACCGTGCGGTTGCCGTACATGTCGTTGAGCGTGGCGAAGGTGGAGGCGGTGACCTCCCAGGTCCGGGTGCCGGGGTTGGTGACCATGGGGCCCACGGTCAGCTTCTGGGTGTGTTCGAGGATGCGGCTGTAGATGACGAACGGCTCCTGCCACAGGACCGCGGAGTCGAAGGTCCAGCCGTAGCGGAAGCCGTTGCGTTCCGCGCGCCGCATCAGCCCGACGACGGCGGACGCGGGCGGGTCGGTCTGCAGGACGAGTCCGAAGTCCACGAGGTGGCCTCCTGGTTCTGGCTAGTTCAGGTACTGGCAGGTGGAGCGCGGGGTGTACACGCCGTGGCCGGCGCGGCCCGTGAAGGCGCGCCGGTCGATGACCACCTCGCCACGCGACAGCACGGTCTCCACCTGCCCGGTGACGGTCCGGCCCTCGTAGGCCGAGTAGTCGACGTTCATGTGGTGGGTCTCGGCGGACAGCGTCTGTTCGGTGTGCGGGTCGTAGATCACGACGTCCGCGTCGGCGCCGGGTGCGATGGTGCCCTTCTTCGGGTAGAGGCCGAACATCCTGGCCGGGGTCGCGCAGGCGATCTCGATCCATCGACGTCGGCTGATACGGCCGTCGACGACGGCCTGGTGGAGGAGGTCCATGCGGTTCTCCACGCCCGGCAGCCCGTTGGGGATCTTGGAGAAGTCGCCGCGGCCCAGCTCCTTCTGGCCGCTGAAGCAGAACGGGCAGTGGTCCGTGGAGACGACCTGGAGGTCGTTGGTGCGCAGAGCGCGCCACAGCGCGGCCTGGTGCTCCTTGGGCCGCAGCGGGGTGGAGCAGACGTACTTGGCGCCCTCGAAGTCCGGTTCGGCGAGGTTGTCGGTGGACAGGAACAGGTACTGCGGGCAGGTCTCGCCGAAGACGTTCAGCCCCTTGTCGCGTGCCGCCGCGAGTTCGGCGACGGCCTCCTCGGCCGAGACGTGCACGACGTACAGCGGCGCGCCGGCGACGCGCGCGAGCTGGATGGCCCGGTGGGTGGCCTCGGCCTCCAGGAGGACCTTGCGGACCTCGCCGTGGTAGCGGGGGTCGGTCTCGCCGCGGGCGAGCGCCTGCTCGACGAGGACGTCGATGGCGATGCCGTTCTCCGCGTGCATCATGATCAGGCCGCCGTTGGACGCCGAGCGCTGCATGGCGCGCAGGATCTGTCCGTCGTCGCTGTAGAAGACGCCCGGATAGGCCATGAAGAGCTTGAAGGAGGTCACGCCCTCCTCGACCAGCAGGTCCATCTCCTTGAGCGAGGACTCGTTGACGTCGGAGAGGATCATGTGGAAGGCGTAGTCCACGGCGCAGTTGCCGTCGGCCTTGGCGTACCAGGCGTCCAGGCCCTCGCGCAGGGAGCGCCCCACCGACTGCACGGCGAAGTCGACGATGGTGGTGGTGCCGCCCCAGGCCGCCGCGCGGGTGCCGGTCTCGAAGGTGTCGGAGGCGGACGTGCCGCCGAACGGCAGCTCCATGTGGGTGTGCGCGTCGACGCCGCCCGGGATGACGTACTTGCCCGTGGCGTCGATGACGCGGTCCGCGGTCCAGGACTCGGCGGCGGAGGTGCCGTGTGCGGCGAGTGCGGCGATCCGGCCGTCGTCGATCAGGACGTCGGCGTGGATCTCGTCGGCGGCGGTGATGACGAGACCGCCGCGGATCAGGGTGCGGGTGCTCATGGTCTCCTCGTGTGTGGACTCGGTCGGCCGGACAGGCCTAGACGGCGCGCAGGGCGTGTTCGAGGAGGGACGCACCCTCCTCCGCCTCGGCGACGGTGAGCGAGAGCGGCGGGGCGATGCGCAGGACGCTGGTGTTGTGGCCGCCGCCCTTGCCGATCAGCAGGCCGCTCTCGCGCGCGGCCTCCAGGACCTTGCCGGCGGCCTTGGGGTCCGCCTCGTCCGTGCCCGGTCTCACCAGCTCGATGCCGATCATCAGGCCGCGTCCGCGCACCTCCCGTACGGCGGGGACGCCCGCGCCGATCGCGCGCAGCCGCTCGACGAGCAGCCCTCCGACGCGCCGCGCGTTGCCCTGGAGATCGTGTTCCAGCAGGTAGGCGAGGTTGGCGACGCCGGCCGCCATGGTCACGGGCGAACCGCCGAAGGTGGAAATGGAGTTGGCGTCCAGGCAGTTCATGACCTCGGCGCGGGCGACGACGCCGCCGATCGACATGCCGTTGCCGATGCCCTTGGCGAAGGTGAGGATGTCGGGCGGGCCGTTCTGGGCGTGCGCCTGCCAGCCCCAGAAGTGCTCACCGGTGCGGCCCCAGCCGGTCTGCACCTCGTCGGAGATCCACAGGATGCCGTGCCGGTCGAGCACTTCGCGGAAGGCGGCGTACAGCCCGTCGGGCGGGGAGGTGAATCCGCCGACGCCCTGCACCGGTTCGGCGATCAGCGCGGCGACGTCGCGGGTGTGGCCGAGCAGATCCTCCAGGTCGGCGACGCAGGCCTGGATGAACTGCGCGTCGGACAGCCCGGCGTAGGGGCCCCGGGTGCGGACACCGCCGTGGACGTACAGCGTCTGGAGCGGGGAGAGGCTGGTCGGGGACCAGGCGTGGTTGCCGGTGACGGAGACCGCGGAGAAGGACCGGCCGTGGTAGCTGTTGCGCATCGCCAGGATCTGGTTGGAACGGCGGTACGCGGTGGCGAGCAGCAGGGCGGTGTCGTTGGCCTCCGTACCGGAGGTGGTGAAGAAGACGCGCGCGTCGGGGATGCCGGAGAGGGCGGCGATGCGCTCGGCGAGCTCCACCATGGGGCGGTTGAGGTAGAGGGTGGAGGAGTGGATGATCCGCGCGGCCTGCTCGCTCACCGCCTTGGTGACCTCGGGCAGGGCGTGCGCGGTCATGGTGGTGAGGATGCCGCCGAAGAAGTCCAGGTAGCGGTTTCCGTCCGCGTCCCAGACGTGGCGTCCCTCGCCGTGGGTGATCTCGATGGGGCGGTCGTAGTAGAGGGCGAGCCAGTCCGGGAGGACGGCCTTGTGGCGCCCGTACAGGTCGGTCACGGCTGAACAAGCCCTTCGTACGCGTCGGGGCGGCGGTCCCGGTAGAACGCCCACTGCTGCCGTACGGCCTCGATCAGGTCGAAGTCGAGGTCGCGTACGACCAGTTCCTCCTCTTTGTCGCTGGCGAGGTCGCCGACGAACTGGCCGCGCGGGTCGACGAAGTAGCTGGTGCCGTAGAAGTCGTTGTCGCCGTACTCCTCGATGCCGACGCGGTTGATGGCGGCGACGAAGTACTCGTTGGCGACGGCGGCGGCCGGCTGCTCCAGCTGCCAGAGGTGGGAGGACAGACCACGGTGGGTGGCGGACGGGTTGAAGACCAACTGGGCTCCCGCGAGGCCCAGTTGGCGCCAGCCCTCCGGGAAGTGGCGGTCGTAGCAGATGTAGACGCCGACCTTGCCGACGGCGGTGTCGAACACCGGCCAGCCGGCGTTGCCCGGCCGGAAGTAGTACTTCTCCCAGAAGCCCTTGACCTGGGGAATGTGGTGCTTGCGGTATTTGCCGAGGTAGCTGCCGTCGGCGTCGATGACCGCGGCGGTGTTGTAGTAGAAGCCCGCGCCCTCGCTCTCGAAGACCGGGACGACGATCACCATGCCGGTCTCGCGGGCGAGGTCCTGCATCCTGCGGACGGTGGGGCCGTCCGGGACGGGCTCGGCCCAGCGGTAGTGCTCGGGCTCCTGCACCTGGCAGAAGTACGGAGCGTTGAAGACCTCTTGGAATCCGATGATCTTGGCGCCCTGCCCGGCGGCCTCGCGGGCGTGTTCCTCATGCTTGGCGATCATCGATTCGGTGTCGCCGGTCCAGGTGGCCTGGACGAGGGCGGCGCGTACGACATGGGCCATGAGCTGCTCCTTCGACGGGACGCCAGAGAGCCTCTACGCACGTAGACGCAATACGCAGATGGAGAACGTAAGCCACGTCACACAGCGGGGCAAGACCATCGTCGTCAACCCGCAGAGTCGATCATGTTTCGCACCCGAGCGGTCGATTTCGGAACGGTTTCGTCTCGGTCAGGCGCCGAGGTAACCGGCCACGCGCAGCGCGTGGACGAGATCGCGCTCGCGGTCCGGCGAGACGTCGCGGGCGGCGTCGAGCAGGGCCGGGACGAGCCGGGACGGGTCGCGGCCGGCGACCCTGGCGGCGTCCTCGGCGGGGCGCACCTGCGCGTACGCGGCGAGCAGCGCACGGGCGCGGGCGCCGAGGCCCTCGTCCGCCAGCGCGAGCGCGGTCTCGGCGATCTCCTCGGCGGGCCGCGCGACCCCCTGGCGCAGCAACTGGCGCCCGTCGTCGGGCCGTCCGGCCGCGGCGAGCGCGTCGGCGGCCGCGGCGAGGTGCGCGGCGGGCTGGGACGCCACCTCCCACAGGAGAGTGCCCCAGTCGGCGTCCAGTCCGCCGCGGTGGAGTTCGGCGGCGAGCGCGGGCAGCCAGCCCGGCGGCCGGGCGGCGGCCTCGCACAGCACGACGTGCGCCTCGCCGCCGCGGCCCTCGGCCCGGAGCCGCCCGAGAGCGGCGACGGTCTCGCGCGCGGCCCGTTCGGCGCCGGCGGTCTCGTGCGCGGACAGGGGTGGCGGGGCAGGCTCGGGGGCTGCGGCAGCGCCTCCGTACCGCGCGCCCCGTGGCACGTCACCGGCGACGGGCAACACGGGCACGGCGACCGCGCCGCCCCCGTCGTCCTCCACCCCCGCGAACCGGGCCCCTCGCCGGATCTTCCGCTTCCCCCGGGAGGAGGCGCGGCGCTCTGCGGGTTCGCCGGCGACGCCCCTGCCGGGCCCGGGGACCCCGTACGGAGCCGTGCCGACACTCGGCGCGCCGGGGCCTGCCCCGTGGGGGGCCGCGCCGCCTGCGACGGCGCCGGGCAGTGCAACCGCCCCGGCGTCTCCGAACGCGCCGGTTCCCCCGGGCACCCCCTGCCTGCCCGTCCCGTAGGGGCCGGCGTCGGCGCCCGGTGCGCTGTGGCCGGCCCCGGCCGGTGCGGGGCGGGGCCCTGCCCTGCCAGGGTCGCCGTGCCCGCGAGGAGCACCGGGCTCGGCCGCGCCCACGGCGCCGGTCTCCGCCGTGCCCGCGGTGCCGGCTCTCGCGGGCCCGGCAGGGCCCGCGGCCCACTGCCTGTCGGGTGATCCGCCCACGGGCTGTCCCGAGCCGGCCGTCCCGGTCGCGTACGCCCCGGCCGCGCCGGGCATGCCGGTCGGCCAGGGCCCGTCGGGTCCCTGCTCCCCGGGGCCGGCCGGGCCGGACAGCGCGGCCGGACCCGTGGCGTCGGGTCCGGCCGGGGTGAACCAGGACGAGGGGTGGGGCAACGACTCGATGCGGGACGTCAGTTCCCTCACGCGCGACGTCGCGCGGGCGTGGTCGTCACGCGTCCAGGACAGTTCGTGCGTCAGGCGCTCCGCCTCCGCCGTGCCCTCCGGCTCACCGGCCAGCGACCGCAGCAGCTCCTCCGCGCGGGCCGCCGCGTACGCCTGCTCGTCGCGCATCAGCTCCCGCCGCTCCTCCAGCGCCTCGCGTCCGCCCGGCAGCCGGTCGTGTGCCGCCGCTGCCGCCGCATGGAGCGCACGGGCCCGGCCCCACTCCCGCTCGGCGTCCTCCGGGCCTGTCGACGTCGCCAGGTCGTGGAGCAGGGACTCGACCACGTCCCACGGAGGGATCTCGACCCCTTCCAGGCAGGCCCGCATTCCGTCGGGGTCACGCTGCCAGAAGATCGCGCACCAGCCGCCCGCGGGGTCGAGCCGCCCGGTCAGCTCTTCGAGGTACCGCGCGAACGTCCCGACCTCCGCCGGGAGGTGATGCACCGCCATCGCTGCCCCTGACCACTCGGAGGTAGAACCGCAGGCATTCGACCGCAGGCGTGTTACGCCCTTGCTACATGCCGTTTTCGGCCGGGAACCGCGATGCCCCGAGACCGTCAGCCGCTCTCGTGAGCTTCCCGGGCCGCGAGCAGTTCGGGCAGACGCCCGCGCCCGGTCGCACGCCGCGTCCACCGGGCCGAACACGACGCCCGAACTCGGTGAACTCGTACGCGATCCGCGGAGGGTCTCGTCGTACTCGGTACGGCTCACGAAGCCGCCGGGCTCCATGGTGCGCAGGGGTTCGTGAACACCTTCGGCGTGACAGCCCGCGCCGTCACCGCGTCCTGTGGCGGTCGCGAACCGGGGCCGCCCGTCAGGGTGGTCAGGCGGCCGGCACGAGGGCGCAGCGCACGACCAGTTCGTCCATGGACAGGCCGAGCGTCGCGGCGAGGGCGGCGACGGTGAAGAACGCGGGGGTCGGGGCGCGGCCCGTCTCGATCTTGCGCAGGGTCTCGGCGGACAGTCCGGCCGCCGCCGCGACCTCCACCATGCTGCGGTCGCCGCGCGCCTGCCTGAGCAGCCGGCCGAGCCTCTCGCCGCGTTCGCGCTCTTCGGGAGTGAGGGGGGTGCGCACCATGCCGTTATTCTAATCCCGTCCGTACCGGTATAAGAATAACGGTGGGACCGGTATAGTAATTGGCATGGTGGAGATCAAGACAGACGCCTCGATCGAGGCGATGCGCGAGGCCGGCCGCATCGTGGCCCAGGCGCTCACGGCCGCACGGGAGGCGGCCTTCGTGGGCGTCGCGCTCAGCGAGCTGGACAGGGCGGCCCGCGCGGTCCTGGACGAGACGGGAGCCGGTTCCCCGTTCCTCGGTTATCACCCCGGCTGGGCACCCGCCCCCTTCCCGGCCGTCCTCTGCGTGTCGGTCAACGACGCGATCGTGCACGGCGTCCCGGGCGCCTACCGGCTCCGCGACGGCGACCTGGTCGGTCTCGACTGCGGAGCCGTCCGCGCGGGCTGGGTCGGCGACGCGGCCGTGAGCTTCACGGTCGGCCGCGCACGGCCGGCCGACACGCGCCTGATCCGGACGGCCGAGGAGGCACTCGCCGCGGCCATCGAGGCAGCCGTCGTCGGCAACCGCATCGGGGACATCGCCCACGCCGTCGGCACCGTGTGCCGTTCCGCCGGGTACGGCATCCCGGACGGCCTCGGCGGGCACGGAGTGGGCCGGCGCATGCACGAGGACCCGGGCGTGCCCAACGAGGGACGCCCAGGCCGGGGCATGCGCCTGCGGCACGGCATGGTGCTCGCCATCGAGCCGATGGTCGCCGCGGGCGGCCGCGACGACCACTACACGGCGCGCGACGGCTGGACTGTGCGCACGGCGGACGGCAGCCGTGCCGCACACGTCGAGCACACGATCGCGGTCACCGACGACGGGCCGCGCATCCTCACGGCGCTCTAGGAAGACGGCTCCCTCAGGGCGTCGTCGACCAGTCGGCGGGCCAGCTCGTCGCCGAGTGCGGCGTCCGCCCTGCGGACGTACTGACGGGCCAGCCTGTCGCCGATCGCGACGGCCGCCTCGTGGCTCTCGATCGGGGCCGCGCGCACGTTCTTGAACAGGATGTAGGTGACGCCCGAGGAAGCGCCGCCGTATGTCGGATGCGGGTCGATGCCGAGTGCATCGGCGGCGGCGTACGACGCTTCGCCGATGATCCCGGTCGGGCCGGTGTCGCCGACGACGGCGTACACGACGCGGTCCCGGTAGACCAGCGCGGCCACGGTTCCGCCGCTGATACCGGAGTCCCGGTAGTCCCAGATGTCACTCGGACCCGGCACGACGACGAACGGCAGCTTCGCGGCGTTGAGGTGCCTTCCGTTGGACTGCTGGAAGGAGGTGTGCGGCTGGAACCAGCGGTCGGTGGTGCTGTTGCACTTCCGCGTTCGCACCCCGTCGCAGTCGATGTCGAGGTCGGCGGTCCAGTGCACGACCCCGTTCTGTTCGCAGACGGGGACGTCGGCGGGTGCGCCGTTGTCCGTGCGGTACTTGCCGTTGGATATCTGCCGGCAGTTACCGAGGGCGTCCAACAGGTCATCTGCGGGGACGGTGCCCTCGGCCGGCAGGGCTGCCCGGTGGGCGGCGAGGGCCCGTGGCGGCGAAGCCGTGGCGGTCGCGGCGGCGGCGGGCAGGGCCGCCGCCGCGAGAAGGACGGAACCGGCGGCGGCCGCGAGAGCGGTGCGTGATATGTACACAATGGTCCTTTCTGTCGAAAGGCTCCCTACCCGCGGGCGCGCGAACCGGCTCCGTTTGTCCGCCGGACGGGTTACGCCGCCGTGCCCCGGCCGCCCTCGCGCGTCACGGCACCGGGTGGACCACCATGGCCGAGCCGCCACCCCGCCGTACCTTCTCGGCCGCGGCCAGCCACCGGCCGTCGGGCAGCCGCTGCACGCCGGTCGCCGCGCCGATCTCCGGGTTCAGCCGGAAGGCGTGGCCGATGCGCTGGAGCTCGGCGCGCAGGTCCTGGTCGTTCCACAGGTCCGGTTCCAGCTCGGTCGTCGCCTGGTTGCGCTGGCTGGCGCGCGGCGCGGCGATCGCGTCGACGAGCGGCAGCCCCCGGTCCAGATGCCCCGTCAGCGTCTGCAGGACGGTGGTGATGATGGTCGCGCCTCCCGGCGAGCCGAGCGCCAGCAGGGGCCGGTCGTGGTGGTCGAGCACGATCGTCGGCGACATGGACGAACGCGGCCGCTTCCCGGGGCCGGGCAGGTTGGGATCGTGGACCGCGGGATCGGCCGGGGCGAAGGAGAAGTCGGTTAGCTCGTTGTTGAGCAGGAAACCGCGTCCGGGCACGGTGATGCCGCTGCCGCCCGTCGACTCGATCGTCAGCGTGTAGGCGACGACGTTGCCCCACTTGTCGGCCGTCGTCAGATGCGTGGTGTTCTCGCCCTCGTACGTGGTCGGGGCGGCTTCGCCGGTCGAGCCGCAGGCGGCCGGCCGGCGCGGGTCGCCCGGTGCGAGCGGGCTCTTCAGGACCGCGTCGTCCTTGATCAGGCACTCGCGCGAGTCGGCGAACCGCTCCGACAGCAGCCCTTTGACGGGCACGTCCTCGAAGGCCGGGTCGCCGACCCAGCGGCCCCGGTCCGCGAACGCGATCCGGCTCGCCTCGATGAAGCGGTGCAGGTACTGCGCCTGGGTGGCCTCGTCCTCGGACAGGTCGGAGCGCTCCAGGATGTTGAGCGCCTCCCCGACGCTGGTGCCGCCGGACGAGGACGGCGCCATGCCGTACACGTCGAGCCCCCGGTAGGAGACCTTCGTGGGGGCGCGGCGGATCGTCTCGTAGGCCCGCAGGTCGCGAGGGGTCAGGTCGCCTGGGCGCACGACGCGGTCCGCGCCCTCGGCGACGGGGGGCTCCTGCACGGTGCGGACGATGTCGTCGGCGATGGGCCCCCGGTAGAGGGCGCCGACGCCCTTGCGGCCGAGCTCCTTGTAGGTGCGGGCCAGGTCCGGGTTCTTGAACACCGAGCCCACGACCGGGAGTCCGCCGCCGGGCAGGAAGAGTTCGGCGCTGGCCGGGAAGTCGGCGAAGCGGTCCTGGTTGGCCTGCGTCTGGGAACGGAACGTGGGGTCGACGGTGAATCCGTCCTCGGCCAGCCGCTCGGCCGGACGCAGCAGCTCCTTCAGCGGTTTGCTGCCCCAGGCGTTCAGTGCGGTCCGCCAGGTCGCGGGGGTGCCGGGCGTGCCGACCCCGAGGCCCGACGTCATGCCCTCGGCGAACGGGATGGGCTTGCCGTTCTCCAGGAACAGGGACGCGTCGGCGGAGAGCGGCGCGGTCTCGCGGCCGTCGACGGTATGGACCGTACGGGACTTGGCGTCGTAATGGACGAAGAAGCCGCCGCCGCCGATACCGGCGGAGTACGGCTCGGTGACGCCGAGCGCGGCGGCGGTGGCCACCGCCGCGTCCACCGCGTTGCCGCCCTTCCGCAGGACCTCGATGCCGGCGGCTGACGCGTCGGCGTCGACGCTGGCGACGGCGCCGCCGTATCCGACGGCGAGCGGGGTCTTGGCAGGTGCCGCGTCCGGCAGGGAGGAGGTCGGTGGAGCCGCCGCGCCGATCGAGGCGACGGCCGCGGCAACGGCCAGTACCGACACATTCCGTACGACGGAACGACGCATGCGTACCTCCCCGAGGGCGAACGTCCGCGCAGCCTAACCCCGTCGCCGCCGCCCCGTCAGGACCGCCCGGTACGCCGTTCGACCGACACCGCTAGCATGCGCGCCCATGACGGACGACGTACGCAACATCGTGCTCGGTGTGGTGGCCGCCGGGATCAGCGCCTCGATCGGCTGGATAGCCCGCACCTACCTCTGGCGGCGCAGGCTCCGGCGCAAGCAGGCGTTCTTCGGGCTGCCGGGCAACTCGGAGTGCCTGCTCGTCGTCAACCGGGAGGCGGGACGGGACGGTTCGGTCCACCGCTTCGACGTGTTCGCGCTGCTGGAGTTGTCGGCGCTGGTGAAGGACTGCGGGGCGAACGCGCAGATCATCTGGCACGACGCGACGCAGCAGGGCTTCGGCGAGCGCACCGAGTTCTGCGTCGGCGGGCCCTTCACCAACCGGCGGACGGCGGCGCACCTGCAGAGCCTGCTGCCCGGTGTGCTGGTCGACACCGACACGGAACCCGGCCCCGACCAGGGGTCGTTCGTGATCGGCACGGAGCACTACCGGATGGACCGGGGCACGGCCGAGTACGTGCTGCTGGCCCGGCTGACGGCCGGCGAGGGAAGCCGGCCGGTGTTCCTGTTCTGCGGTCAGCGCGCCATCACCAACCAGGCCGCCACCCGCTATCTGGCCCGCCACCACGAGAAGCTGTACCGCAAGCACGGCCGGAACTCCTTCTGCCTGCTGCTGAAGGTGGTCAACTCGCAGGCGTACGGGCCGGACGTGGTCGAGGTCGTCGCCGACGTGACGAGGGCCGCGCTCAGCGCCCTCCCCGCGCCGAGCACTTCGGACAGCGCGGTGAGCTGACCGGAGGTCGGAGGAGTCCGAGGGGCCGGGGCACGTCGGAGTCGGAGGCACGGGCGCGCGCGCCCGTGCCGCGCCCGTGAAGCGGTCGTTGCGGCTGGGACGGAAAGGCCCGGCGCGCGGGACCGGCGCCGGAGGATTCGAGGCGAGCGGTGCCCTCGTCGTGTACCGGTGACGACGTGGGGCCCGCTCGGCCTCGGCAAGTTGGTGGCACAACCCGACCGGCGCGCAGCTGACCTTCTCCTCTTCGCCCACCGACCCGTCCTGCCCGTCGGTCCGGCTGCGAGGGAGTGATCACCGGCTGCCGCCGGGCCCTGCGCACGGCAGGGCGGGGTGGTGCCCCAAGAGCTGCTGCCCTCTCACCCCCGCACCGGCGTGCGCGAAGGACCCCGGACAACAGCGTTCGTGGTTCGGCCGGCGCTGCTGGCGCGGCCTGTGTCAGCCTCGTCTATGGGGACGAACTACGGCGGCGGGCGCCACCTCGAGCGCAATGAGAAGTAGGTGTTGACGTCAGCTCGATCAACGGATCGACGGCCATACGCTGCCCTGCCCCTTTTCTCCGTGTCGCGGTCAGCGCAAACTATCCAGCCCGGCGAGGCCCTTCACACCCGACACGCATAAACACGACATAAGCCGTATAAATCGAGAATTCCTCAGGGCAGCGGGAGCACTCCGGGGCATCCGCCAGGCGCGCGGGAAGCGCACGGGAGGCTCCTGGTCCTACGCGGCGCCCTCCGCGCCCGGTCAGGCCTCGGCGGCCTCCGCGTAGACCTGGGAGAGCTCGGGCGCTCCGTTGACCGCCCACTCGAGACCCGCCTCCACGACGCTCACCTCGCGGCCCGACGCCAGCCGCACCACGGGGTGCCCACCCGGCCAGACGTGCCAGGAGGCACCGGGGACCGTCCGCACGATGACGGTGCCCAGGTACAGGCCCGCGTCGTTCCCCAGCCAGGGCAGCTCCTCCGGGTCGTCCCGCCATCGCGGGGGCAGCTGGTCGAGCGCCGTCAACGAGGCCGGGGAATCGTCCAGTTCAAGCCCGGCCTGCCCCGCCCGGACGCGCAGCAGCTCACACTCGGACAGCAGCTCGGTGATCGCTGCCGCGCGCTCGGGATCGAACTCCTTCGCGGCGGCCCCTCCCCCTTGCTCCCGATCGTCGTCATGGCGCCTGAGCCAGTTGTCCAAGAAAGGGATGTTCATACCGCTCAGCCTCGCATCCCCCCGGCCGGACGCACCACTGGGCGCGCGTCCACAAACGCTAGATGTCGAGATCGACAACAACCGGTGCGTGGTCCGACGCCCCCTTGCCCTTGCGCTCCTCACGGTCGACGTAACTGTCCTTGACCGCCTTGCCGAACGGCCCGTTCCCGTAGACCAGGTCGATGCGCATGCCGCGGTTCTTGGGGAAGCACAGCTGGCGGTAGTCCCAGTACGTGAAGGGGTGCTCGTACTTCAGGGGGCGGGGAACCATGTCCGAGAGGCCTCGCTTGCGCAGCGCCTCCAGCGCGGCACGCTCGGGCGCGGTCACATGGGTCAGACCCTCGAACGCGGCCACGTCCCACACGTCGTCGTCGGTGGGGGCGATGTTGAAGTCGCCGAGGACCGCGAACGGGCGCTCACCCGCCCCGTCCTCGGTCACCGCCACCGACAGCGCCTCCAGCCAGCGCAGCTTGTAGCCGTAGTGGTCGTGGGCGACCTCGCGGCCGTTCGGCACGTAGACCGACCAGACGCGGACCGGGCCGCAGGTCGCCGAGATCGCCCGGGGCTCCTGCACGCCCTCGTAGTCGGGGGCGCCGGGCAGGCCCCTGACCACGTCGTCGAGGCCGACGCGCGAGACCACCGCCACGCCGTTCCACCGGCCCGTGGCATTCACCGCGGACTCGTAGCCGAGCTCGCGCAGGGCCTCGGCGGGGAACTGCTCCTCGGTGCACTTGGTCTCCTGGACGCACAGCACGTCGGTGCCGCTGCTCTCCAGCCAGGCCAGCAGCCGCGGCAGCCGGGCGGTGATCGAGTTGACGTTCCACGTGGCGATACGCATGCGGCAAGCCTAACGGCGGGGTGTGACAGGCACAGGTCCGCCCGGGGCACGCCGTCAGACGTCCCGGGACTCCCCCGGCGCCAGACGCCCGTGCTCCGCGCCGCCGAGTCCGCCGATCTGCCGGTCGTAGATCGGCCGGGCGATGTCGGCGAGATACGCGTCGTGGACGTCGATGGCCCGCCGCGGCCGCACCTCGCGCACGTAGTCGATGACCTCGGAGATCTTGTTCCACGGCGCGTGCACCGGCAGCATCAGGGTGTCGACCGGTTGGTCCGGGACGGTCAGCGCGTCACCGGGGTGGAAGAGCGAACCGTCCACGAGGTAGCCGACGTTCGTGATCCGCGGGATGTCCGGGTGGATGACGGCGTGCAGTTCGCCGTGGACCTGGATGTCGAATCCGGCGGCGGTGAAGGCGTCGCCGTGGCCGACGGTGTGGACGCGGCCGGGGAACGCCGCCGAGATCTGGTCCGCGACGCTGCGCAGGGTCCAGATCCCGGCGGCCGGGTTCGCCTCCAGGGCGGCCCGCAGCCGTCCCTCGTCGAAGTGGTCGGGGTGCTCGTGCGTGACCAGGACGGCGTCGGCGCCCAGCGCCGCGTCCTGTTCGCTGAAGCCGCCGGGATCGATGACGAGCGTGCGCCCGTCCTTCTCCAGCCGGACGCAGGAATGAGTCTTCTTGACGATCCTCATGCGCCACATCCTGCTATGCGCGGGGCTTCGTCTCCTCCTGGATCTCCGCCTGGGCGACCTTGAACGCCGAATTCGCCGCCGGCACGCCGCAGTAGACCGCGGCGTGGATGAGGACCTCCTTGATCTCCGCCGGCGTCAGCCCGTTGCGCAGCGCCGCGCGCGTGTGGAAGGCGAGCTCGTCGAGATGGCCCCCGGCGACCAGGGCGGTGAGCGTGACGCAGCTGCGGGTGCGTCTGTCGAGGCCCTCACGGGACCACACCTCGCCCCAGGCGTAGCGGGTGATCAGCTCCTGGAAGTCTCCGGTGAAGTCGTCGGCGGCGGCCGTCGCCCGGTCCACGTGCGCGTCGCCGAGCACCTCCCGGCGGATCTTCATCCCCGCGTCGTACGGGTCGGGCCTGCCGTAATGCACCGCCGCGGGCTGCTCGGGCGCGGCCGGCGCGATCTCGGCGACGGGCGAGACGGGCGCCGATGTGGCGGGCGCCTGCGGGACCGGGATCGACGCCAGGGTGTCGTTCCAGGCGGTGCCGAAGTGGTGGGCCAGCAGGTCGGTCACGGCGGCGGGCTGCTCGACGGGCGCCAGGTGGGAGGCGCCGGGCACCAGGGCGAGCCGGGCGTCCGGTATGCCGGCGACCAGGGTGCGGGCCTCGGCGGGGCCGGTGACCTGGTCCTCGGAGCCGACCAGGACGAGGGTGGGCACACCGACCCGGGACAGTTCGGAGCGCACGTCGAAGGCGGCCAGGGCCTCGCAGGCGGCGATGTAGCAGCCGGGGTCGGTGGTGCGGACCATCTGGACCGCCCATTCGACGATGGCGGGCTGGGCGGCCGCGAATCCGCCGGTGAACCAGCGCTCGGGTGCGCTGCGGGCCATCGGGTCAAGACCGTTGGTGCGCACGACCACACCGCGCTGGCGGAACTCGTCGGCGGTGCCGAACCGGGGCGAGGCGGCGACCAGCGCCAGGGACGCCAGTCGGTGCGGATGGCGCAGGGCGAGCTCGATGCCGACGGCGCCGCCGATGGAGCAGCCGGCGTAGCCGAAGCGCTGCACGCCGAGCAGGTCGAGGGTGGCCAGCAGCCGCTCCGCGAGCTCGCCGACGGAGTCGGCGGGGTGCGCGGGAGCGCCGCCGTGCCCGGGCAGGTCGAATCGGATCACCCGCCACCGCGCGGACAGCTCACCGATCTGGCGGTCCCACATGTGCCATGTTGTACCGAGGGACGCTCCCAGGATCAGGGCCGGGGCGTCTTCTGGCCCGTCAACGCGGTATTGCAGGGTCTTAGTCGTTGTCGTGCTCACCCGCTCACGCTCCCACATCTCACAATTTCTCACTGGCGGGGGGTAGGGCGCTCGCCAAGCCTCCCCAAGCTTCCGCCGCCGGGCGAAGGTCTTCCACGTCCGGCTTCACGTACCACTTCTTGGTCGTCTTGACGTCGGTGTGACCCGCCCACTGGGCCAGGATGTGATCCGGGACACCGCTGTTCGCGAGGTAGGTCAAGCACGACGCCCGGGCATCGTACAAGCGGACCCTACGAAGGCCGTTCTCATCCATGATCTTGTATGCCCGGACGCGCAGCTGGCGACCGTTGAGCGCCGTGCCGAGTCCATCCGCGAGCACGTAGCCGCTGCCGCTGTACGCCTCCCCCGCAGCCAACTTCTCGGCCGCCTGCGTGGCGCGGAGACCCTTCAGTGCCTCGCGGACCAATGTGGGCAGCGGGAGCAAGCGCTCACCCGCCATCGACTTAGCCTCGCGCTTTCGCGAGTGGGTCTGTATGGGCCTTGATCAAATAAATGGAGAGTGCTGCTGACCTGCAACGATGGGACTTGTCGAGGGTCCTGTCAGCTGCGAGGAAAGAAGCACTCTCCAGGTGAAGAAGCGTAGCGGGTCGTATCCGCGTGTCCGTGTCGAGGGCGGTGGCCGTGGGGTGGTCTCGCAGGCCGGGTCGGTGCTGCTGGCCGAGACGGTCCGCAAGTCCGGTCTGGACACCGCGATATCGGCGGCACTCACGCCGTGGCGCAAGCCGCGGGCCGTGCACGATCCGGGGAAGATCCTGCTGGATGTGA
This sequence comes from Streptomyces sp. NPDC002867, assembly GCF_053591895.1. NCBI lineage: Bacteria > Bacillati > Actinomycetota > Actinomycetes > Kitasatosporales > Streptomycetaceae > Streptomyces > Streptomyces sp. NPDC002867. The sequence goes on along the minus strand of NZ_JBSFUR010000020.1, from coordinate 17,448 downwards.
CCCTGGCCGTCGCGCTCGGCGGGGACTGCCTGGCCGACATCGGCATGCTGCGGGCCGAGCCGGATGTGTTTCGGCCCGGTGGCCTCCGATCCCACGGTCTCCCGTGTCATCGACACAGTCGCCGCATCCGGCCCGAAAGCCCTCGCGGCGATCCGGGACGCACGTTCCTGAGCACGGGGCGGGTCTGGGAGCTGGCCGGTGCGAACAGTCCGGCCGCCGACAGCCAGGTGATCGTGGACATCGGCGGAGTGCTGGTCCTCGCGCACTCCGAGAAACAGGACGCCACCGCGACCTTGAAGAAGACCTTCGGCCACCACCCCCTCGTCGCGTTCGTCGACCACGGCCAGGCCGGGTCCGGGGAGCCGGTGGCCGCCCTGCTGCGGCCCGGCAACGCAGGCTCCAACACCGCCGCCGACCACGTCGAAACCGCCCGACTCGCCCTGGCACAACTCCCCAAAGCTCTGCGGCGGGGACGGCAGACACTGATCCGCACCGACTGCGGCGGCGGCACCCACGCACCCACGCCTTCCTCGACTGGCTCTCCCGCCGGGGCCGGTGGCTGTCGTATTCCGTCGGAATGACCATCACCGACGCCATCCACAGGCCGTGCTGAAGATCCCGAAGAAGGCGTGGACGCCGGCCTACGACGCCGGCGGCACCGAGCGGCCCGGCGCCTGGGTCGCGGAGATCACCGATATGCCCGACCTGAGCACCTGGCCCAGGGGGATGCGGCTGGTCGTCCGCAAGGAGCGGCCTCACCCCGGCGCCCAACTGCGCTTCACCGACCTCGACGGACTGCGGCTGACCTGCTTTGCGACCCACACCAAAGCCTGCCAGCTCGCCGATCTCGAACTGCGTCACCGACTGCGGGCCCGCTGCGAGGACCCCATCCGGGGCGCCCGCGACACCGGCCTGCGCAACCTGCCCCTGCACGACACCGCCCAGAACCGGATCTGGCTGGAGATCGTCTCCCTCGCACTCGACCTCCTCGCCTGGCTGCCGATGCTCGCCCTGACCGGCGACACCCGCCGCTGGGAACCCAAGAAGCTCCGCCTGCGGCTGTTCTCCGCCGCCGCCCAGTTCGTGAACACCGGCCGCCGCCACTGGCTGCGTCTGCCCACCCGATGGCCATGGACGCCCGTGATCACCAGCGCCATGAACCGGCTCCAGACCCTCCCGAACCCCGGCTGACCAGCCAATTCGACCGTCCTAACAACCCGCACGACCACCCCGGGAGTGGAACCCGGCGCCCACCCCACGCGACAACCGGGCCATCAGCCTGCCCCACCCCCGGAAAAGCCGCACCCCACACGCACAGAGTCCCCGTCAGCGAACTGACGAGGACTCGTGAACGATCGAGGCTAACCTCCATTCCATGCAGTTCACCCTCGATGGCGAATCCTTCGAGCTGACGCCCACGCTTGTTCGTGGGCGTCTTGCTGGTCACGTGCCCGAGGAGATCCGCGAGTACTGGGTCGAAGTAGATGGTGTGCGTTGGCCGGTCAAGCAGGTCATCTCCCTTGCGACAGGTGCCAAGCGCAGCCGGTTTCAGTCGCATGACTCTCGGCGGTGGCTGCAGAACCTCGGGTTCTTGATCGGTGCCGGATCCTCGGCCACCGAGAGCGGCTCGGTCCCGCGGCTGACCGGTCTCGTCGTGGGTCTTTCGACGAGTCCCAGCTCAAGGAACTGGAGGCGCTCGACGTCCGTGTTGCGTTCTCGTGGCTGAGCGCCGGCCCGATCACGCTGGACGAAGCCAGCCTGCCGAGGTTTCCCGGACTCCCGCGAGTGCCAGGGCTCTACCGCTACGATTTCGGTGTGGACGACGACGGCATCCGCGTGCTCTACATCGGGGAGTCCGTGGAGCTGGCCAGGCGAGCCAGCAACTACCGCAACGCCAAGACGGATCGCTCTCGTCAGCGCACCAGCCGCCGCATCCACAAGGAGATCGTCGGCCACTTGGAGTCCGGTGGTTCGATCGAATTCGCCATCGCAACGTCAGTCCACTGGGGTGACGATGTCGAGCTGGACCTGCGGCTCAAGTCCGCCCGTCGCCTTGCCGAGAACGCTGCGGTGCTCCTCGCGCAGTCGCAGTCCGGGATCCGCGTGCTCAACATCGACGCGGAGCTGGGAGAGGACAGCGAGTGAGCAGTCTCCCGGACCTTCGCTTCCTGCTCTCGATCAACAGCGAGAACGCGTGGAGCGATCTGCTCGCCACCCTCATGAATGCCGACCAGGCGATCACCCGCTCCGTGCTCGGGATCGAGGCTGTTGGCCCGCTCCAGGTTCGTCGGGAGGTCTCGAAGTCGCGGGGCCGGAAGGCGTCGGATCGACCCGACCTGGTGGTGGAGGGCGAACGGTCAGGTTGTCGCTGTCGTCGAAGTGAAGCTGCTTGCTGGCCTCGGAATTGAACAGCTGGAGCGGTACTACAAATACGTCGCCGAGGAGGACCGAGACGACTGCCAGTTCGTGGCGGTCTCGCTTCAGCGCATCCGCCTCGACACCACCCATGCCCAGGACTGGCAGAACCTCACCTGGGAGGAGCTCATCGCTCCCTTCGCCTCGTCCCCGGTGCCGTGGGCCGCGACGACCGCCACAGCCTGGACGAGCCACATCGAGTCCCAGTTGCCGGAGGTGGATGGCGACACCGTCTGGAATCAGATCGACGGTATCGACCCGTACCTCGCCCTCCGGCTTCGTGCTGCCTATATGTACGACAACGTCGCCTTGCCAGGCGGCTCATCGAAGTCCATCCAGGAGATCGGCTCCGGTGGCCTGTACGTCGCGATCGTGGACGCCCCGATTCCGGGCAGCGGTTACACCGTCCGCTGGGAAGCCACCGAGAGCTTGCCGACTCAGGACGTTGGCAAGCTCGTCGAGAGCAGCGGGCTTCGTGGGGTCGACTTCCGCTTCTTCCTCGTGCAGCAGCAAGTCACCTCCTCCAAGGCCTACGACTGGGATCACCTGGCGCTGCTCTGGCAGGAGTACCTCGCCCAAGAGGACTGGATTCCGTGGAGACCCCATCCGCCGCGCAAGACGTTGCAGTGGGAGAAGGATGGCGTGGCTCGACTCAAGGAACTCCGCGCTCCAGCGTTCCTCGGCAATGGCTACGGCGAGGGGCAGGCCAAGCTCAGCGGTGAGGTCGAGTTTGGCGCGCGCTTCGTGCTGCCGCCCTCAACCACACTCAAGGAAGCCGCCGAGGTGCTCAGCAGGGTGGCCGTGATCGGGTCCCGGATGGCACAGCACGCGACTAAGCCGCAAGCCAAGGAGACTGTGATCGCGTTGATCGACGGAGAATCTGATAGCGGCGATGCAGGGGTGGACGGATAGATGACGGGCGACTTTGGACCCGACCGCTTGCGGCAGCTCTTCGGCGACCCGAACGAGGACGGGGTCTACCTTGTCGGCGTCGTGGAGTTCTCGGACGATGCGAGCGAGGACCAGTGGTCGTACGTCGGGAACACTCAGATGGGCACCCTGGAGTCAGTTGCCAGCAGGCTCGGCTATGAGCGGCGTGACATCACGATTGCGGAGTCTTACCGAGAGCCTGGCCGTGGGGTGCTGCCGGACGGCACAGAGCTGGCGGTCACGTCGACCACCGTGCGAGGGAGCGCATCCTGGCATCTGAGTAGCCGGGAGCCAACGCCGGAGGAACGGCTCCGGTGGGCAGGGCATCCAGTGCCACCGCCACCTCCGCCCGAGCCGGTGCCGGTCGGTCCCAACATGGAGACAGCGAGGCCTCGGATCGAGGAGCACCAAGGAGAGGTCTTCTACACGAAGACCGGCAAGCCCTTCACCTACCGGACCAACCGCTACACCCTGGTCATCGTCGAGAGCCGGCGCAACGTGCAGTGGCACGAGATCAGGTCAGCGCTGGAGGCATGGCCGATCGCGGGGCCGTCGGAGATTCCACGATGCCCCGAACGTTCTGGGCGGTACGTCTACGGGATCGTGTCCGACGAGCGGATCCGGCAAGGAGACTGGTGACAACCTTGGACCTGCGGCTCTGTGGCGGCTGATGCGATGCTCGCCGAACCTGCCGAATCGTCGGACGCTACAGCTACGGTTATGGGTGAGGTTCTACTACCGCGACATCCTCGTCGACCGAGCGCCGAGGAAGACCCGAGCACTGACGAGGACGCATGGCCGAGGACCAGGAGTACGACGAGGTCGACGCAGTTGTTCGCATCCCCAAGGGCGAGCGTCTCGCCGACTCGCGGAAGAGTGAAGGCTGGAGTCGTGGGTTCACTCCCAAGACGAGTGACAAGGGACCGGAGCACGTCGAGATCCGCCTGAAGGCCGAAGACGAGTCAGGTTTCGCAGACAAGCCCGAGATCGTCTACGTCACCGAGTACGTGGAGGATCAGCGTCCTCAGCTCACCCCCGGCCAACAGGCCGTGGCTGACATCGCGGGCCAGATCATCGATGGTCTCGTAGAAATCGCAAAACCTCTCGTTGCCCACTGGTGGCACACCCAGACCGTGCCGTTCCTCGTTGCCAAGCGCGAAGCCTTGGTGCTGAAGCAGCAGGCCCGCAGAGCCCAGAAGAAGGCCTTGCGGGCCGGGGTCACGACGACACCTCCTATTGTTGTCCCGGGGGTCGAGGCTGACGCGCCTTCCCAAGATGTGGCCACCGCGCCCAGCGACCCGAAGGTCACTGTGACGAGCGAGCAGTTCCAGCAGATGTTCATGACTTGGCTCGCTCGTGAGGACGCCCAGCAGGCGCTCTGGAGCCTCATCGTGAATGCCGAGGTCGAGGATGGCGGTGCTGCCACCCTGGCATGGCAGCAGGAACTGAAAGAGCTTTCGCCTGAGCAGCGAACCGAGCGGGTCATGGAGTTCTTCGCTACCAACCCCTCGATCCTGGAGGACTTCGCTCGTCAGCTCATGGGCCCGCCGCCCGGGGGCGGCGGCATGGCCCTCGGGCTCGGCGAGACGACTCTCAGGCGCGACCGGGTGTAGGGCCGTGCCGTTTCAGGATGGCGCGTCACTAGCCTCGCCCTTTCATGGGCTTGTTGGGCACGGCTGACGTTGGGGGTACCGAGAACGCTTCTGATCTGCCACTTCGCCGTCCGGATCGGCTCTCGGGCTCGGTCGGTTTGCTGCACCTGCCAGGTGCGCGGTGTCCTGCCCGCGTCGGCCACAGTCACATGCGGAATGGGGGTGCCGCCATTGGGCCCTCGTGCGAGGCTGCCAGCCATGGAGAGTGAACTGCTGGACGGTCAGGACTACGCGTCGGTCCATCAAGCCATGCAACGGCTGTCCAGTCGCTACCTTCATGCCCTTACGCTGAACGCTCGCATGGAGGCCTGGGCGGAATTCGTGACGAGTGTCGAAGAGGGCTTCGACACCACGTGGGCTTGGGAGTTCGACAACGATATCGCCGATCGCGACTGGCTCCACGATGCCTGGCCGATCTTGACCGAACGGATCCGCAGGCTCCGTCAGCCCGAGCTCGATGCCCTGGACGATCGGTTCAGAGCGGCGACAGCACCGATCAAGCCGCTCGGTATGAGCCGAAGTGCGATGGCCGAGCAAGCGCGGTGGTGGCAGTTCCGCTACCCGCTGCTGGTGACTGGGGATCCGGCTGAACAGCTGCCGCCGACATGGTCCCCTGCGCCCATCCACATCCAGTGACACCCACTGAGTTCCACAGGACGGCCAGGAAGACAGAGAGTGCCTCTGAGCTGGGAGGATGGGGCTTGTCGAAGGCTCTGTCCACCGCAGTTCAGGAAGCACTCTCCAGGTGAAGAAGCGTACCGGGTTCTACCCGCCTCTCCGCACGACCTCGGCCCCGTCAGCTGTGGTCGCCCAGGCGGGCGGCGTCCTGCTGACCGAGACCGTCCGCAAGACCGGGCTGGACGCCGCCTTCTCGGAGGCGCTGGCTCCGTGGCGCAAGGACCGGGCGGTGCACGACCCGGGCAAAATCCTCCTGGACGTCGCGCTCACGGTCGCCCTGGGCGGGGACTGCCTGGCCGACGCGGCGATGCTGCGGGCAGAGCCAGCCGCCTACGGGTCGGTGGCCTCCGATCCCACCGTCTCCCGCCTGATCGACACCCTCGCCAAGGCCGGGCCGAAGGCGCTATCCGCGATCCGCTCGGCCCGCGCGAAGGTGCGTCGGCACGTGTGGCAGCTGGCCGGGCAGGATGGTCCAGCCGCCGACGGGCTGGTAACCATCGACATCGACGGGGCGCTGGTCATCGCCCATTCCGACAAGCAGGACGCCACTCCCACCTGGAAAAAGACCTTCGGACACCACCCTCTGATGGCGTTCGTCGACCATGGACCGGCCGGGTCCGGGGAGCCGGTGGCCGCGCTGCTCCGTCCGGGCAACGCCGGTTCCAACACCGCCGCGGACCACATCGCCATCGCCCAACTGGCCCTGTCCCAGCTGCCCAAGGCACTGCGGCGAGGACGGCAGACGCTGATCCGCACCGATTCCGGCGGCGGCACTCACGCCTTCCTGGACTGGCTGTCCCGGAGAGGACGGTGGTTGTCGTACTCGGTCGGGATGACCATCACTGACGCCATCCACCAGGCGGTGCTGAAGATCCCTAAACGGGCATGGACGCCGGCCTACGACGCCAGCGGCGTCCAGCGTCCCGGGGCATGGATCGCGGAGACCACCGGCATGCCCGACCTGAGCACCTGGCCGAAGGGCATGCGGCTGATCGTCCGCAAGGAACGACCGCACCCCGGCGCCCAGTTGAGGATCACTGACGTTGACGGCAACCGCATAACCTGCTTCGCCACCAACACCCAAGGCGGCCAGCTCGCTGATCTGGAATTGCGGCACCGCCGCCGCGCAAGGGCCGAGGACCGCATCCGCGCCGCCCGCGACACCTGCCTGCGCAACTTGCCACTGCACGGCTTCGCACAGAACCAGATTTGGCTGGAGATCGTGCAGATCGCCCTGGACCTGCTGGCCTGGATGCCCATGCTCGCCCTAACCGGCACCACCCGCCGATGGGAACCCAAACGTCTCCGCCTGCGGCTGTTCTCGGCCGCCGCCCAACTGGTCACCACCGGCCGACGCCGCTGGCTCCGCTACCCCGACCACTGGCCTTGGACCGGAGTGATCATCGCTGCCATCGACCGGCTTCAGGCACTGCCGAAGCCTGCCTGACCAGCACCTTCCCGCCCCTGCGAGTCATACCGCCCCGACCGGAGCCGTGGAACCCGGCGCCCACTCCACGCGACAGCCGGGCTACCGCCACGTTCACAACCGGCCGGACACCTCGAAGCGGCCCACAAGAAACCGACGGACCACCACGAAAGATCGAGGCTAAAGGCCACCGCTTTTACGACTGGGCCCCTGGCCGAGATCGCCGACGATTGTCCCGGTCACCGCCATCTACTCGTCCGCCGCAACCGGAGCACCGGTGAACTCGCCTTCTACCGCTGCTACTCAGCGAACCGAGTGCCGCTCACCCTGGTGCGGGTGGCCGGACGCAGATGGACGGTCGAGGAGACCTTCCAGTCCGGCAAGGGCCTGGCCGGACTGGACGAGCACCAGGTCAGACGCTGGACGTCCTGGCACCGTTGGGTCACTCTCGCGATGCTCGCCCACGCCTTCCTCGCCGCGGCCACTGCCGCCGAACGCGCTCAGGACCCAGCCCCGGACGGCCTGATCCCGCTGACCTGCAACGAGATCCAGCGCCTGTTCACGACACTCGTTGTCCGGCCTGTCCTCGACGTGGCACACCGGCTGCACTGGTCGATCTGGCGCCGTCGCCACCAAGCCCGCGCCCGCGCAAGCCACTACCACCGCCAAGCGACCCTCCAACCATGAAGACCGCATGCCGGCCAGCCCGCTGCCGAGGCACTCAGCGCTCGATCCGTACCGGGCACCCACCGGGCCAGGAAGAATACTCACATGATCACTTGTCATTTGCGCTACGAGATCGACCCCAGCCAGACTGCCGCGTTCGAGACGTACGTGACGGGGTGGATCCCAATCGTCACCCGCTTCGGCGGCACGCACCACGGCTGCTTCTTGCCGCACGAAGGAGCCAACGACATCGCCTACGCCCTGTTCTCCTTCCCCAGTCTGGCTGCCTACGAGGACTACCGTGCTGCCATCCGGCACGATTCGGAGGCTCAGCAGCTCTGGCAGCTCAGCAAGGAGACCCGCTGCATCCACCGCTTCGACCGGACCTTCCTCCGCCCGGCAATGCAGCCGTCACGCGGTGTTGAGACCTCATAACCCGCTCGGAGACGGGTGTCCCTGACCGGCACTGTTCGGCAGGGACCCCCGGCTCACTGGCGTCATCTCTTCCACGCCACTCCACGACCACGAAGATCACGATCTACAGCTGGAGCACTAGGCCGTCGGCCTCGCTCCGCACAACCGTCGGCGGACGTCGACGGTTGTGCGGGGACGAAGAAGTTCACGATATTGCCCAGGACGTTGCGGCCAGGAACGTGCCGGAATGTTCGTCTGGTTCACGACCTTCTTCTGATCCTCGGGATGGCTCTCAGCCATGCCTGGGCCCACCGTGGTTGATCGTCAGGCTGCCGTGGTTATCGCCACCGATGAACAGTCCGCTCCCTGTGTTGTGCTGGTTGTAGACCGTGGGCCCGGTGACGGTCAGGGCCATGATCTGAAGCTCGGCACCGCGCAGCCGGGGGAGATCCGAACTGCTCCAGCATTCCTAGCGGAGGCCGGGGCCGGACTCAGGATTACTTTCCGGGAATCCGGACCGCGGGGTGGTCCTGCGCCCTGCACCACCAGACTGCCTCGCCTTCGTGCGTGATGGCGTGCAGACCGCTGTCGTGCTCCGGGCAGAGCGGCCAGAGGCGGCCGTAGCGGTCGGCCAGATACGTCTGAACGGCGTCGGCGACTTCCGCAAGCACTCCGAGCGGGTCGAACGACTGGACGGCCGACTCGGCCACCGTCACCATCCCCACCGGGAAGTCCGGCGAAGGGGGAGTGGAGTCCGCGCGGATGTCGACGCGCAGGCCCGTGTCCCGCTCGGCTGCTGCGGCCACCGGGGGGAACGCGTCCAAGACGCAGCGCAGCTTCCGCTCGAACGCGATCAGGGCGAACCGGGCCGCCGGCAGCTCCCCGTGTTCGCGATACGCCGTGCGGATCCAGCCCGCTGGACGGGTCTCGGCGATCTGCCAGCCCAGCTCGCCTTGGACGCGCTCCAGCCACTGCGCGAAGAGTCGTTCGTAGCGCAGCTCAAGCTCGCTGCCGGGCATGCTTTCCTCCACCTGTGGATGGTAAGACGAATCGGCTGCCCCGGCCGGAGTGGCCGGGGCAGCCGATTCGCTGTGTGGCCGCGCGGCCGCGGTGTGTCGGGCTCCCGCTCAGGCCGTCAGTCCGGCTCAGCGGGGGTCACCGCGCAGCGGCGACGCGGGTCAGTACCGGTAGCTGCCTCCGCCGCCGAAGTTCTGGAACCGGTTCCAGTAGTACTTGGTGTAGCCGATCCGGGCGATGCCGGACGCGGAGAACTGCACCGAGTCGCCGGGGTCCAGCCAGCACGTGAAGCCGTAGCAACTGTGCTTGCCGCGGGCGCCGTTGCCATACCAGTAGCCGTGGAAGTTGTACCAGCCCAATTCACCGTGGCTGTAGCTGCCGGAGAACACCTTGATTCCGCGGACCGACAGCTGGTAGCGCCAGCCGGCGTAGATGTAGGCGCCGCTCCAGCCCCTGCGGAACCACATGTCCCACTGCAGCGAGCACTTCTTGGACGACCTGTCGCAGATGCGCCTGATCCGCACGCAGTTGTAGGAGTTGCAGTCCGTCTGCACGCGCTCCATGAGTGCCGTGCCGTCGAGGTCGTACTTGTTGCGTGGATCGGCGCAGGCGTACTCGTACCTGTTGCAGCTGCCTCCGGCGATCGGGTCGATCGACAGGAAGCGGCCGACGGCCGGGCTGTACAGTCTGGCGCCCATCAGGGTGAGGCCGCCAGGCGTCTCCGTGGAACGCTGGTGCGAGCCGAGCCAGTCGTAGCGGGTGGCCGCCTGGCCGGCGCGTGCGTTGCCGTACTCGTCGTGGTCGAGGGCGACCGGGGCCTGGCCGGCGTCCAGGGGCAGTTGCAGGGCCACGTCGCCGTGGATGTTCGCCAGCTGCAGGACGGTGGTGCCCGTCTTGCCCGTGGTGGCCGCGAGTCCTCCGCCGAGGCCGTCGACGTTGCGGGTCAGAGCACCGGTGGAGGTGTTCTCGACGATCCACCGGGGGTTCTCGCCGTCGCCGGCGTAGTGGTTGACCTTGGCCGCGGTCTGGGTCCACGTCGAACCGCTGCTGGTCTCCACCGTCCAGGAGCGGAACCGCAGGGCCGGGTCGAGCGCCCAGGTCTGGCGGGTACCGTTCGCGGTCTGCTGGTGGGCGAGGTCGTTGGCGTAGTAGCCGAGCGTGGAGCCGGGCAGGGCGGTGGTGCGGCCGAACGCGTCGTAGGTGTATCCGGTGTCGACGAGCCGGTCGGCACTGTCGTGGGCGTGGGTGGTGGTGGTGCCTCCGGTGGTGGGGCAGTCGGCACCGGGGGTGCCGGTGGCTACGGTCAGGGACTTGCGGTTGGAGCGTGCGTCGAAGGCGTAGTCACGACGGGTGCACACGGTGTCGGAGGTGTCGCGGACGCTGGCCAGTCGGCCGACGCCGTCGTAGCGGTAGTCCTGGGTGGACCAGCCCGCGTGGGACGCGGCCTGCCCGTGGACCGTCTCCGTCACCGTGTCGGAGTAGACGGTGGTTCCGTCGCTGTCCCGGGTGTAGGTGCGGGCCACCGTTGCCCCGGTCGGGTCCTGCGTGAGCGTCGCCGTGTACCCGCCGGGCAGCTTCTCAGCGCTCACGGATCCGTTCGCTCCGTAGACGGCCTGGAAGGTACCGGCGACGGAGTCGGCGGCGGCTGTCGGGAGGCCTCGCGGTTCGGCGTTGTGATCGTAGGTGTAGGTGACCGTGGAGGGCGCGTTGTCGGTGACCTTGACCGGCCGGTCGAGCAGGTCGTACTCGGTGGTGGTCACGCCTCCGTCGGCGTCGGTGTAGGAGATCAGCCGGCCCAGCTTGTCGAACGTCTTGGCGATCGTGCCACCGGTCGACGAGGTGGTCTTCACGGCCCGGCCGGTAACCGGGTCGTACTCGGTGGTGACGTCCGGGACGGCCTGTCCGACGCCACCGGTGACGGCGACCTTGGTCGCACGACCGGCCCCGTCGTACGTGGTGGTCGACGTACGGGTCAATCCGTTCGCGGTGTCGAGGGTCTTGGCCGGGTTGCCGTACCAGTCGTACTCGGTGGTGGTGGTCGGCAGCTGGGCCGGCTGGGTGCCGCCGCCGGTGACCGCGCCCGCCGGACCGGTGGAGCAGACCTGGTCCGCCCACTCCGGGCGGCCCTGGCAGGCGCCGGCGCCCGTCGCGGACCAGTAGGTGGTCACGCGCGTGGCCGCGTCGGTGCCAGTGGCACCGGGCGAGCGCTGCTTGACGACACGGCCTTGGGCGTCGTACTCCAAGGTCTCAGTGATCGACAGACCGCCCGGATCCTTGATCGTCTGGATGGGGAGGCCCTTGACCCAGTCGTACACGGTCTGCACGGCGCGGGTCTCGCCGTGGACGGCGGGGTGCTCGCGCACCTGCGCGCCGGTGATCACCTTGGTGACCTGGTCGCTGACGTTCGCGGTGCCGTCGGTGGGACGCCCGGTGTCGTACTCGGTGACCGTCCAGGAGCGCGCGGTCACGGACGTGCCGGCCGGGGCCAGTACGGTGGTGCCCGACTTCAGGTCGGCGGTCAGCTCGATCCGGCGCAGCGGACCGAACTCTTCGAGCTGCCGGGTGCCGGAGTCGTTGTAGACGGTCCGGCCGGCCAGCAGGTCCGCCCGCTCGGCGGTCGTGAGCCGGTCGATGCCGAGGTCGGCCTGGACTGCCTGGGCGGCCGAGCCGAGTCCCAGCGCGACGGCGCGGTTGCCGGCGCTGAGTTCGCGGACCGGATTGCCGTAGCGGTCGTACTCGGTGGTGGAGGTGTGGCCGCCCGGGGCGGTGAGGTTGGATTCGCGTCCGGAGACACCCAGGTAGTGCACGGTGGCGCGCTTGTAGTCGGCAGCCGTCAGGGAGCTCCCGGTGTGGGATGCCGGGACGGCGTCGGCGGGAAAGACCGCGGTGGCGTCGGTCGGGGCGTCGAGCTGGCCCCATGCCTTCACGTTCGCGGCGCCCATGCTGTGGGGCGCACCGGTGCCGGTCAGCGGTACGTCGTACACCACGGAGGTGGCCGCGGTGCCTTCCTCGACGTCGGCGGTGCCCTGCTTCAGGCCGGAGCGGGAGGCCTTGAGGAGCATGCCGGGTCCGGCGGTGGCGGCGTTGCCCGCCTGGCCGTAGGTGAAGGTCCACGGCAGTTCGCCGGATTGGGCCAGCCGGGTGACCCGGCCCGCGGCGTCGTAGGCGTACGCGGTCTTCAGCGCCGGGGAGATCCGCGGGTTCCACGCCTCACGGAGCCGACCGCCGTCGTCGTACGCGTAGGCCGCGATCTCCTGGGCGGTGGAGGCGGCGGCTCCGGGAGCGGTGGCCCACAGGCGGACGCTCTTCACCTGGCCGAGCACGTCACCGAAGGCGGTGGAGGTGGCGGTGGTGGCGGTCGGGTAGACGAACTCCAACATCCGGCAGCCCTTGGTGGCCGGGGTGGCGGCACAGGTGGCGGCCTGGACGGCGGAGGTGGGCGCGATGATCCACTTGGGGAAGGCGACGGCCTTGCCGTTGTACGTGGTCTTGCCCGAGATGACCTTCGTCTCGGTGTTCGTCAGTCCGTCCCGCAGCGTGGAGGAAACCTGCCAGGTCGGCACTGCCGGGTCGGGCTTGGTGAAGCTGGTCACCGTGCCCTCGCTGTCGGACAGGGTGAACGATCCCGTGACGCTGCCGGTGAGGAGGAGCCCCTCGGCGCCGGGCTCGGGGATCCAGCCGGTCTTCGCCGCGTTGGCGGTGAAGTGCAGTTCGTCGCCCTTGGCGTCGGTCACGGCGACGGCGGTGTCGGAGATCCGCCGGAGGTGGGAGTAGTCGGACGTGCCGAGCTCGGCGACCGTGCCGGCCACCCACTCCTTGCCGAAGATTGGGGCTTGGCCCTCCTGCTGCGCGCCCTTCTCCGGGGTGCGGGAGGAGGCGGTGCGCGAGACGGACATGCCGAAGGCGGAGGCGTCCTCGGCGGAGAGGCCGAAGTCGCCGGTCAGCAGGTTCACCGAACCGGGGCCCACCTCGGTGGAGGCGGCGCCGGAGGCATTCCTGTCCACGACCGCGGTGAGCGGGTCCGTCGCTCCGGTGGCCGCGTTCGGTCCCGTGAAGTCGGCCTTGATCTGCACCGTGCCGTCGGGGTCGACGGTATCGGTGGCGTTCCAGACCAGCGGGGCGTTCTTGCCGTTCACGAGGGGGACGGGCCAGGCCGTCAGCGGGGTGCCGCCGGAGGTGACGTGGCCGGGCGGGATCGGCGTCCAGGGGTCGGCTTCGGAGCGTCGCCAGGAGAAGGAGACCTTGTCGTACTTGGAGCCGTCGGATTCGGCGACCAGCGGCAGGCGCCGGGCGGTGCGCTCGCCGTCAGTGGGCTGGACGAAACCGCCGGGGCCGGCGTGGAAGGGGTACGAGACCGGCTCGGACTTGTTGTCCGCCTTGTCGACTGCCCGGACTTCGAGGGTGTGGGTGCCGTCCTTGGGCGGGGCGATGGAGATCGCCTTGGCGCCGGAGGCGCCGCCGGTGGCGACCTTGGTCCAGGTGGTGCCGTCGAGAGACCACTCGAGCCAGTTGTGGTCGGCGGCCGGCGGGGTCACGTTGAACGTGCCCGCCTGACCGGCACCCTTGACCCACGCGTTCGACGGGTAGTCGGTGGAGCTGATCGCGGTGGGGGCGGAGGGGGCGGCGGTGTCGACCGTGAAGGTCTTCTCGGCCGACCAGCCAAGGTTGTAGTGCGTACCGTCATAGGGGGACGTACGGAAGCGGTACGTCTTGCCGTTGGTCAGCACGCCGGCCGGAACCTTCACCGAGGCGGGCTGGCCGGAGGGGACGAACGACGACCGCAGGACGTCACCGACCTGGGCGTTGGTGGCGTTGTCGAAGACCTGGAACGCGCCCTGGACCTTGTCGCCGTTCACGTCGACGAACGTGTCACGCAGCGTCGGGGTGACCGTGTTGACGACGTAGGCGCCACCGTAGGAGAAGAACGGGGCGCCCGCCTCCTGCTTCGTACCAGTCCGCGGACGGTAGTTGTACGTGACCGTCAGCTTGGGCGGGTTGGAAGCGGCGTTGGAGGAGTTGACCCGCTTCCACTCCTTGGTGTCGTTCTCGTCGGTGGCCCGCAGGCCCATGCCCGAGTACGCCCACTTATTGTTGGACCAGTGCTGGACGAGGTCCTTGACGTCGGCGGTGATCCAGCCGTCGGCGGTGCAGGCCGTGTTGCCCTTGGTCTGCGTGGAGGTGGCCATCTTGGTCACCATCGCCGGCTGGTTCGTCCAACGGGAGGAGGTGGAGGCGTTGTTGGCGGTCCACACCTCCCACGGCTGCGCGGTGCAGTCGGTGTTGCCGGAGTGGAAGTTCCACAGCGACAGCGTGGCACTGGAGATCAGCGCGTCGGCGACCGGGGCGGTGTTCCAGGTGATGAAGGAACGGGCCGTGCGCCAGGTGCCGTCGGCGTTCTTCGTGCCCGGGTTGCCGAGGTCGAGCTCAGTGTCGTTGGACCAGTCGACGGTCTCGCCCTGCTGGACGTAGGTATCGAACAGGTTCCCCAGGGTGGAGGTCGAGGGATCGACCGTCACCGGGTACTTCGTGGCGGGGTCGGCGAGGAACTTTGCGTCGGGTGTAATGACGAGGTCGACGCCGCCCTTGGTCTTGACGACCTTCATGGTGACCTTGGCCCGGCGGGTGTGCTCACCGGAGACCTTGTCCACGCTCGCGTCCCACATCACGGGAGCGGGCATCGTGGCGGTCTTCTTGGACTTCCTGTCCGTGAAGAGCACGCTGCCGTCGGCCTGCTGAGCAACCTTCAGCCCCTTGGTCTTCAGGGGCAGCGTGTAGGAGAAGCCCGCCGCGGGCTTGGCCTTGACCTGGACGAACTGTTCGAAACCGGTACGGGTGGCCTCCACGACCACGTCCGCACCCGGAACCGCGTTCACGTACGTCGCGCGGGTACCGTCCAGCTCGGGCTTGGGCAGACCACCATGCCACTGCAGCGTG
Source organism: Streptomyces sp. NPDC002867 (assembly GCF_053591895.1). Taxonomy (NCBI): domain Bacteria; kingdom Bacillati; phylum Actinomycetota; class Actinomycetes; order Kitasatosporales; family Streptomycetaceae; genus Streptomyces; species Streptomyces sp. NPDC002867. The sequence goes on along the minus strand of NZ_JBSFUR010000020.1, from coordinate 2,316 downwards.
ATCTGCTGATCACCCTCGCCCAGCGTCACCAGGTCCGTGGCGGGAGCGGCCTGCGCCGCCTTCAGCGAGGCAGCCTTGGCACCTGCCCTGCCCGCCAGCCTCAGACCCCGCGGGTGCGCCTTCGACGCGACGGATCCGTCCGGGGAAGCGGCCAGCGCGACATCGACGTCTCGCCACTCGCCCGATGCCGCGTCACGGAAGCGGATCGGGCCGGCCGCGACCTCCGTGGTGAGTGAACCGTCCTTGTTCACCCAGGTGGTGGAGGTCTCGGTGCGCTCCGAAAGCGCCTCCACGCGCTTGCCGGACAACCGCGCTGCTACCCGAGCCGACGCCAGGTCTGCCGCCTGGGTGGCGGTCGCCTGACGCGCGTCGGCGGCCTGTGGTGTCGTGTGCGGGACGGCAGCGGCCGGTACGGAGGAGCCGTAGAGGGCGGAGACCGCCATTCCGAAGGCCAGGCCGAGGGTGACGGAGCGCCATGAGGCCGAGCCGCGTCTGCGTCTTCGGCGTCCTCCCTCGGGAGGCTGTGCGGACATGCGTATGAAGGACAAAGAAATCTCCTGGATTCGCGTGCGGTTGAAGTGCCTGCAACAGCGACTCGTGCAGGCCTGCACGGACGATATGAGCGGGGAAAAAGTCCAGGAGATCACAAGCCCGCGTGAAGCGGGACGGCCCAGGCGCCGATGTTATGTGATCTTGATGGCCATCTCGCTGGGTGGCCCCGGCGCAGCGCGCCCCACCCCAAGTGGCAGGTGACAGGCTGTAATACCGACGGTGCGGCGCGCGCCCACCCCGCAACCTGGATGCCGCCGGTGGCCGCCGCCCAGTGCCAGTACGTCGCCGAATGGGTCGGCTCCAAGCTGCGGTGGCAGCTGAGCGTCGACGAGGCAGAGCGGGAGGCGCTGAAGGTGTACGCCGACGGGCCGTGCGAGGACATGCCGTCAGCGCCATTCCCCCGCAGACCGACTTCCACCCAACGGCGACATGCCCGCGGCGTCAGCCAACGGACCTCGCTGGTTCGCGCGTTCTTCGCCGCTCACCGGGCTGACCGTGACGTGATCTCGCTGCACCGCCCACTCGTACAGCCGGATAGCCAGTCAGCGGTTCCACCGTGCCCCACCGATCCGGCGCGGATTCCGCAGCGAGCTTGTCCGCCAGTCCTCGAAGTCCCACAGATCGTCTGCTGTGGCATCGCGCCAGGTCTTCCCGTGCCCCCACAGGAAGTCGAGAACAGGCAGTTGTCGTCCGAGTAGTTCCGCTTCGTCTCCTGCGCGAGACGGGCGAACGACGACCGGCACAGATACCGGCTCGGCGCCTCATCGATCCGGTAGTCCGGAGAAAAGAAGAATCGGATTCCCAGGATGAATTCCAACTCGGTCCTCACGCTTCGCCAGCCTCTTCCACCCCGCCTAGAACGGGCACTCGATTTCCCGCCCCCGACGGTCCCTCGGCACCCAGAACGTACGCCAACCCGGCACGCATCCACCCCCGCTCGATCTGCTTCGACACGTCGATCCAACAGGGAACGCGACAACACACCTGGGACGAGGCTGACTGGGCGGAGCTGGAGGACAAGGCACGTACGGTCACTCGGGCCGGGTGGTGGATAGATCAGCGGGATGCGGACGGCGCTGACGTGCTCGAACTCCTCGACGCAGCCACCGAGGCGGACCACGGGACGGAGAACCCGTTCCGCTGAGCGGCCGGAATGTAGCCGGGGATCGCCGGTTTACCAAACCGGCGATCCCGCCGACTATTGATGGTCCACCGCCACAACCTGCCCCGTACGTGGAAAGACATCGCCGAAACGGCCATCAACTCAGCGCGACGCGCAGCGTCAACGCTTGCCGCTGCCGCGTGGCTCGTGCGGGACAGAGCCAAGGGCTGCACGCAGCAGTGCGGTCTTGAAAGGGACTGAAGAGTCAGAAATGCGAGCGACGAGCTGCAGGACGCCCGATACAGCCCTACGCATATCCGTGCCACATGGGGCCGAACGGGTAGCGTGGAGGAGGCCTCCAGGGCGTTCGGGTTCTCACGGGCGAAGGGCTACGACTTGATTTCGTCGCGGAGAGTTCCCGTGCCGCGTGCTACAGATCGGCCGTGGGACGCGTGTCGTCACAGCGTCCCTGCTCCGGGTACTCGAAAGCGGAGAGCGAGCACAACGGTGCCCGTGCCGGACACTGCACGCCGACGTAGCCCACCGCGCGCAGAAGCCCCGCCGCATCTTGGGTTCTAATCAACGTCGCAACACCCGGCCTCCGGGTAGGCGATGAAAGACAGAACGACTGCTGGGGGGCGCCCGAATGGCAGAAGGGTGCC
>NZ_JBSFUR010000019.1:0-137639 GCF_053591895.1 Streptomyces sp. NPDC002867 | reverse complement strand
GCCGGGTTGCTCGGGGCCGGTGCCCCGAGCCGCCCCGCGCCTCGAACGTCCGAGGTGGGCCGGGTTGCCCGGGCTGGTGCCGCCGAGGCGCTCCGCGCCTCAATCGCCGGCGGGCCGGGTTGCTCGGGGCCGGTGCCCCGAGCCGCCCCGCGCCTCGAACGTCCGAGGTGGGCCGGGTTGCCCGGGCTGGTGCCGCCGAGGCGCTCCGGGGCTTGATCGCCGGCGGGGCCGGGTTGCCCGGGGCTGGCGCCCCGAGCCCCCCGCCTCGAACGCTTCGGGTGAAACGCTGCCGGGGCTAGCGCTTCAGTTCCGCGTAGGCCTCGTCGCTGCTGTCCTTGAGGAACTGCCAGCAGCGGTCCGCCTCCTCCCTCTCCTCGATCGCGTCGGCGGCACGCGCCAGAGCCGCCAGGCAGCGCAGGAAGCCGCGGTTGGCGCGGTGGCTGAAGGGGATCGGGCCGTGACCCTTCCAGCCCGCGCGGCGCAGGGCGTCGAGCCCGCGGTGGTACCCGGTGCGGGCGTAGGCGTAGGACTCCACCACACGCCCGGCCTCGAAGGCGTCGTCGGCCAGCATCGCCCACGCCAGGGAGAAGGTCGGGTGCGCGGCGGCGACCTCGGCAGGCGTCGCGGACTGCTCGGCGAGCATCCGGTAGGCCTCTTCGTTCTCCGGCAGGTGGGTCGGGGGCGGACCGCCGAGCAGGTTCTCGTGAAGGTTCATGGCTGAAGTCTGCCATCGGCGCACCGCACCCGGCCGGGCCAGGGAACCGCTGCCTCACAGGCCACGTCCTCCCGGGTACGATCGCACGCGCTGTCGATTTACTCGTCCGCAGCCGATGTACACCGCCGGAGCGGAGGCCCCACCCTCTCCCCCAGAAAAGCCGGCCGAACCAGGGGAGAGTTCTGTTTTGGGCAAGCGCGCCGCCACTGGACGCGGGCGTGGACGTGGCCGCCGGGCCCCGTCCCGCCGGGACCGGGCACGTCGCCGTCCGCTCGGCCCGCTCCTCGTGCTCGGCCTGATCGTCGGGATCCTGTCCATTGGCGGCGGCGCCGCCCTCGCCCACTGGCGCAGCGGTGGCACAGGCGCCGCGTCCGCGGCCCCGTCGCAGACGCCCCGCGCCGAACCGCTGATGTCCCCGGAGACCTCCCCCGAGACCTCTCCCGAGGATTCTCCCGAGGCCGACCCGAAGCCGTCCGTCTCCGCCTCGCCGCGCCCCGGCGTGACCGCGTCGCCCAAGGCGTCCCCGAAGGTGAGCGGGCCGCCGAACGTGCCCGCGTCCGGAGAGGGGACGTTCACCGCCGCGCAGGCCACCGGCGCGGCGGCCGGCACCGGCATGCTGCGCCGCTACAAGGTCGAGGTCGAGGACGGCATCGACCTGTCCGCGCGGCAGGCGGCGGCCGAGATCGAGGACATCCTCGCCCACCCCCGGGGCTGGGCCGCCCACGGCCGCGGCCGGTTCCAGCTCGTCTCGTCGGACGCCGACTTCGTCATCAGGATCGCCACCCCGGCCACCGCCGACCGGCTCTGCCTCGCCCAGGGCCTCAACACCCGCGGCGAGCTGAACTGCGAGACCGTCGAGGGCGTCGTCGTCAATCTGAAGCGGTGGATGCTGGGGTCGCCGACGTTCGCCGGGACACCCGCCGAGTACCGGCACCTGATCATCAACCACGAGGTGGGGCACGAGATCGGCATCCGGCAGCACATGGGCTGCCCCGGCCCGGGCCGCCCCGCGCCGGTGATGATGCAGCAGATCAAGGGCCTGAACGGCTGCGTCTCCAACGCCTGGCCCTACGACGAGGACGGGACGTATCTCACCGGACCGCCGGTGTGAACCTCGTCCTATGATGCCGGTGGGGACCGGGGCCCACACCGATCAGGAAGGGGCGGACCGCTACCCGGATTCGTCGAGGAGACAGCGATGTCACATGACGCCGCCCCGAATCTGGACTTCGCGGGCACTACTCCGTACGAGGACTACGTGCAGGCGGACGTCCTCACCCACCTCCAGCACCCCCGTTCGGACGACCCGGGCGAGATGGTCTTCCTGGTCACGACCCAGGTCATGGAGCTGTGGTTCACGGTGATCGTCCACGAATGGGAGACCGCGGCCCGCGCGCTGCGGGAGGACCGCGTCCCCGTGGCGATGGACGCGCTCAGGCGCTCCGTACGGGAGCTGGAGGCGCTGAACGCCTCCTGGCGGCCGATCGCCAACCTGACCCCGGCCCAGTTCAACGCCTACCGCGACGCGCTCGGCGAGGGCTCCGGCTTCCAGTCGGCCATGTACCGGCGCATGGAGTTCCTGCTCGGCGAGAAGTCCGCGTCGATGCTGGTGCCGCACCGCGGCGCACCGCGCGTGCACGCGGAGCTGGAGAAGGCCCTGCACGAGCCGAGTCTGTACGACGAGGTGCTCAGGCTGCTGGCGCGCCGGGGCCACGCGATACCGGCCGAGGTGCTGGAGCGGGACCTGTCGCAGAAGTACGAGCCGTCGGAGCAGGTCGAGCGGGCGTGGGCCGAGCTGTACGCCGCCGAGGACCAGGACTCCGAGCTGGTGCGCCTCGGCGAGGCGCTCACCGACGTCGGCGAGCTGGTGTGGCGATGGCGCAACGACCATCTCGTGGCGACGCGGCGGGCGATGGGCTCGAAGGTCGGCACGGGTGGTTCGGCGGGCGTGTCCTGGCTGGAGAAGCGGGCCCGCAAGAACGTCTTCCCCGAGCTGTGGACGGCGCGCAGCCATGTCTGAGTCGTTGGCCGGGAAGGCCGCGGCGCTGGACGCCGCAGACGAACTGGCCGCCGCGCGCAAGCTGTTCGCGCTCGACGAGGCCGTGTACCTGGACGGCAACTCGCTGGGCGCGCTGCCCGCGCACGTGCCGGCCCGCGTCGCCGATGTGGTGACGCGTCAGTGGGGCGAGCTGCGTATCCGTTCGTGGGACGAGAGCGGCTGGTGGACGGCGCCCGAGCGGATCGGCGACCGGATCGCGCCGCTGGTGGGCGCGGCGCCGGGGCAGATCGTGGTCGGCGACTCCACGAGTGTCAACGTCTTCAAGGCGGTGGTGGGCGCCGTGCGGCTCGTCGACGACCCGGCGCGTACGGACGTCCTGGTGGACGCCGGCACGTTCCCCACGGACGGGTACATCGCCGAGTCCGCCGCCCGGATGACCGGAAAGCAGCTGGTACTCGTCGACCCCGCGGACCTGCCCGCGGCCCTCGGGCCGACGACGGCGGTCGCGCTCGTCAATCACGTCGACTACCGCTCGGGCCGGCTCCACGACCTGCCCGGACTGACGGCGGCGATCCACGACGCGGGCGCGCTCGCGGTCTGGGACCTGTGCCACAGCGCGGGCGCGCTGCCGGTGGGGCTGGACGAGCACGGCGTGGACCTCGCGGTCGGCTGCACGTACAAGTACCTGAACGGCGGCCCCGGTTCACCGGCGTACCTGTACGTCGCCGAGCGCCATCAGGCCGGCTTCGACTCCCCGCTGCCGGGGTGGAACTCGCACACGGACCCGTTCGCGATGACTCTCGGCTACGAGGCCGCGCCCGGCGCGGTCCGGGGCCGGGTCGGCACCCCCGACATCCTGTCCATGCTGGCGCTGGAGGCGTCGCTCGACGTCTGGGACGGGGTCTCGATCGGCGCGGTACGGGCCAAGAGCCTGGCGCTGACGGACTTCTTCCTGGAGTGCGTCGAGGCGTACGTCCCGGCCGGGTCGGTGACCTCGCTGACTCCGGCGGCCCACGCGGAACGCGGCAGTCAGGTCGCGCTGCGCTGCGAGGACGCGCCGCGGGTGATGCGGGAGCTGATCGACCGCGGCGTGATCGGAGACCTGCGCCGCCCGGACGTCCTGCGGTTCGGCTTCACGCCGCTGTACGTGGGCTTCGGTGACGTGGAGCGGGCGGCGCGGGTGCTGTCGGAGGTGCTGCGGGGCTGACCGTCCGGGGGCGCTGCCCCCGGACCCTGGTGGGGCTGCGCCCCGAACCCCGGGCCGGACTGCCGCTGCGCGGGGCGCTTTCCCCACCCCGCCCCTTCCCGTAACCGGGGCAAGCCCCGGACCCCGTACCGGGCTCCGCCCGCACCCGTACCGCGCTCCGCGCGGTGTCCTCCAGCTCCCCCTTCGGCCTGGCGGCCGTTGGGGGGTGCCCCCTTCCCGTGACCGGGGCAAGCCCGCACCCGTACCGCGCTCCGCGCGGTGTCCTCCAGCTCCCCCTACGGCCTGGCGGCCGTTGGTGGGGTCCTCCCGGCGCAGCCAGGGGGAGTGCCCCAGACGGGCTGATGTGCCGCAGGCAGATCCAGCCTCGTCGGCGATTGACGCGCGGGGGCCCGGGGCAGCGGCCCCGCAAGCCGCCCGCCAGGGCGGTACGGGGCCTGGGGCGGCGCCCCGGTTTCGGGATGGGGCCTCCCACGGCCGCCGGGCCGTAGGGGAAGGGGCGGGGTGGGGGCAAGCGCGGGCAGCGACCCGGCGGCCCCGCCGTAACTGGTAGCGTCCGCGCTGGTCAGGTTGAATACGCCACACCTGCGGGACTGTTGGAGCAGCACATGCCGGACCCCGTCGCCCGTGACGCCGCCGAGGAAGAGTCGGCGTTCTCGCATCCTGCCGTCGCGCCGGACGCGTCCGTCGCCTACGGGGAGCATCCCGATCAGGTCGTCGACTTCTACGCGCCGCGCGACGGCCGGGCCGGCGCCCCGCTCGTGGTGCTGCTGCACGGCGGGGCCTGGCGGGCGCCGTACGACCGGCAGCACGTCACCCCGTTCGCGGACTTCCTCGCCCGCCGCGGGCTCGCCGTCGCCAACGTCGAGTACCGGCGCGGGCGCGAGATCCCGCAGCAGCGCGGGACCGGGCCCGTCGCGGGACGGTGGCCGGAGACGTTCGACGACGTCGCCGCCGCCCTGGACGCGCTGCCGGACCTCGCCCGGCGCGCCCTGCCGCAGGCGGACCCGCGGCGCACCGTCGTCACCGGGCACTCCGCGGGCGGGCAGCTCGCGCTGTGGGCCGCCGCCCGGCACGTCCTGCCGGCCGGTTCGCCGTGGCGGCTGCCCGCGCCGCCCGCCCTGCGCGGCGTCGTCGCGCTCGCCCCGATCGCCGACTTCGCGCTCGCCGTCGGGCTCGACGTGTGCGGCGGCGCGGTGCGCCAACTGCTGGGTGCCGCAGGCGAGTACGAACAGCGGGCCGCGCACACCGACCCGGCCGTCCTGTTGCCCACGGGCATCGCGACGGTTGTCGTCCAGGGCCGCACGGACATCGTCGTGCCGCAGGCGGTGAGCGAGGCGTTCGTCGACGCCGCGGCGAAGGCGGGCGAGACCGTCGGGCTGACCCTGCTGGAGGAGGTCGGGCACTTCCCGCTCATCGACCCGGCCGCGGACGCCTGCGCCGTCGTGGCCGAGGAGATCGCCCAACTCGCCTGGTGAACAGGGACGGTGCTTGCGGACAGAAGCTGACCGCAACCCTTCCTACGGTCTTCCCATGACGAATCTCGTGACCGGAGCAACCGGAACCGTCGGCCGCCAGGTGGTCGCCGAACTGCTGCGCCGCGGACACTCCGTCCGTGCCCTGACCCGCGACCCCGGCAAGGCCGACTTCCCCGCCGGGGTGGAGGTCGTCCGGGGCGACCTCACCGACCCCGCCACGCTCGCCGCCGCGCTCCAGGGCGTGACCGGCCTGCACCTGATCACCTTCGGCGGCCCGTACTTCGCCCCGCTGGAGACCGGCCCGCGCATCCTGGAACTCGCCCGCGAGGCCGGCGTGCGGCGGATCACCGTGCTGCACGGCGGCGGCCCCAGCCTGCTGGAGGACGCGGTGCGGGCGGGGGAGATCCCGTGGACCGTGCTGATGCCGGTGGAGTTCATGGGCAACGCCCTGGAGTGGGCCGACGGCGTACGCACGGCCGACGAGGTGCGCGAGCCGTTCACCGACCGGCTCAGTGCCATGGTCCACGAGGCCGACATCGGCGCGGTCGCGGCCGTCGCCCTGACCGAGGACGGCCACGGCGGACAGGAGTACGTGATCACCGGGCCCGAGGTGCTGACCCTGAAGGACAAGACGGAGACGCTGGCCGCCGCGCGCGGACGCGCGATCCGGCTCGTCGAGCTGACCGAAGAGGAGGCCGTCGGCCGGTGGCGCGCCTCCGGTCTGGCCGACGACGTGATCGGTTTCCTGCTGGAGGCGTACGGGAACACCCCGCCGGTGGGCCGCACCGTCGTCCCCACCGTCGAGAAGGTGACGGGCCGGCCGGCCAGGACGTTCACCGAGTGGGCCGCCGAGCACGCGGACGCCTTCCGGGCCTGACCGGCGCCCCTACCCGTCATACCTGAGAGCTACGCGGCACGTGCGCTCTCGCGCGGGACGCCGGCCTACGGACCGGATTCCTAACGTCCTTTCCGGATCAGCGATTCGGACCGGAAGGAATCCCCATGGCGTCCCGCCTGCGCCGCACCCTGCTCGCCGCGCTCCTCGCCGCGGCCGTGGCCGTCCCGGTGTCGGCCGCGGCGAGGCCGTCCGCCGTCCCGGCGCCCGAGCCGGCCGCCCTCGCACCGCTCAGCGCCGCCGAACTGCCCGCCCTGGACGCCCGGTACGCCATCACGCGGGCCGGCATCCGCGCCGCGGCCCGCGTCGCGGACGGCCACGAAGACCACCGGCGGGCCCGCGCGCTGCGGGCGATGGCGGCGGACGGGCAGTTCCTCACGTTCGACGGGCGCGACGGGGGCCGCGCCGCCGAGGTGTTCGGCGACCTCGCGCGCGCCGACCGCGTCACCGTCCTCGTGCCGGGCTCGGACACCCATCTCGACACGTACGCACGCTTCCGCGCCGGGGCCGCCGCGCTCCACCGCGCCCTGCGCGGCACCGGCGCGGACCGTACGGCGGTCGTCGCCTGGCTCGGGTACGCCACCCCGACGACCGTCGGCACCGACGCCCTGACCAGCAGCCGCGCCGACGAGGCGGCGGACGAACTCGCCGCGTTCGTCGGCGAACTGCGCGCCGCCAAGGGCGCGGCCCCCGTGTCGCTCCTGTGCCACTCCTACGGCTCCGTCGTCTGCGCCCGCGCCGCCCACCGCCCGAAGACCGAGGCGGTCACCGACATCGCCCTCTTCGGCAGTCCCGGCACCGGAGCCGACTCCGCCGCCGCCCTGCGCACCCGCGCCACCGTCTGGGCCGGGCGCGGCGACGACGACTGGATCGCCGGCGTCCCGCACGTACGGGTCGAACTCCTCGGCACCGAGGTCGGTTTCGGCACGGACCCCGTGGCGGACGCGTTCGGCGCCCGGGTCTTCGACGCGGGCGGCGGCGGCCACAGCGACTACCTGCGGCCAGGCTCCACCGCGCTGCGCAACCTCGCGCTGATCGCCGCCGGCCGTACCGCGGAGCTGTCCCGTGCCTGACCCGCGCGGCCTCGTCCGCCGCATCGACGCCGCGACCCCGCCGGGCAGGGACCGGGCCGTGGACGCGCTGCGAGCCTTCGCCATCACCGGCGTCGTCCTGGGGCACTGGCTGGTCACCGCGCTCGTCGCGGACGGCGGGACGCTGCACGGCGACTCCCCGGTACGTCACATGCCCGAACTGGCGCCCCTCTACGGGGCGTTGCAGACCCTCGCCGTCTTCTTCATGGTCGGCGGATACGAGGCCGCCCGCAGCCGGGCTTCGTACCCCGGCGGCCATCTCGACTGGCTGCGCTCCCGGCTCGCCCGTCTGTTCCGTCCCGTGGCCGCCCTGCTCGGGCTGTGGGCCGTCGTGTCCGCCGGCACGCTGGCCGCGGGGACCGGGACCGCGACCGTGAGCACCCTGCTGGGCCTCGCCCTGTCCCCGCTGTGGTTCCTGCTGGTGTTCGCCGCGCTGACCGCGGCGACCCCGCTCGTCGCCCGCCTGCATCCGCTGTGGCCCCTCGCCGTCGTGCTGCACGTGGACCTGCTCCGCTTCGGCTTCGGCGCGCCCGCCTCCCTGGGCTGGGTCAATGTCGCGGCCGGCTGGCTCGTCCCGTACTGCCTCGGCACCGCCTGGGCCCGCCGGGAGCCGGGCAGAGGGGTGCGCTGGGCGCTGCTGCTGGGCGGCGCGGCGGCCACGGCCGCGCTCGTCGCGTGGGCCGGATACCCGGCGTCCATGGTCGGCGTCCCGGGCGCGCCCGTCTCCAACCTCAACCCGCCCACTCTCGCCGCCGTCACCTTCGGCCTGGCCCAGTGCGGCGCCGCCCTGCTGCTGCTCGGCCCGCTGCGCCGCGCTCTGAGAAGGCCCGCCGCCTGGGCGGCCGTCGCCCTGCTCAACCTCTGCGCCATGACCGTCTTCCTGTGGCACCAGACCGCCCTGATGGCGGTCACGGCCACCGGGCTGTCCCTCGGCCGGTTGCCCGGTCTGCACACCGTGCCCGACGACGGTGGCTGGGTGCTCGCCCGGCTCGCCTGGCTGCCGGTCTTCACGCTCGTCCTGCTGGTGTGCCGGGCGGTCTTCCACCCGTACGAAGCGGGCCGCACGCGGCCGCACGAACGGGGCCGCCCGCGTCGCGCGTCGCGTGTGGTGCGGGCGCATCGCGCGGACCGGAACGCGGCGGCGGATGTGCACGGCGGTGTCTAGGGTGGGGCGTGTGACGACCACGGGGCCCCAACTCGCCTTCCCGCAAGGCGTTCTGAGCTGGCTGCGGGTGCTGTGGGAGGGGCTGTGGACCTTCCGGTCGGATCCGCTGCCGCCCCTCGTCTGGTTGCGCTGGCTCCCGCACGGTCTGCTCTGCATCGCCGCGTTCGGGATCACGTTCGGCGGTGTGGCACAGCTTGTGGGCGACGGCGGTCTCGGCCCCCAGCTCGGCTTCCTGATCGGGCTCGCTCAGGGCGGTGCGGTGGCGCTCGCGCTGCGACGGCCGGTCGCGGCGTGGTGGCTGTCGACGGCGGCCATGGCGGTGGGCGCCGTCCTGGTGCGCCACCAGCTGTTGAAAGGCAACGCACACGACTTCCCCTGGCCCTGGACAGCGGCCGGGATCCTGGGGCACACGGCCGTGCTGCTGCTGCTCGCCCTGCGGGTGCGCACCCGGGTGTCCGCGGCGGCACTGGTCCTGACGGCGTTCCTCACCTACGCCGTCCAGGGCCTGCTGGGCGCGGCCGACCACCAGTCCACCGGGGTGGTCGCGGTCGTCCTGTGCACGGTCGTCGTGCTGCTCGGCACAGCCCTGCGCGGCCGCCGCCAGGCGCGTGCCGCACTCGTCGAGCAGGAGGTGCTGACCGCGGAGGAGCGCACCCGGCGCACCGTGCTGGAGGAACGCAACCGCATCGCCCGCGAGCTGCACGACGTCGTCGCCCACCACATGTCGGTGATCTCGATCCAGGCCCAGGTCGCGCCCCACCTGGTGAAGGAGCCCACCGACGAGCTGAAGGAGAACCTGGCGGGCATACGGCAGAACGCGCTCGACGCGCTCACCGAACTCCGCCGCGTCCTCGGCGTCCTGCGCTCGGAGAACCCGGAGGCGTCCGAGTCCGCCCCGCACGCCCCGCTGCCCACGCTGGCCCGCCTCGACGCTCTCGTCGAGAACGCGCGGGCCGCCGGGCTGACCGTCGACTGCGCCTCGACGGGACAGCCGCGCCCGCTCACACCGGGCGTGGAACTGTCCGCGTTCCGGATCGTCCAGGAGGCGCTGAGCAACGCCATCCGGCACGCGCCCGGCACGACGGTGCGGATCGAGCTCGCCTTCTCGCCGCCCGGCCTGGGCGTCCGGGTCGCCAACACCGCGCCCCGCGTCCCCGCCCCGCGTTCACCGGGCGCCGGACACGGGTTGCTGGGCATGCGCGAGCGGGCCGCCATGCTCGGCGGCGACCTCGCGACCGGGCCCACACCGGACGGGGGCTACGAGGTGACGGCCTTCCTGCCGGGAGACACACCTGCCAAGGGGGAGACGGAAGAGTGACGATCCGCGTGCTGATCGCCGACGACCAGATGATGGTCCGGCAGGGTTTCACGGTGCTGCTGAACGCCGAGCCCGGCATCGAGGTCGTCGGTCAGGCCGTCGACGGTCTCGACGCCGTGGCCCGGGCCGGCGAGCTGCGGCCCGACGTGGTGCTGATGGACATCCGCATGCCCGAGCTCGGCGGCATCGAGGCCACCCGCCGCGTCACCGCGGACGACCCGGCGACGAAGGTGCTCGTGCTGACCACCTTCGACCTCGACGAGTACGTCTACGAGGCGCTGCGCGCGGGCGCGTCCGGATTCCTGCTCAAGGACGCGTCGGCCGAGGAACTCGCGCACGCCGTGCGGGTCGTGGCCGCCGGGGACGCGCTGCTCTCCCCGAACATCACCAAGCGGCTGATCACCGAGTTCTCCCGGACGACCGGGTCGCCGCGCGCCCCGCTCAAGGAGCGCGTCGGCGATCTGACCGAACGCGAGACGGAGGTGCTGTCCCTGATCGCCCAGGGCCTGTCCAACGCGGAGATAGCCCGGTCCCTCGTGGTCGCCGAGCAGACCGTGAAGACCCACGTGAGCCGGGTTCTTGTGAAACTCGGCCTGCGCGACCGCACCCAGGCGGCGGTCTTCGCGTACGAGACGGGCCTGGTGCGTCCGGCCGGCTACTGAGCGCGTCGCCCCAGGTAGTCCTCAGGGCGGATGCCGCGGGATCCATAACGATGCTGACGACCGCCGCCGCCGCTCCGCTTACCTTTCTCACGTGACCGAGAAGACCCGCAGCCTCGAGTACCGCCTGGCCCAAGGGGCACTCAGCGGCCTCCGCCAGGACCTTTGCCACGACACGTTCGCCTACCGCCCGCTGGCGCCGCTGCGCGGCGACGGGCCGCTGGTACGGCGGCTTCCCGGCGGGCGGATACGCGCGCTCGCCGTGTGGCTGCCGCACGCCGTGGTGCTGTTCACCGCCTTCTGCACGCTGCTTCTCGCGGGCGCCGCCGGGGACGGCGAGTTCGGCAGCCTCCTGCTCGGGCTCGTCCCGGCCGGCGCGGTGGCCATGACGCTGATCAGGCCGGTCGGTGCCTGGTGGGTGTCGCTGGTGAGCACTCCGTTCGTGGGGGTCCTGGGCGGGCCCTGGGGCGACTGGCCCTGGACGCCCGCGGGATTCCTGTCCCACTTCGCGGTGATGGTCGTGGTCGCACTGCGGACCCGGCCGCGCACGGCCGGCTGGATGTGGCTGATCACCGCCGGGTACGGGGCGTTCTCCGACAGCGTCTTCAGCCGCGGCTACAGCAGCAACGCACCCGCGATGCTCTTCACCTCCGCTGTGGCCCTGCTGGTCGTGAGCATGTTCCTGACCCGGCGCGAGGCGAAGCAGGAGGTCGCCGCGCAGCAGACCGTGACCGCCGTGGAGCGCGACCGGCGCACGCTCTTGGAGGAGCGCACGACCATCGCCCGCGAGCTGCACGACGTGGTCGCGCACCACATGTCGGTCGTCGCGATCCAGGCCGAGGCCGCGCCCTACCGGGTGGAGAACCCGCCGGAGGAGCTGGAGCGGGCGTTCGCCACCATCCGCGAGAACGCGGTGGCCGCGCTGACCGAGCTGCGCCGCATCCTCGGCGTCGTACGGGCGGAGGACTACGAGGCGCCGGACGCGCCGCAGCCGATGCTCAGTGACCTCGACAACCTGATCGCCAACGTCCGCGACGCGGGGCTGGAGACGGAGAAGACGGTCACGGGAGCGGTGCGCGAGCTGCCCCAGGGCGTCGAGCTGTCCGCGTACCGGATCATCCAGGAGGCGCTCAGCAACGCCCTGCGGCACGCCCCGGGTTCCACCGCCAGGATCGAGATCTCCTACGTACTGGGCGGCCTGGGCCTGCGCGTGGTGAACACCGCGCCCCAGGGCCTCGTCAGTCCCGCCCGTCGCCCGACCACCGCCCCTGAACGAGGGCTTCGCCCGCCCCTTTCGAGGGGCGCGGGCCACGGCATCACGGGCATGCGGGAACGTGTGACGATGCTGAACGGCGAGATGACCGCCGAGCCGACCGAGGAGGGCGGCTACGAGGTGACCGCCTTCATCCCCGTCGCCGCGACCCCCGCCCAGGAGCTGTCATGACGATCCGCGTGCTCATCGTCGACGACCAGGCCATGGTCCGGGAGGGCTTCTCGGTCCTGCTGAACGCCATGCCCGACATCGAGGTCGTCGGCGAGGCGGTCAACGGTCGCGAGGCGGTGCGCCGGGTCGCCGAGCTGGCGCCCGAGGTCGTCCTGATGGACATCCGCATGCCGGAGCTGAACGGCATCGACGCCACGCGCGAGATCGTCGCCGCCGACAGCGGGGCGAAGGTGCTGGTGCTGACGACGTTCGATCTGGACGAGTATGTGTACCAGGCGCTGCGCGCCGGGGCGTCCGGCTTCCTGCTGAAGGACGCCTCGGCCCGGCAGCTCGCCGACGGCGTCCGCGTGGTCGCGGCGGGTGAGGCGCTGCTCGCACCGACGGTCACGCGACGGCTGATCACCGAGTTCTCCCGGCTCGCCGAGACCCCGCGCCCGGCCGCGATGACCCAGGTCGGTGACCTGACCGAACGCGAGACGGAGGTGCTGGTGCTGATCGCGCAGGGCCTGTCGAACGCGGAGATCGCCTCGCACCTGGTCGTCGCTGAGTCCACGATCAAGACGCACGTGAGCCGGGTTCTTGTGAAGCTCGGCCTGCGCGACCGCACCCAGGCGGCGGTGTTCGCGTACGAGGCGAGGCTGGTCACGCCGTCGTAGGCGGGGTTAGCGTCCCGTCATGGACGTACCGTTCGAGCCCTGGTCCCCCGCCTTCGCCGCCGACCCGTACCCGGCCCTCGCCGAGCTGCGGGCACGGGGGCGGGTGCACTGGTTCGAGCCGACGCGGCAGTTCCTGGTCCCGCACCACGCCGATGTGTCGGCGCTGCTGCGGGACCGGCGGCTGGGGCGCACGTATCTGCACCGCTTCACGCACGAGGAGTTCGGGCGTACGCCGCCGCCCGCCGCGCACGAGCCGTTCCACACACTCAACGACCACGGGCTGCTGGACCTGGAGGCCCCGGACCACACCCGGATCAGGCGCCTGGTGACGACGGCGTTCACGCCCCGGACCGTGCAGGCGCTGGAACCGGTGGTGCGCCGGCTGGCGGCGGACCTGGTCGCGGACCTCAGGCGCGCGGGCGGGGGAGACCTGGTGGCCGACGTCGCGGAGCCGCTGCCGGTCGCGGTGATCGCGGAGATGCTCGGCGTCCCCGCGTCGGACCGGGGCCTGCTGCGGCCGTGGTCGGCGGACATCTGCGGGATGTACGAGCTGAACCCGTCCGAGGAGACGGCGGCGCGGGCGGTGCGGGCGTCGCTCGAATTCAGCGCGTACCTGCGGGAGTTGATCGCGGTGCGGCGGGCGGATCCGGGCGACGACCTGATCTCCGCGCTGATCTCGGCGCACGCGGAGGGGGACCGGCTCAGTGAGCAGGAGATGATCTCCACGTGCGTGCTGCTGCTCAACGCGGGCCACGAGGCGACGGTGAACACGACGGCCAACGGCTGGTGGACGCTCTTCCGCCACCCCGAGCAGCTGGCGGCGCTGCGGGCGGACCACTCGATGCTGTCCACAGCTGTGGAAGAGCTGATGCGGTACGACACGCCGCTCCAGCTCTTCGAGCGCTGGGTGCTGGACGACATCGAGATCGACGGGACGGTGGTCCCGCGCGGCTCCGAACTGGCGCTGCTCTTCGGCTCCGCGAACCGCGACGAAGCGCGCTTCCCGCGCGCGGACGCCCTGGACCTGGCCCGCGCCGACAACCCGCACGTGAGCTTCGGCGCGGGCATCCACTACTGCCTGGGCGCACCGCTGGCCCGCCTGGAACTCTCGGCGTCGTTCGGCGAACTGCTGCGGGAGGCGCCGGGGATGAGGCCGGTGTCGGAACCGGAGTGGCGGGAGGGTTTCGTGATCAGGGGCCTGAGGGAGCTGCGCGTGGAGCTGTGACGCTCCCCGTCCCGTCACCGAGGCGTCGCCCCCGGTCCCGTGGCCCTGCGCGCTGGGGGGCGCGCGGGCTGCGCCCCGGGTCCGTACCGTGCTTCGCGCCGGGCCCGCGGCCACACCCCGCACACCAGCACCGCGACCGGCTCTACGACCCGTCCTGACGGCCCTCCGCCCAGGTCTCCGCCCCGGCGGTCACCGGCAGCGTCAGACCCCACGCCCCCGGCCGGACCGTCCAGGTGCGGGTGCGGACCGGGCCCGTCACATGGGTGTCCGCGCGGTAGCGGAAGTCCGGGCCGGACACCGTCACCGTGAGGGCGCTCGTGCGGACCGCCTCCGTGGCCGAGAGGTGCCGGATCAGGACCTCCGCGCGGCCGTCGCGGTCCGCCCGGACCGACACGGCCTCGACCGGACGGTCCAGGTCCGCCAGCAGGACCCCGTCGGCCTCCACACGCAGCCGGTGCGCGCGGGCCGCCGGGCCCGCCGGGGCCGGGCGCACCAGGGTGCGGACCAGGGACCGGCAGGCGTTCCACACGGACGCCTCCGCCCGTGCCACCGCCCGCGCCGCCGGGATCGACAGGCCGCCCAGCACCACACCGTCGGACTCGTCGACCAGCAGGT
Organism: Streptomyces sp. NPDC002867; assembly: GCF_053591895.1. Taxonomy (NCBI): domain Bacteria; kingdom Bacillati; phylum Actinomycetota; class Actinomycetes; order Kitasatosporales; family Streptomycetaceae; genus Streptomyces; species Streptomyces sp. NPDC002867. The sequence goes on along the minus strand of NZ_JBSFUR010000019.1, from coordinate 123,175 downwards.
CCAGCCGGCGCACCACGCCGTCCAGCACCGCCCGCGCCGCCGCGACCGGCCCGGCCGGCACGCCGAGCGAGTGCGCCAGCTGCACCGAGGCGCCCACCGGGATCAGCCCCAGCGCGCCGTCGCCGAGCCGGCGGTCGCGGTGCAGCAGGGCGACGGCGCGCAGCAGGGCGCGGTCGTCGCCGACCACGACGGGCCTGCGGTGACCCCTCCGGGCGAGCGCCCGCGCGAATTCCTCCGGCCCTTCGGGGAGACAGATTTTCGCCTCCGAGCCGCCGCACAGCACATCTTTCGCGATGCGCACGGACTCGCCGTCCATTCGGCGGGCGACCGGGTCGATGACCACCAGCAGCTGGTCGTGATCCGACACCTCGGTCCTTCCTCGGGTAGCATCTTTGTGCAAGAGCCCCTTGCGCTATTGCGCCAGGGGCTTCGTCTATTCCGGGGCAACCGGTCCGAATACTCAGGTACGGCTTCGGCCCCCTGACCTTGGTCTTGCCCCGCCCGGAAGGGGTGTACGCCTGTGCCCGCACTTGTGCTGCTCGGTGCTCAGTGGGGTGACGAGGGCAAGGGAAAGGCCACCGACCTCCTCGGTGGATCCGTGGACTATGTGGTGCGTTACCAGGGTGGCAACAACGCCGGCCACACGGTGGTCGTCGGCGACCAGAAGTATGCGCTGCATCTCCTCCCTTCCGGAATCCTCTCGCCCGGATGTACTCCGGTCATCGGCAACGGCGTCGTCGTGGACCCTGCGGTTCTGCTCTCCGAGCTGAGCGGGCTGAACGACCGCGGCATCGACACGAGCAAGCTGCTGATCAGCGGAAACGCCCACCTGATCACTCCGTACAACGTCACCATCGACAAGGTGACGGAACGGTTTCTCGGGAAGCGCAAGATCGGCACGACCGGCCGCGGCATCGGCCCGACGTACGCCGACAAGATCAACCGCACGGGCATCCGCGTTCAGGACCTCTACGACGAGTCGATCCTGACCCAGAAGGTCGAGGCGGCGCTGGAGTCCAAGAACCAGCTGCTCGCGAAGGTCTTCAACCGGCGCGCGATCGAGCCGGCCAAGATCGTCGAGGAGATGCTCCAGTACGCGGAGCAGATCAAGCCGTACGTCGCCGACACCACGCTGATCCTCAACAACGCCATCGACGAGGGCAAGGTCGTCCTCTTCGAGGGCGGCCAGGGCACGCTGCTCGACGTCGACCACGGCACGTACCCCTTCGTCACCTCCTCCAACCCGACCTCGGGCGGAGCCTGCACCGGCGCGGGCGTCGGGCCGACGAAGATCAGCCGGGTCATCGGCATCCTCAAGGCGTACACGACCCGTGTCGGCGCGGGCCCGTTCCCGACCGAGCTGTTCGACGAGGACGGCGAGGCGCTGCGCCGCATCGGCGGCGAGCGGGGCGTCACCACCGGCCGCGACCGCCGCTGCGGCTGGTTCGACGCGGTCATCGCACGCTACGCGACCCGGGTCAACGGCCTCACGGACTTCTTCCTCACGAAGCTGGACGTGCTGACCGGCTGGGAGCAGATCCCAGTCTGCGTCGCGTACGAGATCGACGGCAAGCGCGTCGAGGAGCTGCCCTACAGCCAGACCGACTTCCACCACGCGAAGCCGGTCTACGAGTACCTGCCGGGCTGGTCCGAGGACATCACCAAGGCGAAGACCTTCTCCGACCTGCCGAAGAACGCGCAGGACTACGTGAAGGCGCTCGAGGAGATGTCGGGCGCGCCGATCTCCGCGATCGGCGTCGGCCCGGGCCGCACGGAGACGATCGAGATCAACTCGTTCCTGTCGTAGGGCAGCCGACGGATCCGGGGCGGGAACTTTGCTTCCCGCCCCGGACCTGCGGTGTCGGAGTCGGGGATCACCGATGATCCGTGGCCCGGGGACGGCCTGTTTCCGGCGCACGTGATCCTCGTCCCGTACAGGGACAGCCGGTCCTTGCCGTCGATCCGACGGGCTGCCGTACCGCACGCCCGAGGGCCCGCACCTGCCACCGTCGGCGGGTGCGGGCCCTCGGGCGTGCGTCAGGCGAGCCTGGTGTCGCGGCCCACCTTGTCCCAGGCCGTGAGGTCCGCCCGGACCTGTTCCACGTGGGCGTGGATCGTGTCGATCGCGTCGTCGCCGAGCGCCAGCCGCAGCGGTGTCTCCTCCGCGTCGCTGCCGCGTCAGCCGGTGGCACGTTCCAGGGCGAACGGCTCCAGGCCCGACGCGTCGGGGAAGTCGATGACCATCGTGACCCGGGCCGCCGACCGGTAGGTCACCGCCATCCGCTGCTTGCCGACACCAGGACCTGATCGGCACCGAGTCACCGGCGTCTCGTAGGCTCCCGGCCATGAACGACGGGGAATCCGACAGACGGGTCATCGACGGACGCTTCGAGCTGGAGGTCCGGCTCGGCGGCGGCGGTATGGGCATGGTGTGGCGGGCACGGGATCTGGTGCTGGACCGGGCCGTGGCGCTCAAGGAGGTGCGGCCGTCCGACCCGGGGCTTGCGGAGTACGACCCGGAGGCGGCGGCGATGCTGCGGGCCCGGGTGCTGCGGGAGGCGCGGGCGCTCGCCAGGGTTGACCATCCCAACGTGGTGACCATTCACCACGTGGTGGACGGCGGCGGGCTCACCTACCCGTGGATCGTCATGGAACTGGTGACCGGCGGATCGCTCCAGGACCGGCTGGACAAGGGGCCGATGGCGCCCGCCGAGGCCGCCCGGCTCGGGCGCGAGGTGCTGGCAGCGCTGCGGGCGGCCCATGACGTCGGCATCCAGCACCGGGACGTCAAGCCCGCGAACGTGCTGCTCCGGCCCGACGGCCGCCCGGTGCTCACCGACTTCGGCATCGCCGCGATCAGGGAGTCGACCGTCCTGACCGCGACCGGGTCCATCATCGGCACACCCGACTACATGGCGCCCGAGCGCATCTCCGGCGACGACGGCGGACCCGGCTCCGACCTGTGGTCGCTGGCGATGATGCTGTACGTCGCCGTCGAGGGGAACAACCCGCTGCGCAGAGCGACGACGCTGGCGACCCTGGCCGCCGTCCTCAGAGAGGAGCTTCCGCCGCCCCGCCGGGCGGGGTCGCTGACCGGGGTCCTGGCCGCCGTACTCGTCAAGGACCCGGCCGCGCGGCCGGACCCGGAGACCGTGGACCGGATGCTCGCGGCTGCGGCGGAGGGCGGACAGAGCGCTCCGGGCGGGACCGGCGAGCCCACGTCGTACCGGCTGGGGCCCCCGCCGGGCCCGGCGACCGCGCCGTCCGCACCTGCCGGCTTCGGACCGCCGACGGGTTTCCGGCCGTCGGCCGGTTTCGGGCCGCCGACTCCGCACGCCGGCGTGCCGGGTCAGGCGCAGCCGACGCCCTACCCGGCGGGCCCGACGCGGCAGACTCCGCCCCCGTCCGGCGGACGCGCGAAACGCCGCGTCGCGATCGCGTCGTCCGTCGTCGGGACCGTGCTGGCCGGCGTACTGGTCTGGTCCCTGCTGCCGAACGACGGCAAGAAGGACGGCGACACGGCGTCGAACTCACCGGGGAGTTCCTCCCCCACCGGGTCGCGGACGCCCGCACCCACTCCGACGCCCACTCCCACGCCGTCGCAGGCCGCCGCGAAGAACGATCTGCTGACACCGGACGGCATCCGGACGGCGGTCGAGGAGATCAAGGCCGCGACGGGCACGGACCGCGTGGGGAGCTTCGGCGTCTACGACGAGTACGTGTCCCTGGACGTCATGGTGAAGGGCAGCGACACCAAGTACGACAGCTACACCTACCGCCCGGGCCAGGGAGTGGAGAAGGGAATCATCAGCAACACGCTGTCGGGCGGCGATCTCCCGTTCAGCATGGACGACATCGACTGGGACGTCGTCCCCGCCCTGCTGAAGAGGGCGGAGAAGGACCTGAACGTGAAGAAACCGACCCTGCGTTACATCCTGGTCGACAATGCGAACGAAACCTTCGACTCCCCGCTCGGCCTGGCGGTCCACTTCGCCGACGACTACGGCGGCGGTCACCTGACCGCCGATCTCAACGGCAAGGTGACCAGGGTGTTCCCGGCCGAGAGCTGACTCCCGAGTCATACCGCATGTGGCCGCGCTTCCCCTCCTCCCCGCCGATCGTCCGCCGCAGCACCGACTCCTCAGGGATCAGCTCGCCGCACCTGGCCCGTGCTGTGGCGCTTCCCGCCCGTCGCCGCCGACCGGTTCGTCCACCCGGTCCTGCTGCGCAGCGCGCTGCTGGGGGTGAGCGAGGGGGTGCCTTCCGGCCAACTCCCTTGCTGAAAGGGCGTGGTGGGCCTACGGATGCATCGTTGATCTCGAAGGTCCTGTGTGCATCGCTCGCTGCTCGGAGGGCTCGTGAGAATCACTCTGGACGCCGGCGGACCGGCCGAGACGGACGATCTGCGATGGTGGCTGCTGCAGGACCCGCAGGTGCGCGGCCTCGTCCGTCTTCCTCCTCCCAAGGCGCCGGATCCCGGGACCATGAGCGGGGCCGCCCCGGATCTGGTCAGCCTCCTGCTGGCGCCGGGAGGGCTGACCGCTGCCGTGGCGGCGGCGATCGTGGCCTGGCTGCAGAGCCGTAAGGTCAACCAGACCGTGACGATCACGCGGCCCGACGGCACCCAGGTCACCGTCACGTCGGAGCGGATCGACGGGCGGCGGGCGGAGAGCGCCGGCGACCTGGCGCAGCGCGTCGCCGAAGTGCTCCAGCCGCCGCCACAGCCCGGCCCGCAGGCGTCGGGGCACGCCTCCGGGCAGGCGGCCGGACCGGAGAACGCCTGACCATGGCCGACACGCGGGGGGACTTGTCGGCAGCCAACTGTCACGCCGTCGTGGGGGGAACCGGCCGGTACGGCACGAGCGGCAGCCTGTCGCTGACCGCCCTGCCCAGCGCAGCGCACTCGGCGCGGGACCTCGCGCGGGCGCTGCGGGAGCGGTGCGGCATGGACGGCCGGGTCACCGAGATCATCGACCCCGAGGGCCCCACCGAGGTGCTGGCCGCCGTGCAGGCCGCCATCGACGCCTCGGAGGGCGGTGTGGTGCTCTTCTTCTTCGTCGGGCACGGACTCCTCGGCCCCGGACGGCAGTTGTACCTCGCCACCTCCGGCACCGCGTCCTCGAACGACACCGTCCGCGCCGTTCCGTACGACCAGATCAGCAAACGCCTGGCGGACGCGGCGGCGAGCCCGGTGGTCGTCCTCGACTGCTGCTTCTCCGGACTCGCGGGGGCCGCGCCGCAGGAGTACCGCGAAGTGCTGGCGTCCGCCCGCCCCGAAGGCAGCTTCCTGCTGACCTCGGCGACGCACTACGCGGCGTCGTTCGCGCCCGCAGGGGAGCGGCACACGCTGTTCAGCGGTGAACTGCTGCGGGTCCTGACGGAGGGCGACGCGGGCGGGCCCGCCTGGTTCACCCTCCTCGACCTGTACCGGATCCTCGACCACCGTTTCCAGGGCGGGCCGGCGCGTTCGCACTCCGACGGCGTGGGCCGGGCCGCCGACCTTGTCGTCGCCCGCAACCCGGGACGGGCGGTGCGGACCTGCGCATCTGGGACCTCACCGACGTGAAGAACCCGGTCAAGGGCCGGTTGCTCAAGGACGTGGCCGCCGGGCGAGCGGGCTATGTGCCGTCCTCGCGGCTGCTCGCCACCGACACCATCGCCCAGGAGTCCCAGCTGTGGGACATGAGCGACATCCGCAACCCCAGGAAGGCCGCACGGCTGCCCGCCGCGTCCGGTGGCTACCAGCCCGTCGGAAAGGGCAGGCTGGCGACGACGCTGCTGGACGGAACGGTCAAGTTCTGGAACGTGAGCGACCCGTACAAGCCCCGTGCGGAGTCCGAGATGCGGTTCGACCGGGCCATCTCCGACATCACACCGGCCCCGGACGGCACCCGCGTGGTGACCAGTGAGCCCTACCGGATCTGGGAGAGCAGCGGGGACGGCCGGTGGCGCACGCCGGCCGGCGCCACTCTGGAAGGAGTGAAGGAGCTGCGGCTGCTTCCGGGCGACAGTCCCTTCATGGCCGTGGTGCCGGACGGCGACGTGGGCGGAAGCCACGCCGAGCGGAAGACCTACCTCCTCGACCGCGACACCGACACGATCTACGAGCGGCTGTGCGCCACCAGCCCCCTCAGCGTCGAGGAGGACCAGTGGGCGGCCCTGCTTCCGCACCTCGGCCACCAGCGGTCCTGCGGATGACGCGGCTCACCCGCGGAAGTACTCGCCCGGCTCGCCGTCCGCGCTCATCCCGTACACCAGGAGCCGCTCCTTGCCCTCGAAGCGGTCGATCCGCAGGTTCTGCGACGACGTGTCCGTCGTGCACTCCGGGTCGGATGCCTGCGCGTCGCGGACGGGCGGGCCGACGACCACCAGGCCGCCGACGCCGCCGAGAACGGCGGTGGAGGCGCAGTTGACGGTGCCGCCGACGGGCTCGCCCGTCGTCTCGTCCGTTCGCGGGGACGCGGACTCGTAGCGGACGACGGCGGACCCGACCGGGCCCTGGGTGACGGTGACCCGGCGTTCGAACAACTCCGCCTGGCCAGGGCCCCATTCGGCGCCGGACTCGTCCTCGGTCCAGGTGCCGAGGAACTTCGAGGGCACCGCCTCCGGTCCTGAGCCCGCCTTCCGGAACGTCGCCGTCGCCGCGCCCGAGGTCCACTCCAGGACGTCGGGCGAGCGGACGGTGAGCGTCTGGTGCGCGGCCGGGGTGCACTGCTTCTCCGGCACGCTCAGCGTCACGTCGCTCTCGCCGAACACGATCCGGTCGGCGTCCGCCGACACCAGCACGGACCGCCCCATGCACAGCCGTTCGCCGGTGACGGTGACGTACACGGCCGTCTTCTCGCCCGTACGCCCCTGGGCGATCTCGATGCGGCCCGTGGAGTAGGGGGCGTCCGCCGTGCCGTCGAGCACGCCCTCCCAGGCGCCCACGAAGGACTGCGGCACGTCCCCGGCGGGGCGATCGTCCGTGCCCGGTCCCGAGGACGTGGGGCGCCTGTCGCCGCCCGACGGCTGCTTCTCGGGCCAGAACGTCGCCGCGCCCACGCCCGCGGCCGCGAGCAGCACCGCCGCCAGGACGGCCGCGAGCACCCGTCCTCTGCGCGGGCGGCGCGGCGGCGCGGGGTCGGCGGCGGGGGTGGGGTCACCGGCGCCCGGCGCCGGGGTGTCGGCGTCCAGGAGCCGTGCCGCGCTCCTGCCGAGGCGGGCCAGCACGTCGGCCGGCAGCCAGGCGCCGACGGGGCCGGGGCCGTGGTCGGCCGCGGCGAGCACGGAGGCGGGCGGGCGGCGGTGCGGGTCCTTGTCCAGGCAGGCACGGACGAGCGGTTCGAGCTCGGACGGCAGTCCGGTGAGGTCGGGCTCGTCGTGCGCGATGCGGAACATGGTCGCGTGCGCGCCGCTGTCCGCGGAACCGAACGGCGGCACCCCGGTCGCCGCGTACGCGAGGACCGCGCCGAGGCAGAAGATGTCCGACGCGGGGGTCAGCTTCTCGCCGCGCACCTGCTCGGGCGACATGAAGCCCGGCGAGCCGACGACCGCGCCGGTGCCGGTCAGCCCGCCGTCGGTGACGGTGTCCACGGCGCGCGCGATGCCGAAGTCGATGATGCGGGGACCGTCGACGGTGAGCAGGATGTTGGACGGCTTGAGGTCCCGGTGCACCAGACCGGCCCGGTGGATGTGCGTGAGCGCGTCGGCGAGCCTGCTCGCGAGCGCCAGCACGGTCTCGGCCGGCAGCGGGCCGTACTCCTCGCCCACCACGTTCCGCAGGGAGGGTCCGGGCACGTAGGTCAGGGCCACCCAGGGCGCGTCGGCCGCCGTGTCGGAGTCGATCACGGGCGCGGTCCCGGCGCCGCCGACGCGCTCCAGCGCGGCGACCTCGCGCGCGAACCGCCTCCGGAACTCGTCCTGTTCGGCGAGCTGCGCGTGCACGACCTTCACGGCGACGGTCCGGCCACCCTCGGACCGGGCCAGGTACACGCGGCCCATGCCACCGGTGCCGAGCCTGCCGATGAGGCGGAAGGGGCCGATCCGGGTGGGGTCGTCGGGGGTCAGGGCGTCCACGCGGCGATCCTTCCACAGGCCAGGCCCACGGGTGACATGTTCACGGCCCGCTCGGCGGGGCGTCGGTGAACGGCGCGGGCCGCGGCCACGTATAGAGCGGGTGACACCGGGACGGTACGACCTTGGGGCCGCGTATGAGGCACGCACGACGGAAGCTGCGGCGGCTGGTGCGGCTGGCCGCCGCGGGCGGGCTGGTCTGCGGCGTTCTGATGGTCACGGACGCCATGGCCGGCGAACCGGCGGAACGCCGGGGGGTGGCGGACGCCGTCGCGCGGCTCGGCACGTCGCGTACCGCGGGAAGTTGGACGACCGACGAGGGGCGGACGGTCGTCGCGGTGACCGACGCCGAAGCGGCCGCGGAGGTCCGCGCGGCCGGCGCGGACGCCCGGATCGTGCCCCACAGCATGGACCGGCTCCGCTCCGCCACCGAGGCGCTGCGTGACGCGCCCCGCGTCGCCGGGACGGCATGGGCGGTCGACTACGCGTCCAACGAGGTCACCGTGCGTGCCGACAGCACGGTCTCCGCCGCCGACTGGGCGCGGCTGTCCGGCCTCGCCGAACGGATCGGCGGCCACGTCCGCATGGAGCGCACGCCGGGCGCCTTCACCACCAGGGTCGGCGGTGCGTCCCCGATCTTCGGTGACCAGCGCCGCTGTTCGGCGGGCTTCAACGTGACCGACGGCACGGACACCTACATCCTGACGGCGGGCCACTGCGGACCCGAGGGCACGTCCTGGTTCCGGGACCTGCAGGGCGCCGAACTGGTCGGCACCACCACCGACGCGGCCTTCCCGGGCAAGGACTACTCCCTGGTCCGGTACGAGAGCACCGACACGCTCGACCGCACCAACGTCGCCTCGATCGGCGGCGGCCAGGGCGTACGGATCGTCGGGTCGGCCGATCCCGTCGTCGGTCAGCGGGTGTTCCGCAGCGGCAGTACGACCGGCTTCCGGTCCGGCGAGGTGACCGCGGTGAACGCGACGGTGAACTATCCCGAGGGCACGGTCACCGGCCTGATCGAGACCACGGTGTGCGCGGAGCCCGGTGACAGCGGGGGCCCGCTGTTCTCGGAGGGGCTGGCGCTCGGCGTGACGTCGGGCGGCGACGGGGACTGCGCGAGCGGCGGCACGACGTACTTCCAGCCGGTGCCCGCGGCCATGGAGGCGCTGGGCGTGAGCCTGACGGGCGGACCGCCGCGCCCGCCGGGCGCCGGCGGCGGCACGGGCGGCTCCGGGGCGGAAGCATCCGGCCAGGCGGGCGGGGACGCCGGGCCCGCCGGGTCCGGCGGTTCGGGTCCGGCAGCCGGCGGCTCCCGGGAGATCACGAGCATCGTGGACTTCGACAACCCCCGCCTCGGACTGGGCGTCATCGCCCTGAGCCTGGGCCTCCTGGTGTCTGCGCGCTGGATCGTCTCGGTCCAGGAGCGCCGGGAGTTCCGCAGTTTCCACTCCGCGAGCTGGAGCTGAGCCTTCCCGTCCCGCCCCCGCTCGGCCCGTCCTCGTGTACGCCTCGGCCCCTCCGCGTTCAACTCTCGGCCCGTCTTCGTACAGGCTCAGCCCGTCTTCGTGTACGTGAGCGGCTCGCCGCCCGAGCCGACCAGCTCGCGCACGATCGTGGAGTCGTCCGGCATGTCGAGGCGGCTCCACTGTCCTGGTGCGCACGACACCGGATCGCCGAAGGTGACCGTGGTCGGCCCCAGTTCGAGCGGCGGTCCCGGTGCGCGCAGGGTGGCGGACCAGCGGCAGTCGTAGTTCGGGCCGGTGCCGGACAGGGTCATGACCTGCTCGCCCCGCTCGCCCTGGGTGATGGTCATTTCCCGGACGTTGGTGCCGTCCGCGGTGTCGAACGACGCGCGCCAGCTGCCGATGTACTCCTGCGGGACCCCGCCCGTCGCCGTGGACGGCGACGAGGAGGGGGACGGCCCCTTGGCGTCGCCGGACGGCGTCGTGGAGCCGGACGCCGAGGAGGAGGTGGGACCGGGCTCGGGCTTCGCCGTCGTGCCGCCCTTGTCCTTGTCCTTGGACATGAACGTGTAGACCGCGCCGCCCGCGCCCACGGCCACGACCAGGGCGACCGCGATCAGGGCGAGGGTGCTGCCGCGTGACGTGCGCGGCTCGGGAGCGGGCGGCGGCGTGGGAGCCGGGACGTGCGTGTAGGAGGCGGGCGTGTACGCGGCCGGTGCGTAGAGGGCCGGGGCGGGCGGCGTGTGCGGGTAGCCGTACGCCGGGCCGGGCGGTGCCGCCGGGCCGGGCGGCGGAGGCTGCGGGGCGGGTGCGGGCGGGGGCGGCGTCTGCGGGGCCGTCATCGTGGGCGGCTGCGCGGGGGAGGGAGCAGGGGGCTCGGCGGGCACGGCGGCCGGTTCCGCGGCGGCTGCCGGCGGCTGCTCGTACTCCAGCAACTCCACGGCGTGACGTCCCAGTTGGGCGACGAGCGCGGCCGGCAGCCACGGCTCCCCGTCCGCTTCCCGGTCCGTGCGCTCCAGGATCTGCGCCGGTGTCGGCCGGGCCGCCGGATCCTTGTGGAGGCAGTCCCGCACCAGGTCCCGCAGGCCCTCGGGGACGCCGTCCAGCGACGGTTCCTCCTGGGCGATGCGGAACATCTGCGCGTGCACCCCGCTGTCGCCCGTGCCGAACGGCAGCCGGCCCGTGGCCGCGTAGGCGAGGACCGAGCCCAGACAGAAGACGTCGCCGGCGGGCGTGACCCGGTCGCCGCGGATCTGCTCGGGGGACATGAACCCCGGGGAGCCGACGAGCACGCCGGTACGGGTGAGTCCGCCGTCGGTGACCGTGTCCAGCGCGCGGGCTATGCCGAAGTCGATCACGCGCGGGCCGTCGATGGTGACCAGGATGTTCGACGGCTTCAGGTCGCGGTGGACCAGGCCGGCCGCGTGGATGCTCGTCAGGGCGTGCGCGAGTCCGGAGGCGAGGAGGCGGACGCTGCGTTCGGGCAGCGGGCCGTGTGCGCCGGAGACGACGGTGTGCAGGGCGGGCCCGGCGATGTAGCCGGTCGCGACCCAGGGGACGGGCGCCTCGGTGTCGGCATCGAGGACGGGCGCGGTCCACCGGCCACCGACCCGCAGTGCGGCGCGCACCTCCAGGCGGAACCGGTTGCGGAACTGCTCCTGTTCGGCCAGCTCCTGTCGTACGAGCTTGACGGCCACGGTCCGCCCGCGGTCGGAGCGGGCCAGGTACACCTGGCCCATGCCGCCCGCGCCGAGTCTGGCCAGCAGCCGGTACTCGCCGATGTGCCGTGGATCCCCTGGTGCCAGCTGCTCCATGGCGCGTGGCCCTCCCCCCGTGTCCGATGGTTCGACGGACCGAGGATAGTGCCGTGCGCCGGGGGCAGCGGGGGGCGCGCGATGTGCGGACTCGCCTGCGGTTCAGCCGCTCGTGGCGACCGCCGTCTCCTCCGCCTCGGCCCCCTCCGGCGCACCCGCCATCTCCTGCTCGATGGCGTCCATCGCGCTCGACAGCCGCTCCAGCACCCGCACGGTCTCCGCGAACCTCTCCGCCCCGAGCTCACCGAGCAGTCGGCGGGCGAGCCGCGCGTGCCCCGGGTCGATCTTGCGTATCGCCTCGCGTCCCGCCTCCGTCGCGTGCAGCAGCTTCGCGCGGCGGTGGGCCGGGTTGGGTCGGTACTCCGCGAGCCCCTGCTCGGCCAGCAGGTCGGCGATGCGCTGCACGCTCTGTCGCGTGATGCCCATCGTGCGGGCTATCCCGGCCACGGTCTGCGGCTCGCGCAGCACGGCGCCGAGGACCTGCCAGCGGGCCGCTGTCAGCCCGGCCTCCTGGGCCAGCCCGTCCGAGACGGTGATGAACTGGCCGTTCAGCCGGAAGACGCCGAGCGCCGTACGGGTCAGCAGTTCCTGCGGGTGGTTGTCGGGTCTGTGCGTGCTCATGCCGAAAGGATCTCGTACGCCGCCGGGTCCGAGTCGTGGAAGAGCCGGTACCAGGCGTCCAGCTTCGGGCCCTCGTACACCCCGAGCCGGGCGAAGACCTCGCGGGCGAACGCGACCGGCTCGGTCGGGCCCGCGGTGATCAGGTCGCCGTGGGTGACGGCGTCCGCCTCCACGTACCTCTCGCCGCCCCGGTAGCCCGTGGCCTCCAGGTAGAAGGACGCGGCGCTGGTGTGCGGGCGGTCGTCGAGCAGGCCCTCGCGGGCGAGACCGGCGGTCGCGCCGCAGATGGCGGCGACCGGGACGCCCGCGTCGAGGAACGTGCGCGCCGCCGCGGCGAACGGCGCGAGCTTGTCGCCGGTCTCCCACAGTGAGGCGCCGGTGAGGATCAGCAGCGCGCTGTCGGCCGGGTCCAGCGCGTCGAGCGCCAGGTCGGGCTGGATACGGACGCCGCCCATGGTGGTGACGGGCTCCGTCGTGAGGCCGACCGTGCGCACGGTGAAGCCGTTCTGCGTCAGGTGGGCGGTGGCGTGGCCCGTCTCCCAGTCGGCGTAGGTGTCGTACACGGCCAGATGAACGGTCTTGCGGGTCATGGTGCCCTCCTCGACTTTCAATGACAGTAGCCTGTCATATCGACAGCATACTGTCAATGACGGAGGGCGGCGGCCCGACACCCTGCCCAGACAAGGAGGCCGAGGTCATACAAGGTGGCCATGTCGGCTCTCACCTGCTCCTCCTTACGCTGGCCCGCATGACCCCTCATGCCGATCCCCAGGCCGGTGCCGCCGTCAAGGCGGCGGACCGCGCGCACGTGTTCCACTCCTGGTCCGCCCAGGGACTGATCGACCCGCTCGCCGTCGCCGGTGCCGAGGGTTCGTACTTCTGGGACTACGACGGGAACCGCTACCTCGACTTCACCAGCGGCCTCGTCTACACCAACATCGGGTACCAGCACCCGAAGGTCGTCGCCGCGATCCAGGAGCAGGCGGGCAGGCTCGCCACCTTCGCGCCCGCGTTCGCGGTCGAGCCGCGCTCCGAGGCGGCCCGGCTGATCGCCGAGCGGACCCCGGGCGACCTGGACAAGATCTTCTTCACCAACGGCGGCGCCGAGGCCGTCGAGAACGCCATCCGCATGGCCCGCCTGCACACGGGCCGCCCGAAGGTGCTCTCGGCCTACCGCTCGTACCACGGCGGCACGGCGACCGCGATCAACGTCACCGGTGACCCGCGCCGCTGGGCCAACGACAACGGCACCGCGGGCGTCGTCCACTTCTGGGGGCCGTTCCTCTACCGCTCGCCGTTCTACTCCTCGACGGAGGCGGAGGAGTGCGAGCGCGCCCTGACGCACCTCGAGGACACCATCGCCTTCGAGGGCCCGCAGACCATCGCGGCGATCATCCTGGAGACCATCCCCGGCACGGCCGGAATCATGACCCCGCCGCCGGGCTACCTCGCGGGCGTCCGCGAGATCTGCGACCGCTACGGCATCGTCTTCGTGCTCGACGAGGTCATGGCGGGCTTCGGCCGTACGGGCAGGTGGTTCGCTGCCGAGCACTTCGACGTGGTGCCGGACCTGATGACGTTCGCGAAGGGCGTCAACTCCGGCTACGTGCCGCTGGGCGGTGTCGCGATCTCGGCCGAGATCGCGGCGACGTTCGACAGGCGCCCGTACCCGGGTGGCCTGACGTACTCCGGCCACCCGCTGGCCTGCGCGGCCGCCGTCGCCACGATCCGGGTGATGGAGGAGGAGAAGGTCGTCGAGCACGCCGCCCGCATCGGCGAGACGGTCCTCGGGCCCGGCCTGCGCGAACTGGCCGAGCGCCACCCGTCGGTGGGCGAGGTGCGCGGCACGGGCGCGTTCTGGGCGCTGGACCTGGTCCGCGACCGCGAGACGCGCGAGCCGCTGGTGCCGTACAACGCGACGGGCGAGGCGAACGCGGCGATGGCGGCGTTCGGGGCGGCCTGCAAGAAGAACGGCCTGTGGCCCTTCGTCAACATGAACCGCACGCACGCGGTGCCGCCGTGCAACGTGACGGAGTCCGAGGTCAAGGAGGGCCTGGCGGCCCTGGACGCGGCGCTGTCGGTGGCCGACGAGTGGGTGGCCTAGCCGAGGACGCCTCGCCCTATGCCGGGCCCCCACCGGAACCGCCCCCTGCGCGCTGCGGGTGTGGGGGACCCCACGGTCCCTCGCCCTGCGCCTGGGAGTGGGTGCCCTACGGTCCCTCTCCTGCGTCCTGAGGGTGGGGGCCCACGGTCTCTCCCCTACGCCGCCCTGGGGGTGGGGGCCCACGGTCCCTCCCCTACGCCCTGGGGGATCCCACGGTCCCTCGCCCTGCGCCCTGGGGGTGGGGCTCTCCCCCTACGCCGCCCTGCGGGCGTGAGGACCCCATGGTCCCTCCTTCTACGCCCTGGGGGGATCCCAGGGTCCCTCCTCCTGCGCCCTGGGTGTCGGGGGATCCCACGGTCCCACGCCCTGCGCCCTGGGGATTGGGGCCCCACGGTCCCTCCTCCTGCGCCCTGCAGGCGTGAGGGGACCCCACGACCCTCCCCCTGCGCCCTCGGGCCGGGGGGCCGGCGTCCCGACTCCCCTACGGCCGGGCGGCCGTGGGTCCCCGGCGAAGCCAGGGGGAGTGCCCCCGGCGGGGCTGGACTTCGCTGCGCGAAATCAGCCCGTCTGGGGGCACCCCCCACGGCCGACAGGCCGTAGGGGAGTTCGAGGACACCGCGCGAAGCGCGGTACGGGGGTCTGGGGCGGAGCCCCAGTTCGGGATGCGGACACCCCACGGCCGCAGGCCGTAGGGGACAGCTCGGGGCACCGCGCGCAGCGCGGTGAGGGGTCCGGGGCTCGCCCCGGTTCCGGGAAAGGGCGGGGTGGGGAAAGCGCCCCGCGCAGCGGCCCACCCCCGCCCACCCGAAACATCACCGCTCCCGTACATCCCTCCCCCCGCCTCATGCGTCTGACCTGGTGCCCGCACCTGTGGCATCACTCCCTGGGGGGACCTTGTCTTCGAAGAGAACCGGCCGCCCGGCGGCCACCCGCCGCCTGGCGGCATGCACCGCACTCGCCCTGTCGGTCACGGCAGGTGCCCTGCTCGCCTCCCCGGCGCCCGCGTTCGCGGACGAACCGCCGGCGCCCCGCGCCACCGTCGAGCAGCCCGCGCGCGACGCGGGGCAGCTGCCCCGCCTGACGCTGCCGCGGCCCGAGGTGAACCGCGGCGCGTTCAGCGCCCAGGACGAGGGCGCGCCGCTCGCCCCGCCGCGCAGCGACGTGGACGGCGACGGCTGGTCCGACATACTCCTGCAAAGCATCGACGGGACCGTGTACGTCGACACCGGCGCCGAGAGCCACGAGATCAGCTACTACGTCTCCGGCGAGACGGGCACCCAGACCTACAAGGACGTCTTCACCGCGGCCGGTCTCCACCCGGACGGTCCGGTCCACTTCACGCTCACGGCTGCCGGACGGCTCTCGGCGTACACGAACCACCTGTACTACCCGAACAACTTCTGGTCCGGCCACGGCTGGCAGATCTACAACAAGGTCTTCTCGCCCGGTGACCTGACCGGCGACGGCATCGGTGACGTGCTCGCGCGTACTCACGCCGGCGACTTCTACCTGTACCCGGGCACCACCAGCGCCTCCAGCCCGCTCGGGTCCCGGGTCAAGATCGGCTCGGGCTGGGGCCAGTTCGACCAGCTCGTCGGCATGAACGACGTCAACAACGACGCCGTCGCCGACCTCTTCGCCCGCAACACCGCGGGTGAGCTGTTCTTCTACAGCGGCACCGGCGAGGCCACGCGTCCCTTCAAGGACAGGGTCAAGGTCGGCACCGGCTGGAACATCTTCAACACGCTGTTCAGCATCGACGACCTCGACGAGGACGGCAACGCCGACCTGCTCGCCCGCGCGTACAACGGCGACCTCTACCAGTACTCCTCCACCGGCACGGGCGCCTTCCTGCCGCGCGTGAAGCTCGGCGGCGGCTGGAACGGCGTGAGCCGGTTCGCCAACGGCAGCAGTCTCCCCTCGTGGGGCAAGGACGAGATCTTCGGTCTCGACTCCCGCGGTGCCCTCTACTACTACTACGACCTGAACAACGGCCAGTTCGCCCCGCGTATGAGGGCCAGTGACGACGGCATGTTCACGGGCGCGAAGCTGTCGTACTTCTCCTCGCTCGACGACGACGGCTACGCCGACCTGTTCGAGGTCTACAACGGTCACCTCTACAACCTCAGCCACTCGTCGGGTTCGATCCACGACATCGGCGGCGGCTGGGGCGTCTACAACACCCTCGTCGGCCTGGGTGACCTCTCCGGCGACGGCAAGGGCGACATCGTGGCCCGCGACGGCTCGGGCGTGCTCTACCTCTACCGCGGCTACGGCACCGGCAGCGGCTTCGCCGCGAAGCAGCGGATCGGCAGCGGCTGGGGCCAGTTCAACGTGCTGGTCGGCGCCGGTGACATCTCCGGCGACGGTCGCGCGGACATGATCGCGCGCGCCAAGGACGGCACGCTGTACCTGTACGAGGGCACGGGCGTGGCCTCCGCGCCGTTCAAGGCGAAGAAGCTGATCGGCTCCGGCTGGGGCCAGTACACCAAGCTGACGGCGCCGGGCGACATGAACGGCGACGGCCGCTCGGACCTCGTCGCGCGTACCAGCGGCGGCACCCTCTACCGCTACGACTCCGACGGCAAGGGCGGCTTCAAGCCCAAGGCGACCATCGGCACGGGCTGGAACACGTACACCGGCCTGTACTAGGCACCACGGCCCCGAGGGGCGCCGCCCACGCGGCGGCGCTCCTCGGGAGCCCGCTCACGTGACAGTGAGCACGATCTTCCCCTGCGTCCGGCCCGTCTCGCCGATCTCGTGCGCCTTGCCGGCCTGCTCCAGCGGCAGCACCGTGTCCACGTGCACGCGCAGCCTGCCCGACTCGACCAGCGCGGCGATCTCCCGCAGCCCGCCGTTGTCGGGCTCCACGATCGTGAACCCGGCGCGCAGCCCGCGCCGTTCGGCCTCCCCGGCGAGGTACGCCTCGGCGGGCGAGGCGAGAGAGACCAGCATGCCGCCCGGCCGGAGCACGTCCAGGGACCGCGGCCCGTACTCACCGCCCACGGCGTCCAGGACCACGTCCATGTCCTCGACGGCCTCGGTGAAGTCCGTCGTCCGGTAGTCGACGACCTCGTCGGCACCGAGCCCCCGCACGAAGGCGTGCCTGGCCGCGCTCGCCGTGCCGATCACGTACGCGCCCCGTGCCTTGGCGATCTGGACGGCCAGGTGTCCGACGCCGCCGGCCGCCGCGTGTACCAGCACGCGCTGCCCGGGGCGTACGCCGGCGGTGTCGACCAGCGACTGCCAGGCGGTGAGCGCGGCGATCGGCAGGGCGGCGGCCTCCACGTGCGAGATCCCGGCCGGCTTTCGGGCCAGATGGCGGGCCGGTGAGGTCATGAACTCGGCGTACGCGCCAGCCGGTTGGGGCAGCCGGGGCATGCCGAACACCTCGTCGCCCGGCCGGTACATCGTCACGCCGAGACCGACGGCCTCCACGACGCCGGACACGTCCCAGCCGAGCGGCACCGGGCGTCCGTCGCCGAGAAGCCCGCCCGTCGAACGGTGCCACCAGTCCGTCGGGTTGACCCCGGCGGCGTGGACCCGCACCAGGACCTCCGAGGGACCGGGCTCGGGACGGCCGGTCTCGACGACCTTCAGCACGTCCGGTCCGCCGAGTGTGTCCTGCCTGATGGCCCGCATGATGTCCGCTCCTCGTCAGGGGAATCGGCCCCGGTCGGGGTCCGGGACCAACCCTGCGGCAGCGGAAAGCCGCATTCGAGTGGCCGGATGGCCATGATGTGCAAGGATCTGGCCATGGCCTCCTCCGCCCCGCACCGCGTCGTCGTCCTCGCGCTCGACGGCGTCTACCCCTTCGAGATGAGCATCCCGGTCCGGATCTTCGGCACTGCCCAAGGGCCCGGCGGCGAACCGCTGTACGAGGTGATCACCTGCGGCATCGACGGCGGCACGGTGCGCACCAGCGCCGACTTCTCCGTCACCGTCGAGCACGGGCTCGACGTGCTCGCGACGGCGGACACGCTCGTCGTCCCGCCGTTCACCTGCGGCCCGGACCGGCCCCAGGAGTGGCTGCCCGCGCCGCTCGCCGCCGCCCTCACGACGCTCCGCCCCCGCGCCCGCGTCGTGTCCATCTGCACCGCCTCGTACGTCCTCGCCACCGCCGGCCTGCTCGACGGCCGCCGCGCCACCACGCACTGGAACGAAGCGGAGGAGTTCCAGCGCGCCTTCCCCGGGGTCGAGGTCGACCCGGGCGTGCTGTTCGTCGAGGACGGCGACGTGCTGACGGCGGCGGGCGTCGCGGCCGGGGTGGACCTGTGCCTGCACCTGCTGCGCCGCGACCACGGAAGCGAGGTCGCCAACCGGGTGGCGCGGCTGTGCGTCGTGCCGCCGTGGCGGGACGGCGGCCAGGCCCAGTTCATCGAGCGGCCGGTGCCGCCGCCCTCCGCGGCGTCGACCTCCGCGACCCGCGCCTGGGCACTCGGCCGGCTGGGCGGCCCGCTGACCCTCGCGGAACTGGCCGCGCACGCCCGGATGAGCGTGCGCACGTTCTCCCGCCGCTTCCGCGAGGAGGTCGGCACGACGCCGGTCCAGTGGCTGACCCGCCAGCGCGTCGAGCACGCCCGCCGCCTGCTGGAGACGACGGACCTCCCCGTGGACCGGGTCGCGGCGGAGTCGGGCTTCGGCACGGCGGCGTCGCTGCGCCAGCACATGGCCGCGGTGATCGGGGTGTCGCCGATGGCGTACCGCCAGACGTTCCGCGCCCGGGCGGGCGAGCCGGCCGCGGGGCGCGGCGAGCTGGTCGCTTCGTAGTCCCTCGGTGCCGGCGGGGTCCCGCGCTCACGCCCCCCGCTCCACCTCCAGGAAGCGCCGCCGCCGCGGGCCCCGGTACAGCAGCGCCTCCCAGCCGAGGCGTCCCAGGGCCGCCGCGCACGCCGTCAGCTCGGCCTCCTCCGCCTGCGCCGCGCCGCCGCCCGGCGGGCCCAGCCACTCCACGTACACCGTGGCCGGACGCTCGCCGGGGCGGACCCGGTAGCCCGTCGCCGTCCTCGTGCCGTCGGCGCCCACCGCCGACGGCGGGAAGCCGGCCGCCTCCAGGGCCAGGGACACCGCGCGCACCATGCGGTTCAGCTCCCAGGGCGCGGGGACGGCCGCCGGGTCCGCGGCCGTCGCGTTGGTCACACGGCGGATCTGGAGCAGCCCCTCGAACGCCGTGCGGACCTCGGCGGCCCGTCCGGCCCCGGACATCGGGGCGCCGTCGCCGTCGGCCGGTTCGAACACATCCGTCACATCCGCCTCGCTTCCGTCACGGTGCGGGCCCCGTGCCCCACGACCCCGCCACGCCCCCTGGCCTATCGTGTCCGGGACGAAGCAGAAGGAGAAGGCCACCACGATGCCCGGCAACGCCAGCGGCGGCGGCACCGCCGTCACACGCAGCACCCTGCGGCAGCAGATCGCGGACGCGCTGCGTGACGAGGTGCTCGCCGGGCGTCTCCAGCCCGGGCAGGAGTTCACGGTCAAGCAGATCGCCGACCAGTACGGCGTCTCCGCGACACCCGTGCGCGAGGCGCTCGTGGACCTGTCCGCGCAGGGGCTGCTCGAATCGGACCAGCACCGCGGATTCAAGGTGCACCGGTTCTCCGTCGACGACTACCGCACGATGGTCGAGGCGCGCTCGATGGTGGTCGACGGCGTCTTCCGGCAGCGCACGGAGCGCGGTTCCGCGGCTCTGAGCAGCCAGGCCCTGCTGTCCGTGCGCCGCCGGGCCGAGGAGGCCGCACGGGCGGCACGCGCCGGTGATCTCGACATTCTGATCGGCTACGACCTGCGGTTCTGGCGCGAGCTCGGAGCGCTCGTGACCAACCACTACATCTCCGAGTTCCTGCACCGGCTCCGGGTGCAGGCGTGGGTGTTCGCCGTGCCGTACCTGCGGTCCGACCCGGAGATGTCGGAGTGGCTGTGGAGCGGGCACGAGAAGGTGGTGGACTCCGTGACCCACGGTGACCCGGAGGGTGTGCGCCAGGAGATCCACGCCTACAACGCGCACGCGCTCGCCTGGGCGGACCGGCTCGAACGCGGACCGGTCCCCGTTGGCGGGTCCGGTGACTCCACGGACGGCCGCCCAGCCCCGGCCCGGATCCCCGACGCCCGGTCCGAGCGGTGAGCGTGGACCTGAGCGTCGTCGTACCCGCGTACAACGAGGAGGAACGCCTCGGCCCGACGCTGGACGCCGTCTGCGCCTTCCTGCGCGCCGACCCGGAGCGCTGGGGCGAGTGGGAGCTGATCGTCGTCGACGACGGCTCCACCGACGCGACCGCGAAGATCGCCCAGGAGGCGGCGGCCGGGGACCCCCGCATCCAGCTCGTGTCGAGCAGCACCAACCGCGGCAAGGGCCATGCCCTGCGCATGGGCGTCCTCGCCTCCTACGGGCGGCGGGTGCTGTTCACCGACGCCGACCTCGCCACCCCCGTCGACGAGCTGGCCCGCCTCGACGACGAGCTCGCCGCCACCGGCGCCGCGGCCGCCATCGGCTCGCGCGCCCACCCCGAGGCCCGGATCGAGGTGCACCAGCGGCGCCTGCGCGAGTGGCTCGGCCGCATGGGCAACCGGCTCATACGCCTCGTCGCGGTGTCCGGTATCCGCGACACCCAATGCGGCTTCAAACTCTTCGACGGCGACAAGGCGCGCGCCGCGTTCGCCGACTCGAGGC
Source organism: Streptomyces sp. NPDC002867 (assembly GCF_053591895.1). Taxonomy (NCBI): domain Bacteria; kingdom Bacillati; phylum Actinomycetota; class Actinomycetes; order Kitasatosporales; family Streptomycetaceae; genus Streptomyces; species Streptomyces sp. NPDC002867. The sequence continues at coordinate 102,448 of NZ_JBSFUR010000019.1, read as the reverse complement.
TCACCGGATGGGGCATCGACGTCGAGATCCTGCGCTTCTTCCGCCGTGAGGGCTGGCCCGTGACCGAGGTCCCGGTGCGCTGGTCGCACGTCGCCGGATCCAAGGTCAGGCCCGCCGACTACGGCAAGGTGCTGCTGGAGCTGCTGCGACTGCGGACCCGTGCCGTGCGGCGCGCGGACCTCGCCGTCGCCGGGCTCTTCCTCCTCGCGTCCGTCCTGCTCTACCAGGGCCTGTGGGCGGACCTCGACCGCGGCTACCTGCGCGACGCCGGCCAGGACCAGAACCAGTGGGAGTGGTTCTTCGCGGTCACCGCCGACAACGTCACGCATCTGCGCAATCCGCTGTTCACCACCCTCCAGGGATATCCCGAGGGCGTGAACCTGATGGCCAACACGGTCATGCTGGGCCTGTCCGTCCCCCTGACCCCCGTCACGCTGGCCTTCGGGCCGACCGTCACCTGGGCGCTCGTCCTCACCCTCGGCCTGACCGCGACCGCCGTCTCCTGGTACTGGCTGATCGCCCGGCGGCTCGTCCGCAACAGAGCCGCCGCCGCGCTCGGCGGCGGCTTCGCCGCCTTCGCGCCGCCGATGATCTCGCACGGGAACGCACACCCGAACTTCCTCGTCCTGTTCATGCTGCCGCTGATCGTCGACCGGGCGCTGCGGCTGTGCGAGGGCCGGAACGTGGTCCGCGACGGCGTGCTGCTCGGCCTGTTCGCGACGTACCAGATCTTCCTCGGCGAGGAGCCGCTGCTGCTCGCCGCCGTCGGCATGCTGCTGTTCGCCCTGTCGTACGCGCTCGCGCGGCGCGACGTGGCCCGGGCGGCGTGGCGGCCGCTGCTGCGCGGGCTCGGGATCGCGCTGCTGGTGTGCCTGCCGCTGGTGGCGTTCCCGCTCGGCTGGCAGTTCTTCGGGCCGCAGAGCTACAAGAGCGTGCTGCACGGCGACAACGCGGGCAACAGCCCGCTCGCGTTCCTGCAGTTCTCGGGTCGTGCCCTGCTCGGCTCGGACGCGGGCGCCGATCCGCTCGCGATGAACCGCACCGAGCAGAACGCCTTCTTCGGCTGGCCGCTGATCGCGCTGAGCGCCGCACTGGTGATCCAGTGGTGGCGGCTGGCGGTGGTGAAGGCGCTGGCGTTCACGGCGGTGGCCGCCGCCTTCCTGTCGCTCGGACCGAAGTTCCGCATCCCGTACACGGACATCGTGCTGACCGGGCCGTGGCGGGCGCTCGCGCACCAGCCGCTGTTCGAGTCGGTCATCGAGTCGCGGGTGGCGATGGTGTGCGCGCCCGTGCTCGGCATGCTGCTCGCGCTCGCCGCCGACCGTCTCGCGGCGGCGGAGAACCGCTCCCGGGGCCTGCGGGCAGCGGGCTTCGCGGCGCTGGCGGCGGCGCTGATCCCGGTGCTCCCGACCCCCTACCCGGTACGGGAGCGGGCGGAGGTGCCGGGCTTCATCACCCACGGCGCGTACCGCTCCTACCTCGGCGAGGGCGAGTCGCTGGTCACCGTGCCGCTGCCGACGCCGGGCAGCGCGGACGCCCTGCACTGGCAGTCGGCGAACGGCCTCGGATTCCCGCTCGCCGGCGGCTACTTCAACGGCCCGTGGGGCCCCGACCGCATCGGGATCTACGGTGCGACACCCCGCCACACCTCCAACCTGCTCTCCGACGTCCGCAACACCGGACGGGTCCCCGTGATCGGCCCCAACTGGCAGGCGCAGGCCCGCGCGGACCTCGCCGCCTGGAAGGCCGGCGTGGTGGTGCTGCCGCCGCAGTACCACGAGCAGGCGCTCTACGAGACGGTCACGAAACTGCTGGGCAGGCCGGGAGAGCGCGTGGCCGGGGTATGGGTATGGGACGTGGGGGCGGAAGGCGGTACGCGATGAGGGCCCTCTTCGCCGGTCCTCCGCACGGCATTACGCTGTCCCGGCCACCGTCCGCGACCCACCGCCCTCCTGGCGAAGCCAGGGGGAGAACCCGTCCGAACCGCTGAGAGCGAGCCTTCCCTTGGCCTGTGACCTGTGGCTGGTCCCCCTTGTCGACGTGCTGTGCCACAGCCCCGACAACCCCTTCGCCGAAGAGATCGCCTCCTACGACAAGGCCCTGACCGGCGCCGGTCTGCCCACCGTGCCCGTCTTCGCCTACATGCCGGGCCTGTCGGGCGACGTCGCACCGGTCGCCGGATTCGACTACGACGCGCTGCACTTCCTGCGGCGCGCCTACCTGCTTCAGCTGTGCGGTCTCGCGGTGACGCCGGTCGACGAACTCGGCGGCGACTACGAGCAGTTGCTGGAGATGTTCGAGTCGACGGCGCAGCAGTCGCACCTGGTGTGGCACTACGACCACGCGGGCGCGTACGTCCCGGTGGACTTCCCCGCGCCGCTGTTCAACGACGAACTTCTCGAGGGTGGCGGTCCGTTGGGCTCCACTCAGGGTCTTCTGCGCGAACTGGAGTACGTGGCCCCCGCGATCGGCATCGACCCGGCGAACCCGCCGGCCGCACCGGAGCCGCCGGAGCGTCCCACCGCCCTGGAGGAGCCCGCCGGTCCGATCCCGTACGACGAGAGTCCGTTCGCGCGGGAGCGGCACGTGTGGCTGGGGCTGCACGCGGCGGCGACACGGAGCCTCGGGCAGGGCTCGATGATCATCTTCAGCTGACGCGGACGTCGCCGAGGTCCGCGTCGCGCCCCGGAGGGGAGGTGCCGCACACGCGCCCGACAGACGCCGGACACGTGGCGGACGGATACCGGACACCTTTCCGCTGTAGGACCGGGACATGTCGCAGACAAGTACCCCCGCCGAGGGGACGGCCGCGGAAGAACTTCCCAGGCCGGAGCGGTTCGCGGACGTCAAGGGCTGGTTCTGGCCGGTCGATCAGCTGATCTTCGACTGGTTCCTGACCCGTCAGAGAGCCACGGACGTGAAGGGTGACCTTCTGGAGCTCGGCGCCTACATGGGCAAGAGCGCGATCTTCCTCGGGGGCTATCTGCGGGAAGGAGAGACCTTCACCGTCTGCGACCTGTTCGACTCCGAGGCGCCGGACGACCCCAACAGCGCGGAGATGGACCGCTCGTACGCGACCTTGACGCGCCGGGCCTTCGAGGCCAACTACCTCTCCTTCCACGACGAACTGCCCACGGTGGTGCAGGCGCCGACGTCCGTCATCACCTCCCGCGTCGCGGCGGCCACCTGCCGCTTCGTCCACGTCGACGCGTCCCACCTGTACGAGCACGTCCACGGCGACGTGGCCGCGGCGCGCGAACTCCTGCTCCCCGACGGGATCGTGGCCTTCGACGACTTCCGGGCCGAGCACTGTCCGGGCGTCTCGGCTGCGGTGTGGGGCGCGGTGCCGACGACCGGCCTCAAGCCGATCGTGATCACGGGCAGCAAGCTGTACGGGACATGGGGCGACCCGGCCCCGTTCACCGAGGAGCTGCTGGAGTTCCTGGCGACCCGGACGGACGTGTGGCACGGGGTGGAGGAGGTCGCGGGCTTGCCCCTGATCCGTATCAAGGGTCCCAAGGCGCAGCCGCCGGCCCCGCCGGTCTCGCGCAACGAGCCGCTCCCGCAGCCCGCCCCCGAGCCGGAGCCCGTCACCCCGCCGCCCGCTCCCGCACCGTCCCCGGCGGCTCCTCCCGCCCGCCGCTCCCTTGCCCGCCGTCTGGCCCGGGACCTGCTCCCGCCGGTCCTGACGCGGGCGCTGACATCCGGCCGCAGGCGCTGAGGGGATTCACCGGCCGACGACGGCATCGCACACGACGGCTCCGGGGCACGCGCCCCGGAGCCGTCGCACGTGGCGGCAAGCACACATCGCGCGGCGGGCGTTGGTGACGGCTCACGAAAAAAGTGTCAAGGGTTGGGATTCCGTCACAGGGGCGGCGGGCCCGGGGCCCTCCTACGCTTCTCGCACCGATCGGGTGAACGCGCCCCGGCGAACAGGTCGTGGCTCCGCGAACCGGCGCCCGGAGCGCCGGAGCATGCCAGAGCCGCACCATTCGCCTGAAGGAGCCGCCCCCCATGCCGTTCCGCGCCAAGAACAGAGCCCTGTCGGTGGTCCTCGCGGCCGCCGGGACCGCCGCACTCGGGCTGGGGACCGCCGCCCCCGCCCGGGCCACCGCCGAACCGATGAACTACGTCGCCCTCGGGGACAGTTACAGCGCCGGTTCGGGCGTCCTCCCGCTCGACCCGGCCGCATCCCCCCTGTGTTTCCGCACCACCAGGAACTACCCGCGCCTGCTCGCCGCCCGGACGGGCGCGAACCTCACGGACGTCACCTGTGGCGCCGCGAAGACCGAGCACTTCACCCAGGCCCAGTACCCGGGTGTCGCCCCGCAGTTCGACGCGCTCGGGAGCGACACCGACCTCGTCACGCTGACCATCGGCGGCAACGACAACAACACCTTCATCAGCGCCATCCTCGCCTGCGGCACCCTGGGCGCGCTCACGGCCGGCCAGGGCAGCCCGTGCAAGGACGCCTACGGCAGCAGCTTCTCCGACGACATCGCCGAGAAGACGTATCCCGCGATCAGGACGGCACTGAACCAGATCAGGGCCAGGTCGCCGAAGGCGGAGGTCGCGATCCTCGGCTATCCGTGGATCCTGCCCGAGCGGGCCGTCCCCGGCTGCTTCCTCAAGATGCCGGTCGCCAAGGGCGACGTGCCCTACCTGCACCAGATGCAGACGGACCTGAACGCGGCCGTCGAGAAGGCCGCCGGCGAGGCCGGTGCCACCTTCGTCGACATGGCCGAGGTGTCGAAGGGCCACGACGCCTGCAGCCCGAGGGGCACGCGCTGGGTCGAACCGCTCCTGTTCGGCACCAACGTGGTTCCGGTGCACCCGAACGCGGCGGGCGAGGCCGCGATGGCCGACCAGGCGGCCGCGGTGCTGAACCTCGACTGACGGACGACGCCCCCCGGGGCCCGTGCTGCCCGCATGCCGCCGGGCGGCCGGCCCCGTGCGGGCCTCAGCGCGGCGGCTCCGGGGGCCGCTGCCGGGGCATGTTCGGGCGGGTGCCCGGAGGCAGCGGGAAGCGGCCCTGGATCACGCCCGCGGACTGCGGCGGGGGGCCCGCCTCGGGGCGGGCGGGGGAGTGGGTCGTCAGCCGCAGCGGCGCCGGGCCCGCGCGGAAGGCGGTCATCCAGTCCGCCGTCTCCGTACGGACCAGTTCCGAGACGTCCTCGGAGAAGCGGCGCAGCACCCCCAGGCAGCGCTCGGCCGCCTCGCTCGCCGTGCCCTCCGTCGGGCCCAGCACCTCCCGCACACTCTCGGACGCCCAGTCGAACTGCAGCGACTGCAGGCGGTGCTGCACCGCCTGGGCCGTGGCGACGTCGCGCATCCAGCCCGCGGTGAGGCCGAAGTACCGGTCACAGGCCACGCAGGCCGCGGCGAACAGCAGGGAGACGTACCCCCAGGGGGCGGCCCCGGCCACCGCGCCCGTCAGGTCCAGCATCGGCAGGGCCGCCCCGGTGATGGCGCCCAGCGCCGTACCGAGGCGCAGCAGCCGGGCCCAGCGGCGCTTGCGGGCTCGGTCCGCGAGGTACCACTCAGCCGTCCGCAGGGCGTCGGCCTCCACCCACCGGTAGAGCTCGTCGAGGCGGACCGCGGGCTCCCCCCAGTCGCCGAGCGGGAACGCTCGTCCGGTCAGATCACCCAGCGGCGCGGTGCCGCCCTCCTCCCGGGCCGGCCCCCCGGGCTGCATCTCCGGCTGGCTCACCGGTGCGCTCCTCTACCCTCTACGGCTTCAGCGGCTTCGCTGAAAAGGTGCTCAAAAGGTGCTGACGTTACACCGTGTGACGTACGGTGCGCGCGTTCGTTCTGATGGGCCCGCGAATGCGCACGCCCTTCATACCGCCGAATGGTGGGCTGTGCGCCCTCGATGCCCGTATTTCCGCCCGCACGGGGGCCTTGATCAGGTAGCGGATCCTGGTCGGGGCCCGTGGCTCTCACTCGAAAGAGTTGGTCACCTCCAGGTGGGGCATCGCGCCCGGTGACCACGTAGGCTCGGCCGTATCGAAGCAACGTACGGACAGGAGTGACCGTGATTCCCGGTGGTGGCCAGCCCAACATGCAGCAGTTGCTCCAGCAGGCCCAGAAGATGCAGCAGGATCTCGCCCGGGCGCAGGAGGAGTTGGCGCAGACCGAGGTCGAGGGCCAGGCGGGCGGCGGTCTGGTGAAGGCCACCGTCACAGGCTCCGGCGAGCTGCGCAACCTCGTCATCGACCCGAAGGCCGTCGACCCGGAGGACACCGAGACCCTCGCGGACCTCGTCGTCGCCGCCGTCCAGGCCGCCAACGAGAACGCCCAGCAGCTCCAGCAGGACAAGCTCGGACCACTCGCGCAGGGCCTCGGCGGCATGCCGGGCCTGCCGTTCTGACCCCGGCTTTTCGCGCCGGTCCCGTCAGGACCTTCTAAGCGTCATATTCACCAACTACCGTAAGCAGCAAGCACGCAAGGAAAGGCGTTCCGTTGTACGAAGGCGTGGTTCAGGACCTCATCGACGAACTGGGCAGGCTGCCCGGCGTCGGTCCCAAGAGCGCGCAGCGGATCGCCTTCCACATCCTCCAGGCGGAGCCGACCGACGTCCGCCGGCTCGCGCACGCGCTGCTGGAGGTGAAGGACAAGGTGCGCTTCTGCGCCGTGTGCGGCAACGTCGCACAGCAGGAGCAGTGCAACATCTGCCGTGACCCCCGCCGCGACCAGGCCGTCATCTGCGTCGTGGAGGAGCCGAAGGACGTCGTCGCGATCGAGCGGACGCGTGAGTTCCGCGGCCGGTACCACGTTCTGGGCGGCGCCATCAGCCCCATCGAGGGTGTGGGCCCGGACGACCTGCGCATCCGCGAGCTGCTGGCCCGTCTCGCGGACGGCACGGTCACCGAGCTGATCCTCGCCACGGACCCCAATCTCGAGGGCGAGGCGACGGCCACCTATCTCGCACGCATGGTGAAGCCGATGGGACTCAAGGTCACGCGGCTGGCCAGCGGCCTCCCGGTGGGGGGAGACTTGGAATACGCCGACGAGGTCACCCTCGGGCGTGCCTTCGAGGGGAGACGACTGCTCGATGTCTGACGCCATGCTGCACGCTGTAGGTCAGGACCCGGACGACTTCGCGGTCCAGATCGCCGACTCGATCGAATCCTTCATCGTGGCGACGACCGAGGTCGCGAAGGGCGACGAGCCGGACAGCGCGGTCCCGTTCCTGCTGCTGGAGGTGTCCCAGCTGCTGCTGACCGGAGGCCGCCTGGGCGCGCACGAGGACATCCTCCCGGACGAGCGGTACGAGCCGGACACCGGTCCCGACCAGGACGTCGACGAGCTGCGCGAGCGCTTCGCCGTGCTCCTCGACCCGGTGGACGTCTTCTCCGAGGTCTTCGACCCGTACGAGCCCCGCAAGGCCCCGGTGCCCTCGCGGATCTCCGACAGCCTCGCGGACATCGTCACCGACCTGCGCCACGGCCTCGCCCACTACCGCGCGGGCCGCACCACGGAGGCGCTGTGGTGGTGGCAGTTCTCGTACTTCTCCAACTGGGGCCCGACCGCCTCCGCCACCCTGCGCGCCCTCCAGTCCCTCGTGGCCCACGTCCGCCTCGACCAGCCGCTTGCCGAGCTGGACGGCCTGGACACCGACGAGGACCTCGCGGAGGAGCTGCTGGCCGAGGAGGCCGGCAAGGTGATGGTGGAGGAGATCGCCGCCCCGCTGGGGCTGCGCCGGGCGCGCTGACGTCCGGTGGGCTCCTCGCTCGTGCCGCCCGGCTGTGAGGCGGGCCACATCCCGCGTACGCCGCCGTCCCCTGGGCAGCAGCCATCCGAGCGGCCGCGAACGTCCCTGGCCCCTTCCTGGATGATCACCTAGTGAGCGGGACATCTCACCATGTGACATCACAGGGTCGTGTCGCGGCCGCTCGATAGACTGAGCCGACCGCAGTAGTGACTGCAGAAGACCGAGCGAGGAGCGCACGTGGGCCTTGTCGTGCAGAAGTACGGAGGCTCCTCCGTTGCCGATGCCGAAGGCATCAAGCGGGTCGCCAAGCGAATCGTCGATGCCAAGAAGGACGGCCACCAGGTGGTCGTCGTGGTGTCGGCGATGGGTGACACGACGGACGAGCTGATCGATCTCGCCGAGCAGGTATCTCCGATCCCTGCCGGGCGTGAGTTCGACATGCTGCTGACCGCAGGAGAGCGGATCTCCATGGCCCTGCTGGCCATGGCGATCAAAAACCTGGGCCACGAGGCCCAGTCGTTCACCGGCAGCCAGGCAGGCGTCATCACCGACTCGGTCCACAACAAAGCGCGCATCATCGATGTGACGCCGGGCCGGATCCGCACGGCGCTCGACGAGGGCAACATCGCCATCGTCGCCGGCTTCCAGGGTGTGTCCCAGGACAAGAAGGACATCACCACGCTGGGGCGTGGCGGGTCCGACACCACGGCGGTGGCGCTGGCCGCCGCGCTGGACGCCGAGGTCTGCGAGATCTACACCGACGTCGACGGCGTCTTCACCGCCGACCCGCGGGTCGTCAAGAAGGCCCGGAAGATCGACTGGATCTCCTCCGAGGACATGCTGGAGCTCGCCGCCTCCGGCTCCAAGGTGCTGCTGCACCGGTGCGTCGAGTACGCACGCCGTTACAACATCCCGATCCATGTGCGCTCGTCCTTCTCCGGACTGCGCGGCACCTGGGTCAGCAACGAACCGCAAGGGGATCAGAAGGTGGAGCACGCCATCATCTCCGGAGTCGCCCACGACGTCTCCGAGGCCAAGGTCACCGTCGTCGGCGTCCCGGACAAGCCGGGCGAGGCCGCGGCCATCTTCCGTGCCATCGCCGATGCCGAGATCAACATCGACATGGTCGTGCAGAACGTCTCGGCGGCCACCACGGCGCTGACGGACATCTCCTTCACCCTGCCGAAGACCGACGGCGCGAAGGCCATGGCCGCGCTGGAGAAGCAGAAGTCGGCGATCGGCTTCGACTCCCTGCGCTACGACGACCAGATCGGCAAGATCTCCCTGGTCGGCGCCGGTATGAAGACGAACCCCGGTGTGACCGCGTCCTTCTTCGAGGCGCTGTCCGACGCGGGCGTGAACATCGAGCTGATCTCGACCTCCGAGATCCGCATCTCGGTGGTCACCCGCGCCGACGACGTCAACGAGGCCGTGCGCGCCGTGCACACCGCCTTCGGGCTCGACTCCGACTCCGACGAGGCGGTCGTCTACGGAGGCACAGGGCGATGAAGCCCAAACCGGCGCTCGCGGTCGTGGGAGCGACCGGAGCCGTCGGTGCGGTGATGCTCCGGATCCTGTCGCAGCACGCCGACATCTGGGGCGAGATCCGACTCGCCGCCTCCCCGCGCTCGGCCGGCCGCAAGCTGGCCGTGCGCGGGGAGGAGTGCGAGGTCGTACCGCTCGGCGAGGAGGTCTTCGACGGCATCGACGTCGCGGTGTTCCTCGTACCGGGCGAGGTGTCCGAGCGGTGGGCGCCGGTCGCCGTCGCCAAGGGCGCGGTGGTCGTGGACAACTCCCCGGCCTTCCGCATGGACCCGGATGTCCCGCTCGTCGTGCCCGAGGTCAATCCGCACTGCGTACGGGTGCGGCCGCGCGGCATCGTCGCCAGCCCCCACGACACCACGCTGACGCTGGCGCCCGCGGTGGGGGCGCTGCACGCCGAGTTCGGCCTGCAGGAACTGGTGGTGTCCTCGTACCAGGCCGCAAGCGGCGCCGGGCGGGACGCGGTGGACGCCCTGCGTGCTCAGCTGTCCCTCGTGGCCGGCACGGAGCTGGGCACGGGGCCCGGCGACGTACGTCGTGCGGTGGGCGACGACGGCCTCGGCCCGCTGCCCGCGCCGCTCGCGCTGAACGTCGTGCCCTGGACCGGTGAGCCGCGCGAGGGCGGCTGGTCGTCCGAGGAGCTGGGGCTGCGTGCCGAGACCCGCAAGATCCTGGACCTGCCGTCGCTGAAGGTCTCGGCGACGTTCGTCCGTGTACCCGTGCTGACCACGCACTCCCTGGTGGTGCACGCGCGCTTCGAGAACGAGGTCACGGTGGACCGGGCGCACGAGATCCTGGCGACCTCGCCGGGCGTCGTGCTCTACGACGACCCTCACGCGGGCGACTTCCCGACGCCCGCCGACGTGGTGGGCACCGATCCGACGTGGGTGGGGCGGGTGCGCCGCGCACCCGACGACCCGTCGGCGCTGGAGCTCTTCGTGTGCGGCGACAACCTGCGCAAGGGAGCCGCGCTGAACTCCGCGCAGATCGCGGAGACGGTGGCTGCCGAGCTCTGAGCCCGGGGGCCGGGGACCGGCCGCAGACGACCGAACCGATAATGGGAACGGATTGTCCGTGCGGCTTTGTAGGATGTCCGTGCCCTGTGAACTTTCAAGGTCTGTACCACTTGAGCTGGGGCGTGAGCCTGTTCGATCATTCGCTTCCCTCCTTGCTGCAACCGGCAGTTGGGGGGAAGCGTCTTTGCGGTCGCCTCGGAACGGTGCCGTAAAAATGGGGCATTGGGGATGAGCGAGTGCGCATGAGGGCATTTGTTTCACCGCCAAAAGCGGTGGCGTACGCGTACAACCCTGACGGGGGGAAGCGTGTCCAACAGGCGTGGCAGAGGTTCTCGACATCGCAGGGGTGGTTCCGGTCCGCGGCGCTTCGGTGCGCCCGCTCCGCAGACCCCGTTCGGCCGGCGGCATGCCGGTGATCGCACCCATGCCCGCACCGCGGACCACGCGGATCCCGGCTCCGCGGCAGGGCGCTGACGACGCCATGGCCGCCGGCACGACCGTCGATCACCTCACCGAGACCTACCGCGCCCACTACCGGTCGTTGCTGGGTCTCGCCGCTCTGCTCCTGGACGACACCGCGTCCTGCGAGGACGTCGTCCAGGAGGCGTTCATCCGGGTCCACTCCGCGCGCTCGCGCGTACGGGACCCCGAGAAGACCCTCGCCTATCTGCGCCAGACCGTCGTCAACCTCTCCCGCTCCGCGCTGCGCCGCCGCATCCTCGGCCTGAAGCTGCTCTCCAAGCCGATGCCCGACATGGCGAGCGCGGAGGAGGGCGCGTACGACCAGCTGGAGCGGGACGCGCTGATCAAGGCGATGCGGGGGCTGCAGCGGCGCCAGCGCGAGGTGCTGGTCCTGCGGTACTTCGCCGACATGACCGAGGCGCAGGTGGCCGAGACGCTGGGGGTCTCCCTCGGCTCGGTGAAGGCGTACGGCTCCCGGGGCATCGCGGCGCTGCGCGTCGCCATGGAGGCCACGGCATGAGCACGCACGGCGACAGGTTTGAGCAGTACGGGCCGGACGGGCCGTTTGACGACCGGACTGGGAACGGAAAAGTGAGCAACAGGCCGGAGAACGAACTGGGCGGCCTTGGCACGGGCCCCGACGAGGACCTGTTCGCGGGCCTCGGAGAGGGACCGGGTGCGGGTCTGGGCGGGGACGAGGAAGCCCTGCGCAGAATGCTGCACGGCGTCGTCGAGGACCTCGAGCCCTCCGAAGGCGCGCTCGACCATCTGCGCCGGGCGGTCCCGGCGCGGCGCGCCCGCAAGCGCCAGGCGCTCGTCGGCGCCGCGGCGGCGGTGCTGCTGATCGGCACCGCGGTGCCCGCCTTCGTCCACGTCGCGAACTCCGGCGGCGTGGACCAGGCCAACCCGGTCAACGCCGGGCACGGCGAGCAGGCCCAGGGCGGCACGGGCAACGAGCCGGGCGCGACCGGCGGGGACAAGGACCCGCTGGCCCCCTCGAAGGGCGCTGGCCAGGACCCCGAGGTCAAGGACCCCACCAGCGCGGCACCGGGCGAAGAGCCGGGCGCGGGCGCGGGCGACGGCGCCTCGGGCGCGCCGGTGCCGCCGGGCAGCGCGGGCGACACCGTGCCGGTGTGCGGCGGCGCCGACCTCGGGGTCCTCTCGGCGGAGACGAATCCGCCGGACCCCGACGGCAAGGTCTACGGCACCTTCCGCGTCGCCAATGTCTCCGCGTCGGACTGCACGGTCGGCGGAGGCGGCACCGTCGTCTTCCAGACCGCGGGCGCGGCCGACCAGGCCCGCATCAGCGTGGTCGCGCACACCTCGGGCGACGCGGCGGGCGGCCTGCCCGATCCGTCGGCGGAGCAGCCGTCGCTGCTGCTGAAGCCGTCGTCCGCCTACGAGGTGAAGTTCGCCTGGGTGCCGTCCGACACCTGCCCCAGCACCGCCTCGCCCGACCCGTCGCCCACGGACGGCGGATCGGCCGGCACGGGCACGAGCGAGGGCACCTCGGCGGAGAACAACACCGAGACCCAGCTGGCCTCCGAGGACGGAGGCACGCAGGACGGCAGCGTGACGGTCACCCACATCGCGGAGGCGGGCTCCCCGAACGCCCAGGCGACGATCACCAACGCCTGCGCCGGCACGATCTACCGCACGGGCCTGCTCCCGGGCCAGTGACCGTCCGCGCGGGCGCGCGGCGCCGATGCTGTGAGCGGCCGCGCCGGTGATGGGCGGGGCGCTGCGCCCAATCCGGGGCCATGGGCGTGCCCCACCCCTGGGGTCGCGCAGCAGCCGTGCCTCAGGGCGCCAGGGCGCCGCCGGGCGTGGCCGGACCCGGGCTAGGACATCTCGGGCAGCCCGAGTTCGCGGTCGCGTGCCGCCTCCGCCTCACGGCGGACCAGGCGGAACCACATGAACAGCACGAAGCCCGCGAACACGAACCACTCCCCGGTGTAGCCCAGGTTCTGGAACGCCTTCAGGTCCAGGCCGCTGTTCTGCGGGGCCGACGCCGGCACCGCCGTCAGGCCGCTGTCCGCCTTCGTCAGCGTGACCCACGCGTCGTACACGTCGTCCGGCACCAGGTTCACCAGCGACGCCGCGCTGATCATGCCGAGCTGGCCGCGCGGCAGGCCACCCGCCGCATGCACCCCGTCGGTGCCCACGGTCTCGGACGCCTGCAGTGCGCCCGTCACCGTCACCACGCCGGAAGGAGCCGCCGGCGCGCGCTCGCCCTCGGCCAGCCAGCCGCGGACCACCGGCAGCGTCTTGCCGCTCTCCGTCCGCAGCAGCGTCAGCACGTACGCGCCCCGCCTGCCGTCCAGCTCACGGTCCGGAACGAGGAACTGCTCCCCGTACCGGCCCGTCGCCGTCGCCTGCCGTCCCGACGTCTCCTTGTCGACGGGCAGCAGCTCGTCGAGGGGGGCCGCCGCGAGCCGCTCCTGCTGACCGGGCCGCCGCTCGGCCTCCCGGTGGCTGTCGACGCGGTCCTCGAACCTGCCCAGCTGCCAGGAGCCCATGAAGACGCAGAACGGGATCGCCAGCAGGACGAAGACGTTGATCCCCCACCAGCGGGGCGTCAGCAGGAATCGGTACACGCCTCCACGGTACGGAATGTGCCCGCGCTCCCTCGTCCCGGGGCCGGACCTCGGGCCGTCCGCCGGTCCACCGCGGCCTGCCGTCGACCGCCCCCGGTGGCCCAGCGCCACCGGCCTGCTGTCCGCCCGACCGCCGTCACACGTCCTGATGCGGCCCAGCGTCCGCCGGCCTGCCCTGGCCCAGCGTCCGGACGACCTGCCGGGCCTACCGTCCGTCAGCCTGCGCCTCACCCCCGTTCAGGTGCCGGTCCGCGAAGGCGATCTCCAGGCGCACCTGCTTGATGCGCTCCTCCACCACGAGCGATCCGTGCCCCGCGTCGTACCGGTACACCTCGTGGACCGCGCCGCGGGCCGCGAGGCGGTCCACGTAGTTCTCCACCTGGCGGATCGGGCAGCGCGGATCGTTGACCCCCGCCGAGATGTAGACCGGCGCGCGGACCGCGTCGACGTACGTCAGCGGGGACGACGCCTCGAAACGCTCCGGCACCTCCTCCGGGGTGCCGCCCAGGAGTGTGCGGTCCATGGCCTTCAGGGCCTCCATCTCGTCGTGGTAGGCCGTGACGTAGTCCGCGACCGGCACCGCGGCCAGACCGACGGCCCAGGCGTCCGGCTGGGTGCCGAGCCCGAGCAGCGTCAGGTAACCGCCCCACGATCCGCCCGCGAGCACGAGCTTGTCCGGGTCGGCGAGACCCGAGGAGACCGCCCACTCGCGGACCGCCGCGATGTCCTCCAGCTCGATCAGCCCCACACGGTGCCTGAGCGCGTCCGTCCACTCCCTCCCGTAGCCGGTCGAGCCGCGGTAGTTGACGCGGACCACCGCGTACCCGTGGTCGATCCAGGCCGCCGGGCCCGCGGCGAAGGCGTCGCTGTCGTGCCAGGTCGGGCCGCCGTGGATCTCGAAGACCGTCGGCAGCGGGCCGCTCGCGCCGGCCGGCTTCTGGACCAGGGCGTGGATGCGGCCGCCGGGGCCCTCCACCCAGGCGTCCTCGACAGGGACCGAGGACGGCGCCTTCATCCCCGGCGGGTCGAGCACCACGCCACCCTTCGTCGAGCGGACCTGCGGCGCCCGGGCGGCGGACGACCACAGGTATTCGACGGTGCGGTCGGGGCGGGCGGTGGCGCCCGAGACCGAACCGGCGGGCGTCTCGATCCGCGTCAGCTCGTGCGCGGCGAGGTCGTAGCGCCACAGCTCGCCGCGCGCCTCGAAGTCGTGCGTGACGAGAAGGGCCGAGCCGTCCGGGTACCACTCGGCGTTCACATCGCCCGGGAGGTCGATCGCGAGGCCGGTCTGCTCACCGGTCATCACGTCCCAGATCATCGGCTCCCAGCGTCCCCGCCGCTGGTGACCGACGAGCAGCCGGGTGTCGCCGTCGACCGGTGCGAAGCCGAGCACCTCGAGGCCGAGCTCCGCCGTGCCGTTCTCGGTGTCGTCGAGCTCCGCCACCACTTCGCCGTCCAGCTTCAGCACCCGCAGCGCGGAGTGCATCGCGTCCCCGTGCTCGGTGTGCTCGATGGCGAGGAGCGTCCCGTCGTGGGAGAGGTCGCCGACGCCCGCCGACTCCCGGTGCCGGTAGATCTCCACGTGCTCCGTGCCCGGCCGCACGACGTGGACGGTCGAGCCGTCCTCGTCCGTCGAGCGGCCGATCACGGCGGTGCCGTCGCGGCCTATGGCGAGCCCGGCCGCATAGGAGGGCTCAAGACCGGGCGCGGCGGGCACGTCCTCCCCGCCGCCGAACGGCTGCCGCATCCAGACCCCGAACTCGTCGCCGTCGGTGTCCGAGAACCACCAGACGGCCTCGCCGTCCGGCGTGAGCACGCCGTCGGTGGTGCCGTTCGGCCGGTCGGTGACCTGCCGCTGGGTGCCCGTGGCGCGGTCCCACGCATACAGCTCGTACGTCCCCGTCGCGTTGGAGACGAAAAGGGAGCGGTCGGGGGCGTCCTCGGCCCAGTCGGGGAGAGAGACACGGGGCGCCCGGAAGCGCTTCTCCCAGTCGGGCATGCCGGGCATGTCGGGTGTACTGAGTGCGTCGTCCATGCACCCATCAAACCGGAAACCGCCGACACTCTCCTCAGCCTGTGGACAACTTCTGTGCGTACCTGACAATCAAGTCGGCCGATCCCGAGGGGATCACCCTCGCCGCCCACCGGAACCTCCCCGCCCGGCTGGTGTCACGCCGCTGCCGAAGGGGCAGCGGCCGCGCACGGCTTCACTCCGGCCCGACCGGCGGCGCGGCGTGGCGGGTGCGGGCCGCCCCACCGTTCCGGGCAGGAAGCGTCTCAGGCCGCGGTCGAGCGGTCGACGCCGGGCCGTTCGCCGAACGGCGCGTACGGGGTGACCCAGAAGAACTCGCCCGCCTCGTCGTACGCGTAGAGGAGCCCGGTCGCGCCCGGAGTCAGCGGCTCCTCGACGGTGCCGGTCTCCTTCCCGTTCCGGGGGCCGAGCTGTCTGACCTGTACGACGGCGGTGGAGCCGTCATGTGCGGTGACCTCCGCCTGGCCGATGCGCGTGTCCACCCGTCCGGTGCGGACGGTGCACGTCATGCCGACGAAGTCCTGCCGAGACGGCCCGGGTTCGTCGGGGAAGAGCTTCGCCAGCACCCCGACCAGCCGTCGCGTGACGGCCCAGGCGACCAGCGCGGCGGCGGCGAGGACCGCGCAGGCGAGGGCGGCGTACGGGACGCCGGTCAGGCCGGAGCGGCGCAGCGGCACCGAGCCGGCGAGGCTGGTGCACCATGCGACAGCGACCAGCAGGGACACGACGACGGCGACCGGCACGCCGCCGAGCCCGGCGACGCCGCCCGGGAGCTCCACGTCGGAGTCGAACATGTCGTGAGCGGCGGCTCGGCACAGCACCAGCACCCAGAAGGCGACGACCACGACGAGAGCGGCGCTGAAGAACACGGTGGGAAAGGCGACCGCGGCCGCGACGAACTCGTTCACCGGCGCGACCCCGTTCGCCCGTTGCCGATTCACAGCATCCGGCGCATCCCTCGGCTCCGGCGCGACCCCATGGTGACAGCATCGCGAGCTTGCTCGCATTTCCGGATTCCGGCAGTCTTGACGCGTTCCTGATGCCGGGCCGCCGGAGGCGAGCCCTCCGCCGCACGCGCAGGAGCGGCGCGTGCGGTACGGCGTGGGGGAGAGGGCCGCAGCGGGAGGCCCTGGGCAGGACAACGCCGAGCGGGGGGAGCCGACTTGGGCACGACGGAGACACCGGACGCGTACGTCGCCGGGTACGCCGAGATTCTTGCGGAGGTCGGCCGGACCGGACGCCGGCTCACCCGCGACGAACTCGACGGACGGCGCGCCCTCGGTGAACAGGCCGCGGAGGCCGGACACGGTCTGCGACCGCTGGTCATCCAGTACTTGGCGAAGACGCGCACCGCCTGGCCCTCGACCACGTCGCCCGAAAGCGTGCTGGCCGCGGTCGAGCAGGCGGTCGACGCGTTCGCGGGCGGGTACGAGCGGGCGCAGCGGCTGGCCGTGCGCAAAGAGGAGGCGGCCCGGCGGGAGTTCGTCGACGACCTGCTGTACGGGCGCAGCGACCCGGGCCGGCTGGCGCAGCGTGCCGAGCGGTTCGGGCTGCGGCTCGCCCACGCGCACGCGGTCGGCGTCGCCGAGGCTCCCGAGGCCTATGACGACACGCACCCGGTGACCCGCACGGTCGAGGCGGCGCTCCTCAGCCGCTTCGGAGACCGCCGGATCCTGCTGACCACAAAGGAGGGACGGCTGATCTGCGTCGTCCCCGCCGACCAGGAGGAGGTCGTGCGGTACTTCGCCAAGCAGGCGTACGCGGCGACCGGCGGCGGCCGGGCGGCGATCGGCCGCCCCCACCAAGGGGCGGGCGGTGTCGTCCGCTCGTACGAGGAGGCCCTGAACGCCCTCGACCTCGCCGACCGCATCGGACTCGACGAACCTGTACTGCACGCCGCCGACCTGCTGGTCTTCCCCGTACTCGCGCGCGACCGGGAGGCGATGGCCGACCTCGTGCGCAGCGCCCTGGGGCCGTTGCAGCAGGCCAGGGGAGGAGCGCAGCCTCTGCTGGACACGCTGCACGCCTACTTCGACGCCGGATGCGTGGCGGCGCAGGCCGCCCGCCGGCTGAACCTGAGCGTCCGCGCGCTCACCTACCGGCTGCAGCGCATCCACCGGCTGACCGGCTCCGACCCCACGGACCCGGTGCACCGGTACACGTTGCAGACGGCGGCGATCGGCGCGCGCCTGCTGGACTGGCCGGCGAAGGACCTCTGAGCGCGCCCTCGATCGAGGGGCGCATCGGGCCTCGGATTCCTGCGGGCGGCCCGGGCGCGCCGCCGCCCCGGCCCTAGAGTGTTCCCGGACGGCGCACGGCGGCTGCCGCCGCATAGCCCGGGTCGGCGGGCAGGTCGGCGATCAGCCAGAGGTCCTGGGCGGCCGGTCGGGCACCGCTGCCCACGTAGGCGAGCGCCACGTCCTCGCTCAGACCGACGCCCATCGCTTTGAGCATCGCCTCCTTGCGCGTCCAGCAGCGGGCGAACGCGGTGGTCCGGTCCCCCGCGGGAAGCGCTGCCAGCTCCGCACGCTCATGGGGGTGCAGCTGGGTCGCGACGTCCTCGGCGGTCCCGGCCGACGGCAGGATCTCGACATCGATGCCCACGGGGACGGAGGCGAGCGCGATCATCACCATGCCGCTGGTGTGCGACAAGGAGAAGTGGACAGCCCTGCCCGGGACATAGGGACGGCCGTGCGGCCCGCCGCAGTGCGCGCACGGCTCCCGCACGATCGACACGTCCTGCGGCGCCTGCCCCAACCGCTGTCCGAGCAGCCGACGCAGCGTCACGTGCGCGACGGCAAAGGCGTCCCGGTCCTCAGGGCGCCGGAACACCGCGAGGCGCGCGGCCTCCTCGGCGTCCAGCATGTGCGCGAGTGCCACGGCCTCCTGCGCGTGCTCGGGCACCCGGCCGGACCACACCAAGTCCAGCCCGGGCAACGGCTGCGCTATGTCCCCGGCCATCACGTCCTCCGCATCGGTCGCACGGTGCACCGGCTGTGACCGTACTGCACCGAGCGCCGCACCCCCTACGCCTGGGCCCGGAGCACACGGCCCGGGCCTCCGCCGACGCGGGCGCCCAGAGCACACGGCCCGGGCCTCCGCCGACGCGTACGCGTACAGCGCTCCGTGCACCGCTGCGGCCGCGTACGCCGTCCCGGCGCGGGTGCGACCCATGGCGCGGGCCGCACTCCGAACGCCGGAGCAGCTCAGAACGACTCAGGACGACTCAGGGCGATAAAGGACGGCTCGGAGCCCAGCAGGCTCAGATGCTGACGCCGAAGTCCTGAGCGATGCCGCGCAGTCCGGAGGCGTACCCCTGGCCGACGGCGCGGAACTTCCACTCCGCGCCGTTGCGGTACAGCTCGCCGAAGACCATCGCGGTCTCCGTGGAGGCGTCCTCGCTCAGGTCGTAGCGCGCCAGCTCGGCACCGCCCGCCTGGTTGACGACGCGGATGAAGGCGTTGCGCACCTGGCCGAAGGACTGGCCGCGGCTCTCTCCCTCGTGGATCGAGACCGGGAACACGATCTTGTCGACCTCGGCGGCCACGCCCGCCAGATCGACCTTGATCTGCTCGTCGTCGCCCTCGCCCTGACCCGTGAGGTTGTCACCGGTGTGCTCGACGGAGCCGTCGGGGCTCTTGAGGTTGTTGAAGAAGACGAAGTGCTGGTCGGTCAGGACCTTGCCGTTCGCATCGACCAGCAGGGCGCTGGCGTCGAGGTCGAAGTCGGTCCCGGTGGTGGTGCGGACGTCCCAGCCGAGACCCACGATGACCGCGGTCAGGCCCGGGGCCTCCTTGGTGAGCGAGACGTTGCCGCCCTTGGAAAGGCTGACACCCATGGAAATCCCCTGCGCAATCCGGCGCGGGCCGCGCCTCTTGACGATTTCTTTGCCCGACCGAACCAACGAGCGGACCCCCGAGCCGGTTCCCTTCCCCCGCAGAGGAACCCGCTCGGGTGACACGGCCCACCGCGTTGACGGCCGCGCGCCTTGTCGGCATACCCGGCGTGACGCCGTCGCGCGCCTACGGGCATGACCGTCGGTGACGCCTCGCGCGCCTGCGGAGAGGGTCCCTTCCCGACCTCGGCGATCAGCGCGGCACGGTGGTCACTTCCGTCGCCTTGACGCTCGTCCACACGGACACCCCGTCCGCGATCCCCAGTTCGGCGGCGGCCTGCGGGGTGATCTCGGCGACCAGGTCGGGCACCCGGTCCGAGACGATCAGAACGCGCAGCCGGCTGCCGGAGACGGTGATCTCGCGCACGGTGCCCGGCCAGACGTTCCGCGGGCTGCCCTCCGGCCTGTCCCGGTGCAGGGAGACGGCCTCCGGCGCGATGACCGCCAGCGCGTCGGTGCCGGCCGGCAGCGGTTCCGCGGCCACCAGCGTGCCGCCCCCGGCCAGGTCGAGCCCGTGGGCCGAGGCCGTGCCGGGCCACGCGTTGCGCCCCAGCATGCGGGCCACCCACGGCGAGCGCGGGTGCCGGGTGACCTCGGCCGGCGGCGCGTCCTGGAGGGCGCGGCCGCCGTCGAGCACGAGCACCCTGTCGGCGAGCGAGACGGCCTCCACGGGGTCGTGCGTGACGATCAGGCAGACGCCGCCGAAACCGTCGAGGTGCGTGCGCAGCGTGTGGCGCACACGGGCCCGGGCGGTCTGGTCGAGCGCGGCGAGCGGTTCGTCGAGGAGCAGCAGCCGGGGCCGCGCGGCCAGCGCACGGGCCAGCGCGACGCGCTGGGCCTGTCCGCCCGAGAGCTGCGCGGGCCTGCGGTGGGCGAGGTGCCCGACGCCGAGCCGGTCCAGCCACTGCTGGGCGCTGCGCCGCGCCTCGGCGCGGCGCACACCCTGGGCGCGCAGCCCGTAGGCGGTGTTGGCGAGCGCGTTCAGATGCGGGAACAGTGCGCCGTCCTGCGGCACCCAGGCGACACCGCGCCGGTGCGGGGGCAGCCGGGAGACCTCCTTGTCGCCGAGCCGCAGCGCGGCGTGCGAGCGGGCGGTGAGGCCGAGGAGGGCGCGCAACAGGGTGGTCTTTCCGGCGCCGTTGGGGCCGACGACGGCGATGGTGGTGCCGGGTTCGGCGTCCAGGGTGAGCCGGTTGAAGCCCGTGACGTCGGCGTGCAGTGCCCAGCCCTCCTGCGGAACGAGGAGGTCCGGATCGCCTCCGCCGGGCGTCGGAGCCTCCGGACCCGCTGCCTCCGCGCCGTGTGCGACAGGCGCGGGGGGCCGGTCGCCGCCGCGCGGGGTTCCCGCCCACCGGCCCCGCAGGGCCACGAGGACCACCATGGCGATGGCCAGCAGCAGGAGTGACACGGACGTCGCCGCGTCCGGCTGTTCCTGGAGCAGCAGATAGACCTGTAGGGGGAGGGTCTGCGTGGTCCCGGGCAGGTTCCCCGCGAAGGTGATCGTCGCGCCGAACTCGCCCAGTGCCCGGGCCCAGGTGAGGGCGGCACCGGCGACCAGCCCAGGCATCACCATCGGCAGCGTGACCGTGAAGAACACCCGTACCGGCGAGGCCCCCAGGGACGCGGCGGTCTCCTCGTAACGGGGCCGCAGACCGCCGAGCGCCCCTTCGAGGCTGATCACCAGGAACGGCATGGCGACGAACGTCGCCGCGAGCACCGCGCCCGAGGTGTGGAACGGCAGGGTGACGCCGAACGTGTCCTCCAGCCAGGGCCCGAGCAGGCCACGCCGCCCGAAGGCCAGCAGCAGCGCGACGCCGCCGACGGTCGGTGGCAGCACCATCGGGAGCAGAACCAGCGAGCGCACGAGAACCTTGCCGGGGAAGTCCACCCGGGCCAGCAGCCAGGCCAGTGGCACCCCCAGGACGAGCGACAGGCCGAGCGCCCAGAACGAGACCACCAGCGAGAGGCGCAGCGCCTCCGTGGTTCCGGGACTGGTCAGGTGACTGCCGAGCCTGCCCCACTCCGTACGGGCGAGTACGCCGACGAGCGGCAGCAGCAGAAGGGCGACGGCGAGCAGTGCGGGTACGGCGAGTGCGACCGGCGCGCCTGCCCGTGGTGCACGGCCACCCGCCACGTCGGGGCTGTCGCGGCCTTCCGCTTCGCTCGAAGTCCGGGGGCTGTGGCTGGGGCTCAGGGGGCGTTTCATCGGAGGTCCCTCGGTTCGCTGTGCGGACGTACGGCGACCGGTGGCCGGCCCGCGTCCGTCACCGAACCCGGTACGACGGCCGGATGCCCACCCGCGTCCTTCACGGCTGCTGGAACCCGGCGTCCCGGAAGAGCTTCTGCGCCTCGGCGGTGGCGAGCCACCGTACGAACGCGTCGGCCGCCTCCGCGTGCCGGGAGGTCTTCAGGGTGGCGGCCGGGTACCGCGCGATCGCGTTCTGCGCGTCGGGGATCTCGACCGAGTCGACCTTGTCGGTGGCGGTCGCGGCATCCGTCTTGTAGACGAGGCCCGCGTCCGCCTCGCCCAGCTCGACCTTGCCGAGGACGGCGCGGACGCTGGGCTCCTCCGAGACGGGTCGCACGGTCACGCCCTGGGCGTCGAGGATCTGCCGGCTGTACCGGCCGACCGGGACCTCGGGGGAGGCGAGGACCACCTTGACCGCCGGGCCCGCGAGGTCCTTCAACTCGGCGATCTTCTCCGGGTTGCCCTCCGCGGTGGCGATGACCAGCCGGTTCCTGGCGACGACCACGGGTTTGGCCGTCTCGTCCCTCAGCCCGTCCATGGTCCTGGTGTCGGCGGTGACCAGGACGTCGGCGGGTGCGCCCTGCCGCACCTGGGCAGCGAGCTCCTGGGACCCGGCGAAGGAGAAGGTGATCTCCGTGCCCGGACGAGTCTTCTCGTACGCGGCGCCGGCCTTCTCGAAGACGTCGGTGAGCGAGGACGCGGCAAGCACAGTGAGGTCGACGTCCTGCGCGTGCGAACCGGACCCGGAGCCGGTCGCACCCCGGTCCTGCCGGTCGCCGCCGCCACCGCAGGCGGCGAGCGGGCAGGTCAGGACGACGGCCGCGACGGCGGCAGCGGCACCGCGCCGTGTGGGGCGGAAGGCCAGGGACATGGCTGGGACTCCTTGCAGGGAGGCGGTCGGCGGTTGCCGCCCGGGCGGATGGTCGAAAGCCGCGCCGGTGACGGGCGACGCCGTTGGTCGGCGATCTGCGGCCCGTTCCGGTTGGGGGAGCGGGGCCGGCCGGTCAGGTGCGGTCGATGTGCACGCTGGTCGATTTCACCCGGGCGGTCGCCTCCACACCGACCTCCAGACCCAGCTCCTCGACCGCCTCCCGCGTGAGCAGGGACACCAGGCGGTGGGGCCCCGCCTGGATCTCCACCTGGGCCGCGACGTCGCCGAGCTTGACGGCGGTGACGATGCCGGGGAAAGCGTTGCGTGCCGAGGTGTACGAGCCCTCGTCCTCGTCGTTGCCGCTCTGCGCGAGCTCGACGGAGAAGGCGGCCAGATCGCGGCCGTCGATGAGACGGCGTCCGCCCTCGTCGCGATGGGTCGCGACCCGGCCGGCATCCGCCCAGCGGCGCGCGGTGTCGGGACTGACGCCGAGCAGACGAGCCGCCTGTCCGATGGTGTAGGACTGCATATGCGCCAGGATACGGCCATTCAGCTGGCACCTGCGAATATCTGGATCAATGTACATGGCATGTGCGAGACGCTTGTGCGATCGGCCGCTAGTCGAGGCCGATCAGGCTCGCGTAGACGACCACGTTGCCGAGGTAACCGGTGTCCTTGCTGTAACCGCCACCGCACGTGATGATCCGCAGTTGGGGCTGGGCGGTACTGCGGTAGACCTTCCGGCTCGGGAACTCGCTCTTGGAGTAGGCCTCGACGGCCTGGACGGCGAACCGCGCGATCCGCCCGTCACGGCGGACGACCTCGACCGTGCTGCCCCGGGTGACGGCACCCAGAGGGTAGAAAACCGCGCGGCCGGTGGGGGTGTCGACATGGCCGGCCACGACGGCCGTGCCGGACTCACCGGGGGCGGGGCCGTCGGCGTACCAGCCGGCGAGGTTGGGGTTGTCCGCCGGTGGCACTTCGAGCGCGCCGTCGGGGTCGAGCCCGAGCTCCATCATCGGGGTGTCCACGCCGATGGCGGGGATGCGCAATCTGATCGGGTCGGAAAGGGACCGCGAGCCGGTCGGGCCGTTGGGCGGCGCGGGACCGGCGGTCTGCCGGACGGGATCCGGTGACGCGCCGCCGGGAGAGGCAGAGGATCGCGGACCGGAGACGGCATGGGCCTGCGCGGCGGACGGCTGGGGAGCCGTTTCGCCGCGCAGGCCGGTGTACAGCAGAACGATGCCGGTGATCATGACGACGGCGAGGGTCTTCGTCGACACGAAGGGGGCGGGCCGTGTGTGTCCCATGACGGTCCGGGTTTCGGTAGGGGCGTAGGGCCGGGCCGACTGTTCAGGAGGCGATGCCGGCGAAGCGACGCCGCCGCATCGTCAACGCGCCGCCGGCCGCCGCGCCGGCGATCAGCAGGGAACCGACCGCGATCTGAGTGCCGTTCACCCCTTCGGCACCGCCGAATCCACCGCGCACCGCCCCCTCCGGGCGGCTGACGACCTGGAAGCTGGTCTCGACACGGGTTCGCGGGGGGCACTTGACCGTGATGGTGTACACACCGTCCTCGGCAGTCTCGGGAACCGTGAAATCGCCGACCAGTTCACCGCTGTCCTGACCCTCGGTCAGGTTGATCTGGCCACCGGCCTCCGCCTGCCCCTTGGCGTACGTGGCGTCCGGCCCGCAGACCTCCGTGCTGACCGTGATGGTCGAGCCGGGGAAGGCCCTCTGCGGGCTGACACTGACGTCGGACTCATCGGCCCCTGCCGCTGCCGCCGTGAGACCCAGGGCGCACAGGGTCAAGGCGCTGCAGGCGAGAATACGTGCGCTGCGCATTTCACCACCTTTCGACCGGCGCGGGGCAGGACGAACTGTCCCGACGAGAGTGCCGCGCTCCGTTGATAAGACAAGCAGCTCACGGCGTCCGACGACCGGTCCGAAACAAGCGGGTCGGCGCGCGCCGGATTCCCGTCGGGGACCTTTCCGCAGGTGGCGTGAGCCGCGATAGGCCCGACGGAGGAAAATCGCATCGGTGTGGCGATCGGGTGGCGACATGCTCCGCTCTATCCGAGCAGTCGTCGCGCAGATCGTCGCGCATACGAAACAGATCAGGCACCCACTCGACCGAGTAGATGCCTGATCTGGTGTTTCAGCTGTCGGGGTGGCGGGATTTGAACCCACGACCTCTTCGTCCCGAACGAAGCGCGCTGCCAAGCTGCGCTACACCCCGATGTCGCCCACTGTCCCGGCGACGTCGTTTACTTTAGCCCACCCGCGCCCTGAGACGAAATCCGGTTTTCCCCGGCCCCCGGGCGGCCCCCTCCGCAGGCCAGAGGGGCGGAGACACGGTCGCCTCCGGGGTCAGTCCCTCGGGGTCAGCGTCAGCAGCGTCGCCTCCGGGGGGCAGGCGAAGCGGACCGGGGTGTAGCGGTTCGTGCCGCAGCCCGCCGAGACGTGGAGGTAAGCGGTGCTGCCCTCCGCCGTGTGCGTGGACAGGCCCTTCACCCGGTCGGTGTCCAGGTCGCAGTTGGTGACCAGGGCGCCGTAGAACGGGATGCACAGCTGGCCGCCGTGGGTGTGGCCCGCCAGGATCAGCGGGTAGCCGTCGGACGTGAACGCGTCCAGGCTGCGCAGATAGGGGGCGTGCACCACCGCCAGCGACAGGTCGGCGTCCTTCTCCGGGCCCCCCGCGACCAGCTCGTACCGGTCGCGCTTGATGTGCGGGTCGTCCAGGCCCGTGAAGGCGATCTCGTAGCCCTCCAGCTTCAGGCGGCCCCGCGTGTTCGTCAGGTCCAGCCAGCCCGCCGCGTCGAAGCCGTCGCGCAGCTGCTCCCACGGGTTGTGGACCGCGCCGACCGCCGGGGCGTTGCCGTTCAGGCCGTGGCGGCCCTGGGCCTTCTCCAGGAGGTAGCGGGCGGGGTTGCGCAGCTTCGGGCCGTAGTAGTCGTTGGAGCCGAAGACGTACACGCCGGGGTACTCCATCAGCGGGCCGAGCGCGTCCATCACCTCCGGCACGCCCTCCGGGTCGGAGAGGTTGTCCCCGGTGTTCACGACGAAGTCGGGACGCAGGCCGGCCAGGGACTGCAGCCAGGCGCGCTTCTTGCGCTGGCCGCTCACCATGTGGACGTCGGAGACCTGGAGGACGCGCAGCGGCCGCATCCCGCGCGGCAGGACCGGCACGGTGATCCGGCGGAGCCGGAAGGAACGGGCTTCGAACCCGGCGGCGTAGGCGAGGCCGGCCGCACCGACTGCCGTGATTCCTGCGGTGATTTTCAAGGGCATCCCGTAGCGTGCGCGCATACGCCCATCGTTGCAGACCGTTCAGGACCTGGGGAGCGGCGGCCGGTCGCCGGCCGGGACGCTTGGGGCCGGCGACGTGCGCAGCGGCAGGGCGAAGAGGAGCCCGAGCGAGATCCAGACGTACGCGTTGCCTCCCAGGAAACCGTCGAGTCCGGACGAGTCCCTGCTCCACAGCCACACCACGCTGCTGCTCAGCACCACGGGCAGCGTCACGGACCAGGTCAGCAGCCGGCGGCGGTCCGGCCCGTCCGGCACGCGCAGGGTCGCGTCGGCCAGCACCACGAGGGCGGGGGCCAGCCAGACCAGGTGGTGGACCCAGGTGACGGGGCTGATGAGGCAGGCGAGGACGCCGGTCAGGGCGAAGGCCCCGGCGTGATCACGGGCGGCGTTCGCCCTGCGCACGCGTACGGCCCAGACGGCCAGCAGCGCGACGACCCCGAGCGCCCACACGGTCCGGCTCGGGTCGGCCGGGTCGGAGAGGCGCGCCACCAGGCCCTGCCAGGACTGGTTGGAGACGTACGCGAGCGCGCCGACGCGGTCGGTGTCCCACAGCGCCTCGGTCCAGTAGACGCGGGAGGCCTCCGGCGCCGCCCATGCGGCGACCCCGGTGGCCCCGAGCGCGACGGCCGTCGCCGTGGCGGCGGCGCGCGGCCGGCCGGTGAGGAGCAGGTGGAGGATGAAGACGGCCGGGGTGAGCTTGATCGCAGCGGCCAGGCCGGTGCCGATGCCCGCATACCGCGAGGCGCGGCCGCCGGCGAGCAGCCGGGCGTCGGCGAGCACGAACGCGAGCAGGATCAGGTTGACCTGGCCGAAGCTGACGGTGTCGCGGACCGGTTCCAGCAGGGCGAAGGCGCAGCCCGCGAGGGCCAGGGCGTACCAGGGCGTCCAGCCCTCCCGGCGGATGAGGGGGCCGGCGGTCCAGTGCAGGATCACGGCCGCGGCGGCCGCGTTGAACAGCACGCTCAGCGCCACGGCGCTCTGCCAGCCGGTCAGCGTCATCGGCAGCATGCACACCGCCGCGAAGGGCGGATACGTGAAGCCGTAGTGCGTGCCCGGAACCAGGTAGTCGTAGAGAGCGCCGCCGTCCGTCCAGTGGTGCACGGCCCCGTAGTAGACGCCCAGGTCGAACCAGTCACGGTGCAGTGGGACCGTCGCGAGGAACAGCAGGACGGCGGCGGCCAGTCCCGCGACCAGGAGCAGCCGCCCGCGCGTGGTCACCGGCCATTGCCAGGCGCTCTCCGTCGTCTCCAGTTGTGTCATGCCGTACTCCCAACAGGCCGGTGGGCGAACCGATGTGCGCCCCACAGCGCCGTCAGCGCGAGCAGCCCGCCGCCGACGGCGAGCGCCAACTGCGTGGCGTCGGGGGCGAATCCGCTCGGCGGCACGGCCAGAGCGAGGACTCCGCTGGCGGCGGCGGCCGCCCGGCGCAGCGGCCTTCCGGGGCCGGCGGCGGCGATCAGGAACAGGCCCCACAGCACGTACCAGGGCCGTATCGCGGGCCCGAGGAGGGCCACGGCCGTCAGACTGATGCCCAGTGCGTGGACCGGGCGCAGCAGATGATGGCGGCGCCAGGCGAGCAGGACGGCCAGGGCCGTGGCCGCGAGGCCGAGCAGGTGCCAGGCGGGTACCGCATGGCGGGCAAGGTCCGCGAGCCCGCTGCCCGCGTCGGTCAGCACCGCGGTGGTCATCCGGCCGAGGGTCGAGGTCAGGGACCAGTTCTCCGGGGACACAGGGGTGTCGAGCGCGGCGAGCCAGCCGTATCCGGTGCCGACGAGCGCGGTGGTCACCGCGGTGGTGGCCGCGCACACGCACAGCGCCGCGAGGGCGGAGGACAGCCACGGCGCGCGGGCCCAGGGCGGCTGCCGGGCCCACAGCACGACCACGGCGACCAGCCCGAGCGCGGCCGGGGCCTTCACCAGGGCGGCGAGGGTGATCAGGACGACCGCCGCGACCGGCCTGCGGCCGAGGGCGGTGACCAGTCCGGCGCCCAGCAGTCCGATCATGACGGCGTCGTTGTGTGCGCCGCCGACGAGATGCAGCAGCACCAGCGGGTTGAGCGCGCCGAGCCAGAGCGCGACGGACGGATCGGTTCCGCAGTACCGGGCCAGGCGCGGCAGGCACAGCGCCATCAGGGCCACCCCGAGCAGCGCGACCAGGCGCATGCCGAGCACACCGCCGGTCAGCCGGTCCGCCGAGAACGTGCCGAAGTCCGCGGACCCCGCTATGGCCGAGGCGAGGGCCAGGAAGACCGGGCCGTACGGGGCCGGGGTGTCCCGCCACAGCGGTGCCACCTCGGCCGTGAGCGGACCGCCGAGGCGGGAGGGGCCGTGGGCGTACACGTCGAGCCGTGCGTCGACCATCGCGCCCTGAGCCAGGTAGCTGTAGACGTCCCTGCTGAACAGGGGCGGCGCCACCACGAGCGGTGCCGCCCACAGCACGAGCGTGACCAGCAGGTCGCGCCGCCCGGGCGGCCGTGGTCCGCGCACCGCCCGGCCCACCAGGGCCCATGCCGCTATCAGGACGACGAGCCCGAAGTACGCGCCGACCAGGCCGAGTGCGGCCGCCCCCGAGTCCGGAGCGAGCACCTCCCGCACGGGCAGTGCTCCGGCGCCCACGCCGCCCGCCGCGAGCGCCGTCGAGCCGATGAGCCCGAGCAGCTGACAGTGGTGGAAGTCGACGGCTCGGCCGACGGGGAGACGGAGGGACGACACCAGCGCAGGCTGTCAACGGACGGTGTCCGGGAGGCGACGTCCCGGTCGAC
Source organism: Streptomyces sp. NPDC002867 (assembly GCF_053591895.1). Classification (NCBI taxonomy): domain Bacteria; kingdom Bacillati; phylum Actinomycetota; class Actinomycetes; order Kitasatosporales; family Streptomycetaceae; genus Streptomyces; species Streptomyces sp. NPDC002867. The sequence continues at coordinate 74,001 of NZ_JBSFUR010000019.1, read as the reverse complement.
CGGCAGGGGCCGTCGTGTGTCCGCGGCCTTACGAGTCCCCGCCGCGTGCGCCCATCCCGTCGGCGCACGCCGTGCACGGGCCCGGTGTGCCCCGGCCGGCCGGGCGGGGGCCAAGAGCACCACCCGGCGGCGCCGACCGGTGCGCGTCGCACGAAATGCGCGGGCGCACCCCCTCCCGTACCTGCGACACTTGAGCGCATGACCACGCTCAAGTCCAAGCTGCAGGAAGACCTCACCGAGGCGATCAGGGCGCGCGACGAACTGCGCTCCTCCACGCTCCGGCTGACCCTCGCCGCGATCACGAAGGAGGAGGTCTCGGGCAAGACGGCCCGCGAGCTCTCCGACGACGAGGTGCAGAAGGTGATCGCCAAGGAGGCGAAGAAGCGCCGCGAGGCCGCCGACGCCTTCGCGCAGGGCGGTCGTGCCGAGCAGGCCGAGCGCGAGAAGGCCGAGGGCGTGATCCTCGACGCCTACCTGCCGCAGCAGCTGACGGACGACGAGCTCCACCAGATCGTGGCGCAGGCCGTCGAGGAGGCCAGGGCGGGCGGCGCCGAGGGCCCGCGCGCCATGGGCGCCGTCATGAAGATCGTGAATCCGAAGGTGGCGGGCCGCGCCGAGGGCGGCCGCGTGGCGGCCGCCGTGAAGCAGCTGCTCGCGGGCTGAGCGCGCACGGCATACGGCACGGCGAAGGGGGACCCGGTCACCGGGTCCCCCTTCGCCGTGACTGCCGGGCGCCTACGGCCAGTTGCCGCCGTTGCCGTTGCCGCCGTTGCCCTGACCGCGGTTGTCGCCGCCGCCGATCAGGTCCGGCGGGATGCTGATGCCGGGGATGGGCCCGTTGTCGCCGGGCCTGTTCTCGTCACGGTCGCGGCCCTTGTCCTTGTCCTCCTTCTCCTTCCCGCGCGGGACGGAGACGGGGTTGAACACGGGGGTCTCGGCGGCGTCCAGTGCCCCGGTCATCGCGATCTTCCAGATCGGACCGGGCAGGCAGCCGCCGCAGACCTTGTCGTAGTACTGGCCGCCAATGGTGATCTTGTACATCGACGTCTTCTCGCCGACGTCGTCGCCGACCCACACCGCCGTGGACAGGTTGGGCGTGTAGCCCACGAACCAGGCGTCCTTGCGGTCGTTGGTCGTGCCGGTCTTGCCCGCGTTGTCGCGGTCCTGGAGGCCGGCCTGCGTACCGGTGCCGTCCTCGACCACGCCCTTGAGCATCTGGTTGATCGTGTCCGCGGTCTTCTGGTTCATCACCTGCGAGCACTCGGAGCCCGGCACCTTGATCCGCTTGCCGTTGGCGTCCGTCACGGACTCGATGGCGACCGGCGTGCAGTACGTGCCGCGGTTGGCGAACGTGGCGTACACCGACGCCATGTCCAGCGGAGTGCTCTCCTGGCCGCCGAGGGTGATGGACGGGAGCTCCTGCAGCTTCTTGCCCAGCTCGCGCTCGTAGCCCATCTTCTTCGCCATCTCGACCGTCTCGCACAGACCGGTCATCTGCTCGAGGTGGGCGAAGTAGGTGTTGATGGACTTGCCGAGGGCGCTGGTCATGTCCCAGGAGCCGGCCTCGGACTGCAGCTCGTTCTGCAGGGGCCACTGGCCGCCGCCGGACGGGCCGCCCGCGCAGGTCCGGAAGGAGTCCATCGGCAGCGAGATCTTCCACGGCGTCGCGAACGACTGGGCCGGGCTGATGCCCTTCTCCAGTGCCGCGGCCGCCGTGATCGGCTTGAAGGTCGAACCGACCTGGAAGCCGTACGTCGTGCCGCCCATCTTGCTGCCGACCGAGAGGTTGAGCACCGTCTCGTGCTGCTTCTGGTCCAGGCCGTACGGGCGGGACTGGCCCATCGACAGGATCCTGCCCGTGCCGGGTTGGACCTGCACCACGGCCGCGGCGACCTTGTCCGTCTTGTTGACCTTCGCCGTGGCGGCCTGGTTCGCGGCGGCCTGCGCACGCGGGCTCAGTGTCGTGCGGATGGTGAGGCCGCCCAGGTTCCAGAGCTTCGAGCGCTCCTCGTCCGTCTTCCCGAAGGCGGGGTTGTTGAGGATCGTCTTGCGCACGTAGTCGCAGAAGAAGCCCGCGCCGTTCACGGCGGTGATGCACCCGTTGTCCGGCTTGCTGAGGGCCAGCTCGATCGGCGCGGCCTTGGCCCTGTCCGCCTCCTCCTGGGAGATGTCGCGGGTGTCGGCCATGCGCTGGAGCACGATGTTGCGGCGCTTGGTGGCCTCTTCGGTGTCGTTGACCGGGTCGTAGCGGCTCGGCGACTGGACGATGCCGGCCAGCATCGCCGCCTCCTCCAGCTTCAGGTCCTTGGCGGACTTGGAGAAGTAGCGCTGAGAGGCGGCCTCGACGCCGTACGCCTGCTGACCGAAGAAGGTGATGTTGAGATAGTTCTCGAGGATCTTCTTCTTGCCCAGCTCCTCCTCGACCTGGATCGCGTACTTCAGTTCGCGGATCTTGCGGCCGATGGTCTGCTGGGTGGCCTGGGCGACCTTGTCGGGGTCGTCGCCGGCCTCCTCGACGAAGACGTTCTTCACGTACTGCTGGGTGAGCGTGGAGGCACCCTCGGACACGCCCCCGGACTGCGCGTTCTTGTTGAGCGCGCGCAGCACGCCCTTGAGGTCGACCGCGCCGTGGTCGTAGAAGCGGGCGTCCTCGATCGCGATGATCGCCTTCTGCATGTACGGCGAGATGTCCTTGAGGGGCACCACCGTGCGGTCGCGCGAGTAGACCGTGGCGATCTTGCCGCCCTCGGAGTCCAGGATGGTGGTGCGCTGACTCAGGGGCGGTGTCTTGAGGTTGGCCGGGATCTCGTCGAATCCCTCGACCGTGCCCTTGGCCGCGAGTCCCAGCGCACCGGCGGCGGGCAGGGCGATGCCCGCCAGCACCGCTCCGGAGAGCACACTGACACCGAGGAACTTGGCGGCCTGCTGGGTCCCGGTCAGACCGCCGCCCGAGCGCTTCTTTGGCATGAGGGCAGCCTACGTTCTCATTTGCCGGACAGGCGTAAAGGCATTGGCCTAAGCTGCTCTCAACTGTCACGGCAGTGCGGTCTCGCATCAAGTACCTGGCAGAACTCCGCTGTCCCCGAATCCGGCGGAGCCATGCCCGAATCCCTGCGTCTGTCGTCGAAGTCTGTTGTACGACAAAGGAACTGTCCCGCTTTGCCGGGTTTGTCGCTCATGTCCCCAGGTCACTCCCCTGGGTGATCTGCCGCGTACGCATAGTCCGTTCGGACCATTCAAGATTGGGCCCCGTGGGGGTGTTGCGCTGTGCCCGCCTTCCGTAACGTCCTCAACTGGCAGCGGTGAATATGCCGCTGCCGCCGTGGGGGAGCCTCGATTCGGGAGAGGACGGCGCCGGCATGGGCTGGGTTACCGACTGGAGTGCGCAGGCAGCCTGCCGCACGACGGATCCGGATGAACTGTTCGTACAAGGGGCAGCGCAGAACAGGGCCAAGGCGGTGTGCACCGGTTGCCCGGTACGTACCGAATGTCTGGCCGATGCGCTGGACAACCGCGTCGAGTTCGGCGTGTGGGGCGGCATGACCGAGCGGGAGCGACGAGCGCTGCTGCGCAGGCGTCCGACGGTCACGTCCTGGCGGAGACTGCTCGAGACCGCGCGCACGGAGTACGAGCGCAGCGCGGGCATTCTGCCAGTGGGCCTCGACGACGACGAGACGTACGAGACGTACGCGGCGGTGGGCTGACGGGCACCCGCGCGCAGGCGATGACGCCGGCGTGCCGGAGTGTGCTGCGCGCTTGAGTCGCTCTGCGCCCAGTACCGGGGCGACCGGGAACGCGGCGCCCGAGTCCGGGCTGCGCGTGGACGACGTGCCGTCCGCGCGCGCAGCGCGGTGCTACGACCCCGCTGCCAGGCGCGTGCCGATCGCGCGGAGACCGGCCAGGTCGTGGACATCGCCCGGAAGGGCCGGGACCTCGGTGACGGGCACCTCGGGGTGGAGGGCCGTGAAACGGTCGCGCGTGCGCTGCTCGCGCGCCAGCACCTGCATCCTCTCGGCATGCAGACGCAGCAGGCCGGCCGTCAACTGCTGCGCGGTCTGCACACCATGGACTTCGTGCACCTCGTGCACCTCGTGCACCTCGTGCACCTCGTGCACCTCGTGTACTTCGGGAACCTCGGACGGTGATCCGGGTGTGTCGGGGGGAACCTCACGTGCTTCGGGGGAGTGATCCACGGCCGGGGATTCGGGAGAGACGGCCGCGGCGTCACGACCACCAGTCTTCCCGGCCCCCTGATCCACAATGCCGGACTCGTCAAGATTTTCCGCGGCCGCGAGCGCCCGCTCCGCGGACAGCCGCGCGGCCTCGCTGCCGTGCACGCGATTGAGGATGAGGCCCGCGAGCGGCATGTCCTCCGCGGCCAGCCGCTCCACGAAGTACGCCGCCTCCCGCAGCGCGTCCCGCTCCGGCGCCGCGACCACCACGAACGCCGTGCCCGGCGCCTGCAGCAGCCGGTAGGTCGCGTCCGCGCGGGTACGGAAGCCGCCGAACATCGTGTCCATCGCGGCCACGAAGGTCTGGACGTCGCGCAGCAGTTGACCGCCCAGCAGCTTGCCCAGCGTGCCCGTCATCATCGACATGCCGACATTGAGGAACTTCATCCCCGCCCGGCCGCCCACCTTCGCGGGAGCCATCAGCAGCTTGATGAACTTGCCGTCGAGGAACGACCCCAGGCGCTTGGGCGCGTCCAGGAAGTCGAGCGCGGAGCGCGACGGCGGGGTGTCGACGACGATCAGGTCCCACTCCTCGCGCCCGCGCAGCTGCCCCAGCTTCTCCATCGCCATGTACTCCTGCGTGCCGGCGAAACCGGCGGACAGGGACTGGTAGAAGGGGTTGTCCAGGATCGCGCGGGCGCGCTCCGCGTCCGCGTGCGCCTCGACGATCTCGTCGAAGGTGCGCTTCATGTCGAGCATCATGGCGTGCAGTTCGCCGTCGCCCTCGATGCCCTTGACCCTGCGCGGCGTGTTGTCGAGCGAGTCGATGCCCATGGACTGGGCGAGCCGCCGGGCCGGGTCGATGGTCAGGACGACGACCTTGCGACCGCGCTCCGCCGCCCGTACGCCGAGGGCCGCGGCCGTCGTGGTCTTGCCGACGCCGCCCGCGCCGCAGCACACGATGATGCGCGTGGCCGGATCGTCGATGAGCGGGTCGACCTCCAGGCGGGCCGATGCGTCCAGCGTCATGAGCCCGCCCCTTGCTTGCGCAGTTCTCTGGCCAGTTGGTACAGCCCGGCGATGTCGACGCCCTCGCTGAGCACGGGCAGTTCGTACGCGCCCAGGGCCAGCGCGTTCAGCACCCGCCGCTGCTCGCGCTCCAGCTCCACCCGCCGGGCGTGCTCGGCGGCCTGGGCCAGCAGCGGGGTGACGAGCTTCGCCGAGCCGGGGACGCCCGCCGCCGTGAGCGCCTCGGCGATCTCGCCGCGGCGGCCGTCCGACGCGTCGCGCACCGCCTCCTCGTCGAGAAGGTGGGGGCGGACCATGTTCACGATGACGTTGCCCACGGGGAGTTCGGCGGCGCGCAGCTCGGCGACGCCGTCCGCGGTCTCCTGGACGGGCATCTCCTCCAGCAGCGTGACCAGATGGACCGCCGTCTGGGGGGACTTGAGCACGCGCATCACGGCCTGCGCCTGATTGTGTATCGGGCCGATCCGGGCGAGGCCGGCGACCTCGTCGTTCACGTTCAGGAAGCGGGTGATGCGGCCGGTGGGCGGCGCGTCCATGACCACGTGGTCGTAGACGTACCGCCCCTGTTTGTCCCGGCGGCGTACGGCCTCGCACGCCTTGCCGGTCAGCAGTACGTCCCGGACGCCGGGCGCGATGGTCGTCGCGAAGTCGATCGCGCCGAGCTTCTTGAGGGCGCGGCCCGCGCTGCCGAGCTTGTAGAACATCTGGAGGTAGTCGAGGAGCGCACGTTCGGCGTCGATGGCCAGCGCGAACACCTCGCCGCCGCCGGACGACACGGCGATCTTGCGCTCCTCGTACGGAAGGGCTTCCGTCTCGAAGAGCTGGGCGATGCCCTGCCGGCCCTCGACCTCGACGAGGAGGGTGCGCTTTCCCTCGGTCGCGAGGGCGAGCGCGAGGGCGGCGGCCACCGTGGTCTTACCGGTACCGCCCTTGCCGCTGACGACCTGGAGCCTGCTCACGTATTCGAGCCTAACCAGTCGTGCACCGGCCTACGCACGAGGCTGCCTGCGGGCTGCGTCACGTGCCCGCCCCGGGCTGCTTCACGAAGCGGCCGGGGGGTGCGGCTACAGTCGGCTCCATGACCAAGTGGGAATACGCGACCGTGCCCCTCCTCGTGCACGCGACGAAGCAGATTCTGGACACCTGGGGCGAGGACGGCTGGGAGCTCGTCCAGGTCGTGCCCGGGCCGAACAACCCCGAGCAGCTGGTGGCCTACCTGAAGCGGGAGAAGTCCTCGTGAGCGGCGTGGTCGAGCGCAGGCTCGCCGAGCTCGGTCTGACGCTGCCGGAGGTCGTCCCGCCGCTGGCCGCCTATCAGCCGGCCGTGGTCTCGGGCGCGTACGTGTACACCTCGGGCCAGCTGCCGATGGTGGACGGCAAGCTTCCGGTCACCGGCAAGGTGGGCGGCGAGGTCACCGCCGAGGAGGCCAAGGAGCTCGCCCGTATCTGCGGGTTGAACGCTCTGGCCGCCGTGAAGTCGGTCGTCGGCGACCTGGACCGCATCGCCCGCGTCGTGAAGGTCGTGGGCTTCGTGGCGTCGGCCGCGGACTTCACCGGCCAGCCCGGCGTGATCAACGGGACGAGCGAGCTGCTCGGCGAGGTGCTGGGCGACAAGGGTGTGCACGCGCGCAGCGCGGTGGGCGTCGCGGTGCTGCCGCTGGACGCTCCGGTCGAGGTCGAGATCCAGGTGGAGCTCGTCCAGGACTGAACGTGAGGTCAGTAGGTGTACGGCCCTGGGCCCGCCGGTACGCCGGCGGGCCCGGGGCCGTCGTCGTGCCGCGGCCGGTGGGGGAATCCGCCGCGCCACCTGGTGGCCGGCCGTACCGGCCACCCCTCGAACATCCGCGCGTGAGCGCATAGCATCCGCCCCATGTCCAATGGTCAGTGGTACCCGCCGGAATGGCCCGACCGCATCCGCGCGCTCGCGGCCGGTGAGCTCACGCCCGTGACCCCGAAGAGGGCCGCCACCGTGATGCTGCTGCGCGACGCGGCGGACGGGCCCGCCGTCCACATGCTGCGCCGGCGCGCGTCCATGGCCTTCGCGGGCGGCGCGTACGCCTATCCGGGCGGGGGCGTGGATCCGCGCGACGACCGGCCCGTCGGCTGGGCCGGGCCGTCGCTGGAGATCTGGGCGCGGCGACTCGGCACCGACACCGCGTCCGCGCAGGCCATCGTGTGCGCGGCGGTCCGCGAGACGTACGAGGAGGCGGGCGTCCTGCTCGCCGGCCCGACGCCCGGCACGGTCGTCGGGGACACGACGGGGGACGACTGGGAGGCGGACCGGCAGGCGCTGGTGGACCGGGACGTGTCCTTCGCCGAGTTCCTGGACCGGCGCGGCCTGGTGCTGCGCTCGGACCTGCTCGGTGCGTGGGCGCGCTGGATCACCCCGGAGTTCGAGCCGCGCCGTTACGACACCTGGTTCTTCGTGGCGGCCCTGCCCGAGGGCCAGCGCACCCGCAACGCGTCCACGGAGGCCGAGAGCACCGTCTGGATCCGCCCGGCCGACGCGACCGCGGGCTACGACAAGGGCGAGTTGCTGATGATGCCGCCCACCATCGCCACCCTGCGCACCCTGCGGCAGTACGAGACGGCGGCGCAGGCGCTGGAGGCGGCCGCCGGGCAGGACATGGCGCCCGTGCTCGCGAACGCGCGCCTGGAGGGCGGCGAGGTCGTCCTGAGCTGGCCCGGGTACGACGAGTTCACCAAGCACGTGCCGACCGGAGGCTCGCGATGACCGACGCCGCAGCACTGCCCGGACAGCCCCGCGGAGGCGCGCTCTCCGGGCCCGCCACCGCCCGCGCGGTCAACGTCCTCGCGCCGAACCCCTCTGCGATGACGCTGGACGGCACGAACACCTGGATCGTCTCGGAGCCGGACTCGGGCCTCGCCGTGGTGGTCGACCCGGGACCGCTGGACGACGCCCATCTGCGGGCCGTGATCGAGACGGCCGAGAAGGCCGGCAAGCGCGTCGCGCTGACCCTGCTCACCCACGGGCACCCCGACCACGCGGAGGGCGCCGCACGCCTTGCGGAGCTGACCGGTACGAAGGTCCGCGCCCTCGACCCCGCGCTGCGGCTCGGCGACGAGGGGCTCGCGGCCGGGGACGTGATCACCACGGGCGGGCTGGAGATGCGGGTCGTACCCACGCCCGGGCACACCGCCGACTCGCTCAGCTTCCACCTGCCCGCCGACCGCGCCGTGCTGACCGGCGACACGGTCCTGGGCCGGGGCACGACGGTCGTCGCCCACCCCGAAGGCCGGCTCGGCGACTACCTCGACTCGCTGCGGCGGCTGCGCTCGCTCACCGTCGACGACGGTGTCCACACGGTGCTGCCCGGCCACGGGCCCGTGCTCGACGACGCCCAGGGCGCGGTCGAGTTCTACCTCGCGCACCGGGCGAGCCGCCTTGCGCAGGTCGAGACGGCCGTCGAGGACGGCTTCACGACGGCATCCGAGGTCGTCTTGCAGGTGTACGCGGACGTCGACCGGTCCCTGTGGCCCGCGGCGGAGCTGTCGGTACGGGCGCAGCTGGAGTACCTGCGCGAGCACGGTCTGATCGAACAGGGCTGACCCCAGGGGGTGTCCGGCGCAGCCCGGCCCGGTCGCCGGACAGGCCCGTGACCACGGGGCCGCAACCGGACACCGCCCTCCCGCGTCCCCACCGCCGGTGATGCTTTACGCTCCGCTTGCTTTGCGCTTCGCGACATCCGTCACTGGGGGGATCAAGCCGTGTTCGTCCTGTTCATCATCCTCGTCATCGCCGCCGCGGTGATGTACGCCGTCGCCCGCGGCGGCGACAACCGGGGTCTCAAGATCGGCGCCCTGGGCGCCCTGCTCGCCGGGCTCTTCTCCGGCATGGCCAGCTGTGTCCACGTCGTCAGCGCCTACGAGGTCGGCGTGCCGGTCACGTTCGGGAAGGTCGGCTCTCCGATGACCTCCGGCGTGAACCTCACCTCGCCGTTCACCAGCGTCACGACCTTCTCCACCCGGCCGGTGGACCTCAACCTCTCGGACAAGGACGTCGTCGAGGTGCGCTCCTCGCAGGGCGGTGTGATGTACGCGGAGCTGACCGTGAAGTGGGCGGTCACCCCGGCGAAGGCCGTCGAGCTGTACCGCCTCGCGGGCAGCGAGGACGCGATCCAGCAGCGCCTGGTCTTCCCCGACAGCCGCGAGATCGTGCGCAACGTCTTCGCCCGCCACACCAGTGAGGAGGGCTACACCTCCGCCCGCGAGAAGATCAACGCCGAGATCGGTGAGCTGATCAAGGAGCGGCTCGCCCCGCGCGGCATCGACGTCACCACGGTCAACCTGCGCAACGTGAAGCCCTCGGAGAAGCTGCAGGACCAGATCGACCGCAAGATCCAGCAGCAGCAGGCCACCGAGCGCGCGACGGAGGCGGCCCGTACGGCCAAGGCGGAGGCCGAGCGCCGCCGCATCGAGGCCGAGGGCATCGCCAAGGCCAACCGCATCCTCAACGAGTCGCTGAGCGACAAGGTGCTGACCAACCAGTGCATCGAGGCGTTCCGCGAGGCGGCCGAGAAGAACCCGGTCTACGCGGTGCCCTGCGGCTCCGGCACCGGCAATCCGCTGATCGTGGACGGCAGCAGGAACTGACGCCACGCATGCGAGAGGGCCGCCCGCGCGATGCGGGCGGCCCTCTGCGCAGGTGCGGCGGATGTCAGCGCGAACGCTTGGCCAGGCGCTCCACGTCCAGCAGGATCACCGCACGCGCCTCGAGGCGCAGCCAGCCGCGCTGGGCGAAGTCGGCGAGCGCCTTGTTCACGGTCTCGCGGGAGGCGCCGACGAGCTGGGCCAGCTCCTCCTGGGTGAGGTCGTGGACGACGTGGATGCCCTCCTCCGACTGCACGCCGAAGCGGCGCGACAGGTCGAGGAGCGCGCGGGCGACACGGCCCGGGACGTCGGAGAAGACCAGGTCGGACATCTGGTCGTTGGTCTTGCGCAGCCGGCGGGCGACCGCGCGCAGCAGTGCGGTGGCCACCTCGGGGCGCGCGTTCAGCCAGGGCTGGAGGTCGCCGTGGCCGAGGCCGAGGAGCTTCACCTCGGTCAGGGCGGTGGCGGTCGCGGTGCGCGGGCCGGGGTCGAAGAGGGACAGCTCGCCGATGAGCTCGCCCGGGCCGAGGACGGCGAGCATGTTCTCGCGGCCGTCGGGGGACGTGCGGTGGAGCTTGACCTTGCCTTCGGTGACCACGTACAGGCGGTCGCCCGGTTCGCCCTCGTGGAAGAGCGCGTCGCCGCGGGCGAGCGTCACTTCACTCATCGAGGCGCGGAGCTCCGCGGCCTGCTCGTCATCGAGCGCCGCGAAGAGCGGGGCGCGCCGCAGAACGTCGTCCACGAGTTCTCTCCTTGTCGACCTGCTCAGGGGACGTTGTCCCCATGATGCCGGACCGTTGCCGTGCTGTTCCGGGACTCGGTGCCCCGCGGCGGCATCGTCGGGGATCGGGACCCCCGTAGTAAACAATCGTGCGATCAATCACAACAAGTTTGACGCACTGGCGCGCCCAACCGTGCGGCAGGGGCCCGATTGGGTCGTGATTCACGGGGACCGGCGCGAATGTCGGTGGCGGCCCTTAGGCTGGCCGGGTGTCCAATTCGCCGGTGAGAGCGCAGGCCAAGGGGGCTGGGAGCGTGTCCGGAAACCTGAATTCCGCTGTGGGCGAACAGCTCTCGCCCAGTCCGGACAAAAGGAAGAAAACGGTCAAACCGGAATCGCGTCTGGCCATGGTCCGCCGCGCCCGCCGGATCAATCGCGAGCTCGCCGAGGTCTTCCCGTACGCGCATCCGGAGCTCGACTTCGAGAATCCGTACCAGCTGCTGATAGCGACCGTCCTGTCGGCCCAGACCACCGACCTCAGGGTCAATCAGACGACCCCCGCCCTCTTCGCGAAGTACCCCACTCCCGAGGACCTGGCCGCGGCGGTGCCCGAGGAGGTCGAGGAGCTCATCCGCCCGACCGGCTTCTTCCGGGCCAAGACCAAGTCGATCATGGGGCTGTCCAAGGCCATCCGCGACGACTTCGGCGGCGAGGTCCCCGGGCGGCTGGAGGATCTGGTCAGCCTTCCGGGAGTGGGCCGCAAGACGGCCTTCGTCGTCCTGGGAAACGCCTTCGGGGTCCCCGGCATCACCGTGGACACGCACTTCATGCGCCTCGTGCGCCGCTGGAAGTGGACCGACCAGGACGACCCGGTGAAGATCGAGGCCGAGATGGCCACGATCTTCCCCAAATCGGAGTGGACGATGCTCTCCCACCGCGTCATCTTCCACGGCCGCCGCATCTGCCACGCCCGCAAGCCCGCCTGCGGCGCCTGCCCGATCACCCACCTCTGCCCGGCCTACGGCGAGGGCGAGACCGACCCCGAGAAGGCCAGGAAGCTCCTGAAGTACGAGATGGGCGGCCAGCCCGGCCAGCGGCTCAAGCCCCCGCCGGACTATCCGGGAAAACCGGCCCCGGCCCTGGGCGCGATCGGGTGAACGGCCCCCACGAGGAACGATCCGGATGCCCCGGGGCGTTGACCACCAGGGGGTGCCCATGACGCGCGCAGGCGAAGAGACCTACAAGACGTACGAGCAGTCCGGCAGGCACGAAGAGGTGTCCGTCACCACCGACGGCCTGCCCGACTGGCTCGACCCCGTGGTGCGCGCCGCCGACACCGTCCAGCCGCACCAGCTGAGCCGCTTCCTGCCGCCCGAGAGCGGCCGCGGGCGGCAGTCCGCCGTGCTCGTCCTGTTCGGCGAGGGGCCGCGGGGGCCCGAGCTGCTGCTCATGGAGCGGGCCGGCACCCTGCGCTCGCACGCCGGGCAGCCGTCGTTCCCCGGCGGCGCCCTCGACCCGGAGGACGGCGACCCGGCCACCACGGGACCGCTGCGCGCGGCGCTGAGGGAGGCCGAGGAGGAGACCGGGCTCGACCCCTCCGGGGTCCAGCCCTTCGGCGTGCTGCCCAAGCTCTACATCCCGGTGAGCGGATTCGTCGTCACGCCCGTACTGGGATGGTGGCGCACCCCGAGCCCGGTCGGGGCGGTCGACCCCGCCGAGACCGCGCGGGTCTTCACCGTCCCCGTGGCGGATCTCACGGACCCGGACAACCGCGCGATGGCCCTCCACCCGAGCGGTCACGCCGGGCCCGCGTTCATGGTCGAAGGCGCTCTGGTCTGGGGTTTCACGGCCGGGGTGATCGACCGGCTCCTGCACTTCGCGGGCTGGGAGCGACCATGGGACCGGACCAGGGAGGTCCCGTTGGACTGGCGCGCATGACACGCTGATCCCGTACGAAGCGCACCCCGGGGCGCACAGACGAAGCGGCCGCGCCGCGGACCCGGACCGACCAGCCGGAAGGAGCACCCGGCGACGACACTGCGAGGCTATTGACGGTGAACGTGCTGGACATCCTGTTGCTGGTCGCCGCCGTCTGGTTCGCGATCGTCGGCTACCGCCAAGGCTTCGTCGTCGGCATCCTCTCGGTGATCGGCTTCCTCGGCGGCGGGCTCGTCGCGATCTACCTGCTCCCGGTGATCTGGGCGGCGCTGACCGACGGCGCCGAGGTGTCGACCACGGTCGCCATCATCGCCGTCGTGATCGTGATCGTCTGCGCGTCGGTCGGCCAGGCGTTCACCACCCACCTCGGGAACAAGCTGCGCCGGCACATCACCTGGTCACCCGCCCGCGCCCTGGACGCCACCGGCGGCGCCCTGGTCAACGTCGTCGCCATGCTGCTGGTCGCCTGGCTGATCGGATCCGCGCTCGCCAGCACCTCGCTGCCCACGCTGGGCAAGGAGGTGCGCAGTTCCAAGGTGCTGCTCGGCATCTCCCGGGTGATGCCCGATCAGGCCAACACCTGGTTCGCGGACTTCACCTCCGTCCTCGCGCAGAACGGCTTCCCGCAGGTCTTCAGCCCGTTCGCCAACGAGCCCATCACCGAGGTCCGGCCCCCGGATCCGGCTCTCGTCGGCAGCCCCGTCGCCGCGCGCGCCAAGCAGTCCATCGTCAAGGTCGTCGGTACGGCGCCCACGTGCGGCAAGGTCCTCGAAGGCACCGGCTTCGTCTTCGACGAGCGCCGGGTGATGACCAACGCCCATGTGGTCGGCGGCGTGGACGAGCCGACCGTCCAGATAGGCGGCGAGGGCAAGCTCTACGATGCCAAGGTCGTGCTGTACGACTGGGAGCGCGACATCGCGATCCTGGACGTCCCCGACCTCAGGGCCCGTCCGCTCGCGTTCGCCGAGGACGACGCCCGCAGCGGCGACAGCGCGATCGTCGCGGGCTTCCCGGAGAACGGCTCCTACGACGTCCGCTCCGCCCGTGTCCGCGGCCGGATCAACGCCAACGGCCCCGACATCTACCACCGGGGCACCGTCCGCCGCGACGTCTACTCCCTGTTCGCGACCGTGCGCCAGGGCAACTCCGGCGGCCCGCTGCTCACCACCGACGGCAAGGTCTACGGCGTCATCTTCGCCCGGTCCCTCGACGACGCCGACACGGGCTACGCCCTGACGGTCGACGAGATCCGCGACGACATCACCCGGGGCAGGGCCGCCAACCAGCAGGTCGACAGCCAGGGATGCGCCCTGTAGGGATGCGGCTGGGCCGGGGCTGTCGCCGGCTCAGGCCCGCGGATGCCGCAGTCGCGCGGACACCCAGCGTGCACGGCGCCGGAGAATGCGCGAAATGCCCATCCCCTGCCCCGGATGCTCCTGGCTCTCGTGCTGAGTGCCGCCACTGTCGTGGGAGATCGGCCCATTGGCCGAGCGGCGGTTGCGTGCTGTGTCACCGTAGTCGTGCGTCCAGCCCATACCCGGACGTCTGCCCGGGCCCCATGGTCGGTAACCGTGTCGGGACCCGCCAATTGGCCTATGCGCCGGGCATGTGGCCGTTCGTAGGACAACCGTTCCATCCGGTTCGCCCGGACGGCCCCCGCGGCCTCTCACGCCGCGGGACGGCTCAGCGGTCGGGTTCCGGGTCCTTGAGCCAGCTGATGAGCTCGTTCGAGAAGGCCACCGGGTCCTCCTCGTGGGGGAAGTGACCCAGACCGTCGAACAGCCGCCACCGGTACGGGGCTTCGACGTACTCGCCCGAACCCGCCGCGCTGCGCGTGCGCATCGCCGGATCTAGTGACCCGTGCAGATGCAGCGTCGGCACCCGCACCGGACGCTTCATCCGGCGGTTGAACTGGATGCCGTCGGGCCGGGCCAGCGAACGCACCATCCAGCGGTACGGCTCGATCGAGCAGTGCGCCGTCGAAGGGATGCACATCGCGCGCCGGTAGACGTCGACCGCCTCCTCGTCCAGCGGCTGCGGCCCCGACCAGTCCTCGATCAGCCGGCCCACCAGCGCGGCGTCGTCGGCGACCAGTTGGCGCTCCGGGATCCAGGGCCGCTGGAAACCCCACACGTACGCCCCGGCACGGCTCTGCGCAAAGTCCGACAGCATCGCGGAACGCCAGCGCCGCGGGTGCGGCATCGACGCGACCGCCAGGCGGCGCACCAGTTTGGGACGCATCACGGCCGCCGTCCACGCCAGGTAGCCGCCCAGGTCGTGCCCGACCAGCGCGGCGTCCGGCTCGCCCAGGGACCGGACCACGCCGGTGATGTCGAGTGCGAGGTTGGCCGGGTCGTAACCCCGCGGCGTACGGTCGCTGCCGCCCACTCCGCGCAGGTCCATCGCCACCGCACGGAAGCCCGCGTCGGCGAGCGCGGGCAGCTGGTGCCGCCAGGTCCACCAGAACTGCGGGAACCCGTGCAGCAGCATCACCAGCGGCCCGTCGCCCATCTCGGCGATGTGGAAGCGGGCGCCGTTGGCCGCGACGTCGCGGTGGGTCCACGGACCGTCGAGACGTACGGGGCCGCCGGGGCTGGAAACAGGTGCCGTCATGCTGATGAGCGTGCCACACCCGCGGACCGGGCGTTCGCCACTCCAGGGTCGGCCGCGCCCGCGCCGGTCCTCCGGGTCACACCGTGACCTTGTCCTGCCGGGAGCCGGCCGGGAGCTCGGGCTGCGCGGGGCGGCGCGGATGCGGCTTGGCGTTCTGCAGCACGGCCGCGGTCTCCTTGGCCGAGGCGACCGCCTTCTGCGGGCCCTTGCCCTTCTTCGCCTTCTTCACGAAGACCAGACCGATCAGCGCCAGCAGTCCGGCGACGAGGACGTTGACGGCGAACGACAGCAGGAAGCAGACCGACAGGTGCCAGTGGGTCCAGAACTGGAAGCCGTAGGCGAGCGCGAAGCTCAGCATCGGCAACGAGAAGAGCAGCACCGCGCCCGCAGCGGTGAACGCACCACCGCCGATGCCCGCCTTCTTCACGTCCTGGCGCAACTGGGCCTTGGCCAGCGCGATCTCGTCGTGCACCAGCGCCGACATCTCGGCGGTCGCCGCGGCGACCAGCTGACCGAGACTGCGGTCGGCGCCGGCAGCGTTCGCCGTGGTGTTGCCGCGGTCGCTCATCGCTGACTCCCTCTCCAAAGTTCTACGGTCCGATGTCAGATCATGCCGGACTGTCGCCGCCGTCGCGCGACGCCCCCGCCGCTTGTGCCCTCCTGCGGTGCTCCGCGGCCTTCTCCTCGTAGATGGCCGCCATCCTCAAGTGGTACGCGGGGTCGTCCTGCTCGTAGATGTCGGGGATCCCGGACATGTCCTCGTCGCGCTCCTCCTCGGCCGCCAGCGCCTGGTAGGTGCGTACCCGCAGTTTGAGGAGAACGCCGGAGAGGACTGCGGCGATCAGGGAACCGATCAGGACCGCGGCCTTCACCTCGTCGGTGAGAGTGGCGTCCCCGGTGAAGGCGAGCTCACCGATCAGCAGGGAGACGGTGAAGCCGATGCCGGCGAGCGAGGCGAGCGCGAAGACGTCCGGCCAGAGCAGGTCCTCGTTCAGCTCCGCCCTGGTGAAACGCGCCGCCAGCCAGGTGCCGCCGAAGATGCCGAGTGCCTTGCCCACCACCAGGCCCAGCACGACGCCCAGCGTCTCGGGCCTGGTGAAGACGTCGCCGAGAGACTTGCCCGTGACGGTGACTCCCGCCGAGAACAGCGCGAACAGCGGGACGGCGATGCCCGCGGACAGGGGACGCACCAGGTGCTCGATGTGCTCGCCCGGGGACTGCTCCTCGCCCTCCCGGCGGCTGCAGCGCAGCATCAGGCCCATGGAGACACCGGCGATGGTGGCGTGGACGCCGCTGTTGTACATCAGCCCCCAGATGACGAGGGCGAGCGGCACGTATACGTACCAGCCGCGCACGCCCGTGCGCAGCAGCAGCCAGAAGAGGAGGAGACCGGCCAACGCGGCGCCGAGCGCCGGGAAGTTCAGGTCGTTCGTGAAGAAGACTGCGATGATCAGGATCGCGAAGAGGTCGTCGACGACCGCCAGCGTCAGCAGGAACGCGCGCAGCGCGGACGGCAGCTGAGTGCCGATCACCGCGAGGACGGCGAGGGCGAAGGCGATGTCCGTGGCGGTGGGGACCGCCCATCCGGCCGCGGAACCGTCGCCGAGCGTCGTGACCGTCAGGTAGACGAGGGCGGGCATGATCATGCCGCAGAGCGCGGCGATGACGGGCAGGGCAGCGGCCTTGGGGTCGCGGAGCTCTCCCACGACCAGTTCCCGCTTGAGCTCGATGCCGGCGACGAAGAAGAAGACGGCCAGCAGACCGTCCGCCGCCCAGTGTTGGACCGACAGGTCGAGGCCGAGCGACGCGGGCCCCACGTGGAAGTCGCGCACGGAGGCGTAGCTGTCGCCGAGAGGGGTGTTCGCCCAGATCAGTGCCACCACCGCGGCGAGCAGGAGCAGCACACCGCCGACCGTCTCCGCGCGCAGCGCGTCCGCGACGAAGTTCCGCTCGGGCAGCGACGGACGGCCGAAGAGCTTGGGAGTGGTCTTGAGCGCGGCCACGGTGCGTAACCTCCGGTCGGTCGGACACGACAAAACTGTTGCCGACCAGACTTCCCGGCGCACCTGAGATCCTTCGCTGCGCCATTGACGCGTTCTTTACTCTACCTAAAGACCCTGCGGCCCGTCGCGGGCGACGGGCCGCGGTCGGCCGCGCACGGCATGCGCAAGGCCCCGGCGCGGGTGCGCCGGGGCCCTGCGGTGCCCGGTGGATCCGGGGCGAGCCGGTCCCTCGGACGGTGTTGCGCGCCGGTCAGTCCTCGCTGGAGGCGCTGGGCAGGCGGGACTGGATCAGGTCCATCACGGAGGAGTCCGTGAGCGTGGTGACGTCACCGAGCTGACGGTTCTCGGCGACGTCACGCAGCAGGCGGCGCATGATCTTGCCGGAGCGGGTCTTCGGCAGCTCGGCCACCGGCAGGATCCGCTTGGGCTTGGCGATCGGGCCGAGCGTCGCGCCGACGTGGTTGCGCAGTTCGTTCACGAGGCCGTCGTCCTCGCTCGCCGTGCCCCGCAGGATGACGAACGCGACGATCGCCTGACCGGTCGTCTCGTCCGCGGCGCCCACGACGGCGGCCTCGGCGACCTTGGGGTGCGAGACCAGCGCCGACTCGACCTCGGTGGTCGAGATGTTGTGGCCGGACACGAGCATCACGTCGTCGACGCGGCCGAGCAGCCAGATGTCGCCGTCGTCGTCCCTCTTGGCTCCGTCGCCCGCGAAGTACTTGCCCGCGAAACGGGACCAGTAGGTGTCGATGAACCGCTGGTCGTCGCCCCAGATGGTGCGCAGCATCGACGGCCACGGCTCGGTGAGCACGAGGTAGCCGCCGCCCCCGTTGGGCACCTCGTGCGCCTCGTCGTCGACGACGGTGGCGGCGATGCCGGGCAGCGGGCGCTGCGCGGAGCCGGGCTTGGTCTCGGTGACGCCGGGCAGGGGCGAGATCATCATCGCGCCGGTCTCGGTCTGCCACCAGGTGTCGACGATCGGGGTCTTCCCGGAGCCGATGTGCTCCCGGTACCAGATCCAGGCCTCGGGGTTGATGGGCTCACCGACCGAGCCGAGGACGCGCAGGCTGGAGAGGTCGAACTTGGCGGGGATGTCGTCTCCCCACTTCATGAACGTGCGGATCGCGGTCGGCGCCGTGTAGAGGATCGTGACGCCGTACTTCTGCACGATCTCCCAGAACCGGCCCTGGTGCGGGGTGTCCGGCGTGCCCTCGTACATGACCTGCGTCGCGCCGTTGGCCAGCGGGCCGTAGACGATGTACGAGTGGCCGGTGACCCAGCCGATGTCCGCCGTGCACCAGTAGACGTCGGACTCGGGCTTGAGGTCGAAGACGGCGTGGTGCGTGTAGGCCGCCTGGGTGAGGTAGCCGCCGGAGGTGTGCAGGATGCCCTTGGGCTTACCCGTGGTGCCGGAGGTGTAGAGGATGAAGAGCGGGTGCTCGGCCTCGAACGCCTCGGGGGTGTGCTCGGCGGACTGACGGCCGACGACGTCGTGCCACCACACGTCGCGGCCCTCCGTGAACGCGGTCTCCTGGCCCGTGCGCCGCACGACCAGGACGTGCTCGACCTGCGGGCAGCGGGAGACGGCCTCGTCGATCGCGGGCTTGAGCGCGCTGGGCTTGCCGCGGCGGTAGCCGCCGTCGGCGGTGATGACGAGCTTGGCGTCGGCGTCCTGGATCCGGGAGGCGACCGCGTCGGCCGAGAAGCCGCCGAAGACGACCGAGTGGGCGGCGCCGATCCGTGCGCAGGCCAGCATGGCGACCGCGGCCTCGGGGATCATCGGCATGTAGACGGCGACGCGGTCGCCCTTGCGGACCCCGAGCTCGGTCAGGGCGTTGGCCGCCCTGGAGACCTCGTCCTTGAGCTCGGCGTAGGTGATGGCGCGGCTGTCACCGGGCTCGCCCTCGAAGTGGATGGCGACGCGGTCACCGTGGCCCGCCTCGACATGGCGGTCCACGCAGTTGTACGCGACGTTGAGCATGCCGTCCGCGAACCATTTCGCGAAGGGCGGGTTGGTCCAGTCGAGGGTCTCGGTCGGTTCGGTGGCCCAGTCGAGCCGCCGTGCCTGCTCGGCCCAGAAGCCAAGCCTGTCCGCGGCGGCCTGTGCGTACGCCTCCGCGGTCACGTTGGCGTGCGCGGCCAGCTCGGCCGGAGGTGCGAACCGCCGCTCTTCCTTAAGAAGGTTGGCCAGGCTTTCGTTGCTCACGACATCTCCCTTTCCCAGGGCGCCTTCTGTGCGTATGTGTCCCAGGTCATAGCTCATCAGCCAGAAGGCCGGGTGACAAGGGCCTTCGGGAAATTGGTTTAGACCTGTGGGGGGTGGCCCCTCGACCCCGGGCGGCGGGGAAGAGGAGCCACACGTTCCCACGGACACCGCACAGCGGCGGTTCAGCCGCGCGGTGTGCGCTCGGTCACGCGACGTGCACTCCGGGTCCGACGTGCATGGGTCCACGTGATCAGACGCGGGCCTTCTCCAGTACGGACGGGGTGGGCGCGACCCGGTCGAAGACCTGCTCGACGTCGTGGCCGGTCGCGCTCGTGAGCAGATATGCCTGGGCCTCGCCGACATGGAAGTACATGCCGTGCAGTTGCAGCGTGCCCTCGGCGAGCCGGCGGGCGACCGGCTCATGGGCCCGCAGATGCTCCAGCTGCTGGACCACATTGGTCAGGCACAGCTGCTCCACGGCGTCCGCGGGCATCCGTCCCGAGATCCTCGCCCACGCATGCCGACGGCTGCGCATGCGCTCCAGGCTGGGCAGGCCGTGCCGCAGCCAGCGGCGCAGCGGGGTCGGCGCGCCGTCGGGCGGGCTGTTCAGCAGGGCCTGCATCGCCCCGCAGCCCGAGTGGCCGCAGACCGTGATGGACTCCACCCCCAGCACGTCCACCGCGTACTCGATGGCGGCCGCGACGGAGTCGTCGCCGCTCTCCTCGCCAGGCAGTGGAACCAGGTTTCCCACATTGCGCACGGTGAACAGGTCGCCGGGGCCGCTCGCCGTGATCATGCTGGTGACCAGCCGGGAGTCGGCGCAGGTGAGGAACAGCTGTGACGGCTGCTGGCCCTCACGGGCGAGGCGCGCCAGCTCGTCGCGGACCAGGGGAGCGGTGTTGCGCTGGAACGCGCTGAGCCCGGTGGCCAGTTGATGCGCCTCGGCCGGCTGGGGGCGCTCGCCGCAGTGGTGGTTTCGCCAGGGCGTCCAGGGTCGGCAGCAGCCGTGCGCCTCCTGCGCGGGCTCGCTGATCCGCGCCCCGGACCGGCCCGTGAACTCCACGGTGCCGCCCTGCGCACTGTGCGACGTCTGCCAGTCGTGCAGCGCCTCGTACGCCGCGTGGTCCATGAAGGAGCCGTCCAGCTCGACCACGCAGTCGACGCCGTGCGGTACCTGTCCGAGGACCCGGCTCAGCCGGGGAACGGCCAGGAACGTCAACTGCCCGCGTACGCGCACGCGGTGGAAGGCGCCGTCCTCCTCGACGGTGATCCGGGTCCTGGTGAGCCGGTGCAGCGCGACCGTGACGGCGACCGCGATCCCGATCAACACGCCTTCGAGTACGCCGGTGAGGACGACAGCGCTGATGGTCGCCGCGTAGACCAGGATCTCTCGGTTGCGCTTGACGCTGCGCAGGTGCGTGATGTTGACCATCTGCACGCCGACCACCATGACCAGCGCGGCGAGCGTGGCCAGTGGGATCAGGTCGAGGACGGGCACCAGCAGCAGCGCGGCCACCGTGATCCACAGGCCGTGGAGCATGGTGGAGTGGCGGCTGACCGCTCCGGCGGAGACGTTCGCCGAACTGCGGACCGCGACGCCGGTGATGGGCAGTCCGCCGAGCGCGCCGGAGACCACGTTGGCCGCGCCCTGTCCGGTGAGCTCGCGGTCGAGGTCCGTGCGGGGGATGCGCACGTCCGGCTTCTTGCGGGCGGCGGCGAGCTTGTCGATGGCGACGGCCGACAGCAGCGACTCCACGCTGCCGACGAGCGTGATGGTGAGGACGGCGGCGAGCAGCCCGAGCACGGGCCCCTCGGGAAGCTCGGGGAGCGCGTGCGAGCGCCAGGAGGGCAGGTCGACACGCGGCTGGTGGAGCTGCGCGAACGTCGCGAGCGCGGTCGCCGCGGCGACGGCGGCCAAGGCCGCCGGAACGGTCCGCAGGATCCGTCCCGCTCGCCCCGGGATACGCGGCCACGCCAGCAGGACGGCGACCGTCAGGACGCTGACGGACAGTGCGGCCGGGTGCAGATGCGTCAACTGATCCGGTAGCGCGCCCACGTTGGCGAGAGCCGAGCTCTGCGGGGTGCCCCCGAGGACGATGTGCAGCTGTGCCAGGGCGATGGTGACGCCGATGCCGGCCAGCATTCCGTGGACGATCGCGGGGCTGACGGCGAGGGCGGAGCGCGCCACCCGCAAGGCGGCGAGGCCGAGTTGGCACAGGCCGGCGAGGACCGTGATGGCGCAGGTCGTGCGCCACCCGTACCGCTGGATCAACTCCGCGGTCACGACGGTCAGTCCGGCGGCCGGGCCGCTGACCTGGAGCGCGGATCCGCCGAACCGGCCCGCCACGATGCCGCCGACGGCGGCGGCGACGAGGCCGGCCTGGAGCGGCGCCCCGGTGGCGAGGGCGATGCCGAGGGAGAGCGGCAGGGCGATCAGGAAGACGGAGATGGATGCGGACAGGTCGGCGCCCGCGATATGGAAGCGCCGCCGTGGTCCGGTGGGAGGTGGACTGTGCGGGGCCTGGAAGCGGGCGGCCGGGGACATCGGCGGGTGATCGGCATCGTCGGTGCGGGTGGGGACGCAGGACATTCCCGTCTCCTCCAAGGTGGCGCGGTCGCGGAACGTGGGGGACGCGGCCGTGGGGCACGGCATGCAGCGGCGGGATGCTCGAATCGCACGAGCGCTCAACAGTAAGTAAATGGATCGTAATGCAGAGTAAAGACTCTGGCACGATTTTCTGGGCAAATAGGGCAATCAATCACCCGATTCAGTGATTAATCATTTCATTGCGGCCTGTCGGGCCGCTCCCCTCACTCCTGGCGAGCGACCGTGTCGACTCCATCCCCAGTCGGATAGTCGTATTGCCATACGAAAGAGGGTGGGCGGATGCTGGCCGCCACGAAGAAGGCCGCCGCCGTCGTCGGTGCGGTCGCCACGGCACTGATCGCAGGACTCACCGGCTGCTCGGGCGGTGGCGCTCAGGGCTCGGGCGACGCGGACACCGAGCACGGCGCTCCGGCTCCCAAGACCAAGGGTGTGGTCCGTCTCATCGGCGACGGCTCCACCGCCTTCACCGGCGCCCAGCCGGGCCTGCTCAAGCCTCAGCGGCTCAAGCCCGGTGAGAAACCACCGCAGTTCGTGGTGTTCTCGTGGGACGGCGCCGGCGAGGACAGCCAGAAGCTGTTCTCCCACTTCCGCAAGGTCGGCAAGAAGTACGACGCGACGATGACGTACTTCCTCAGCGGCGTCTATCTCCTCCCCGAAGAGAAGCGGCACTTGTACGCCCCGCCCCAGCGCGCGGTGGGCAGCTCCGACATCGGCTTCAACGACGTCCAGGGAATCAAGGACACCGTGCGAGAGCTGCGCGGCGCCTGGCAGGACGGCAACGAGGTGGGCACCCACTTCAACGGGCACTTCTGCGGCAAGAAGGGAGTGAACACCTGGTCCGTCAAGGAGTGGAAGAGCGAGATCCGCCAGGCCAAGTCCTTTGTGAAGAACTGGAGGACGAACGCCGGTCTCGCCTCGGCCGAGCCGCTCCCCTTCGACTACGACAAGGAACTCATCGGGGCCCGCACCCCGTGCCTCGAAGGCCGTCCCAACTTCCTGCGCGCGGCACGCGACCTCGGCTTCCGCTACGACACCAGCGGGATCAGCGAGCAGGTCTGGCCCAAGAAGGAACTGGGTCTGTGGAACCTGGCCCTCCAGATGGTCCCGGTCCCCGGCCGCGCCTTCGAGACGCTGTCCATGGACTACAACTTCATGGTCAACCAGTCGGGCACGTCCAAGGGCAACCCTTCGATGCACGAGTACTGGGGCAACCAGATGCGCGACGGCCTGCTGAAGGCATTCGACCGCGCCTACAAGGGCAACCGTGCGCCGCTCATCATCGGCAACCACTTCGAGTCCTGGAACGGCGGGACCTACATGAAGGCGATCGAGCAGACGATCGCCAAGGTGTGCGTGAAGAGCGACGTGAAGTGCGTGTCGTTCCGTCAGCTGGCCGACTGGCTGGACGCCCAGGACCCGCTGGTTCTCGAGAAGCTGCGGCAACTGGAGGTCGGTGAGGCGCCCAAGGGCGGCTGGTCCGACTTCCTCTCCAAGCCGCCGGTGGCCCCGGCCGGTCCGTCCGCCGGGCGGGACGCCGGGAAACGCGCCTCGCAGCGCTGAACGCGGCGCGACGCGAGGGCGGTCCGGACCGGCCGGTCCGCCCTCGTCGCGCGGATCAGCCCGGCTGTGGCACCAGCGCGTGCTCACCGAGCACGAACGCCGGGTCCACCTGGGCCGCCAGGTCCGCGCCCGTCTTCGCGTTGCCCCAGCTCTCCGCGTTCTTCAGATGGAAGTGCACCATCTGACGGGTGTAGCGCTCCCAGTCCCGGTGTGCGTACGAGTCCTCCGCCGCGTCCTGCAGGGTCTGCAGCGCCGTCCGATTGGCGGCCTCCAGCAGCTCGAACCGAGGCGCCCGGCCCTTCTCCATCGCCCGGACCCAGTCCGAGTGCCCCACCGTGACGAGCAGGTCGTCGCCCACCTCCTCCTGCAGGAACTCCAGGTCGTCCGGGCCCTGCACCTTGTTGCCCACGACCTTCAGCGACACCCCGAAGTCCCGGGCGTACTCCTTGTACTGGCGGTAGACCGACACCCCCTTGCGGGTCGGCTCGGCCACCAGGAAGGTCATGTCGAACCGGGTGAACATGCCGGAGGCGAAGGAGTCCGAGCCCGCGGTCATGTCGACGACGACGTACTCCTGGGGCCCGTCCACCAGATGGTTGAGGCACAGCTCGACCGCGCCGACCTTGGAGTGGTAGCAGGCGACGCCGAGGTCGGACTCGGTGAACGGCCCCGTCGCCATCAGCCGGATCTCGCCGTCGTCGAGCCGGACGGTCCGGGCGCACGCTTCGTACACCGGGTTGTCCTCGACGACGCGCAGCAGCCGGGAGCCCTCGCCGGGCGGCGTGGTCTTGATCATCGTCTCGGCCGAGGTGATCCTCGGGTTCGTGCCGCGCAGGTACTCCTTGATCAGCGGCAGGTGCGCGCCCATCGCCGGCAGGGCGGCAACCACCGCGTCGTCGAGACCGAGCGCGGCCCCCAGGTGCTGGTTGATGTCGGCGTCCACCGCGACGACAGGGGCTTCGGCGGCGGCCAGGTGGCGGATGAAGAGCGAGGACAGCGTCGTCTTGCCGCTGCCGCCCTTCCCTACGAAAGCGATCTTCATGTTCACCTAGGGTAGTGCTACGAGTGCTGTCCGTTGTCAAGGTGCGTGAAGAAGACCACTCCAAGGTGGGGCAACGGCCGGTCGGCGCGTAGCCTCGCTACCTATGAGTACGAACGCCTCGCCGGCCGACCCTCTCGCCACCCTCGGCACGCTGCCGGGCGTCGCCGACTCCGTGGACTCCGTACGCAAAGCCGTCGACCGGGTCTACGGGCACCGGGTCATGCGGCGGCGCAGCAACGAGATCACGTCGGAGGCCGCCCTCCGCGGAGCCCGTGCCTCCGCTGCCCTGTCCGGTGCCGACTGGGCGCTGGAGGAGGTGCGCCGGCGCACCGACTTCGGCAGCGAGCCCGAGGCGCGCACCGTGGGTGCGGCGCTGCGGCTGACCGCGGAGGCGGGCCAGCTTCTGTCGATCTGGCGGCAGTCGCCCCTGCGGGTGCTGGCCAGGCTGCATCTGGTCGCGGCGAGCGGCAGCGACACCGCCGAGGCGGTGGGCAGGCCGCGCCTGTCCGGCGAACCGGTCGACGAGCCGCTGATCGAGGCGCCTCTGCCCGGCGCGGCCGAGGTGGCGGGGCGTCTGGACGGGCTCGCGGAGCTGATCATCAGGGGCAGTTCCGCACCGGCACTGGTAACGGCGGCCGTGGTGCACGGCGAGCTGCTGGCGCTGCGCCCGTTCGTCTCCCGCAACGGTCTGGTCGCGCGGGCGGCCGAGCGGATCGTGCTCATCGGCAGCGGCCTCGACCCGAAGTCGATCTGCCCGGCCGAGGTCGGGCACGCCGAGCAGGGGCGCGCTGCCTACACCGCGGCCTTCGAGGGCTACCTGTCGGGGACGCCGGAGGGTATGGCGGCCTGGATCGCCCACTGCGGGCGGGCCGTGGAGCTGGGTGTCAGGGAGTCGACGGCGGTGTGCGAAGCGCTGCAGCGCGGTGCGGCCTGAGGGGACGCCCCTGAGGGCGGAACGCCCGGAGTCCTGACGAAAAGGGTTGCGGCGGTACCAATTGGTACCGCCGCTGGCATGTCCGCCCAGTTACCATGCGTCCTCGAATGTTGCCCATCAGGTCGGGAACTTTGCCCGTCACCTGGTGTAGCTGGCCCGTAATCGACGGGTCGACGTCGCGTGGGTGCTCGGCTTCCATGCTTCGGTCCGTGGGGCCTTCTCTGCGTTTAAAGGTGATCCTTTCGGATGTCCTCGGTCTCGCGGGCCGTTAAGTCCTTTGTACTACCGCAGGCCGGGAAGGGAAAGGCCTGCGCGGACTTCTTTACTTTTAGGTTCAAATACGGGCGAACCGGGTGCCGAGTTCGGCCGTCGCGCGGGCCGCGCGCGCCGCTCCCCGGCGGCGGTTGGCGTACCAGACGAGCCCGGCGGTCGCGGCCGCCGCTCCGACCGCCGCGGCGGCCATCAGAGCCGGACGGGGTGGCATCGAGAAGGCCGGCAGCCGCTGCTTCAGCCGCACCGGCTTGTTGAAGGCGAGAACCGGCCAGCCCCGCACCGCCGCCTCGCGGCGCAGCGCGCGGTCCGGATTCACGGCGTAGGGGTGGCCCACCGCCGAGAGCATCGGGATGTCGGTCGCCGAGTCGCTGTACGCGTAGCAGCGGTCCAGGTCGTAGCCCTCCGACGCGGCGAGCTCCCGGACCGCCTCGGCCTTCGTAGGACCGTACGCGTAGTACTCCACCTCGCCCGTGAAGCATCCGTCGTCGCCGACGATCATGCGGGTGGCCACGACGCGGTCCGCGCCGAGCAGCTCGCCGATGGGCTCCACGACCTCGGCGCCGGACGTGGACACGATGACCACGTCCCGGCCGGCCATGTGGTGCTCCTCGATGAGGGAGGCGGCCTCGTCGTAGATGATCGGGTCGATGAGATCGTGCAGCGTCTCGGCGACGATCTCGCGGACCTGCTGCACGTTCCAGCCCTTGCAGAGCGCGGACAGGTACTTGCGCATCCGTTCCATCTGGTCGTGATCGGCGCCGCCCGCGAGAAACACGAACTGGATATAGGCGGTGCGCAGCGCGGCACGCCGACTGATCAGCCCGCCTTGGTAGAAGGACTTGCTGAAGGTCAGCGTCGAAGACTTCGCAATGACCGTCTTGTCCAGATCAAAGAAGGCGGCTGTGCGCGGCAAGGAGTGGTTTTCCACGGGGTGAGCATATGTGCCCGCCATTCGGCGTACGCTGGGCGCGTGGGTTTGCCTGAGAAGGCTCTCGGGTACACCATGGAAGTCACGGATCGTTCGCGACCGTGCTAACCCGGTCCGGCTCCTCCCCCCCCGAGTCGGCCGGAGAGACGACCCCCGCTCTCCCCCCCGGCGGGGGTCGTCGCATGTCCGGACGGGGTTTCCCCTCATCTTCGCGGCCGTTGCCGCCTGCCGCCCGCCTCGTCGCCCTCGGGAGACATGGAAGGCACACCCCCGGATTCGTCACTATGGGTAGTTGTCGTGCTGCGCTCCGAGACCTTTCGGTCTCTCACCGGTTCGGGCTACGGAGATATTCACAAGTGGCCGGTTGTCCACAGTTTTTCGGCAAGATCCACACGGTTTTTCGGCGAGCTGCACCGTGATTCCAGCCGCGAAGTTCGCGGACCGAGGGAATCACGGATCTCGCCGTGTGCGAGATCGCCGGGAGAGGGGTGGAGATCGTGGCCGGATCCATCACATCGGAGCGTCCCCGCACTGCCGAGGAGCGCCGCGCGGGACCGCTGATCGTCACCGAGGACGTGGACCTGCTCGACGACCTGCTGCGGCTCTGCGCGGCGGCGGGGGCCGAGCCGGACGTCCACCACACGGTGCCCGATCGCAAGGGTGTCTGGGAGGGCGCGCCGCTGGTCCTCGTCGGGGACGACGCGGCCGAGCGGTGCCGCGGGGCCACCCGCAGGCGCGGGGTGCTGCTCGTGGGTCGCGACCAGGACGACCCGGACGTCTGGCGGCGGGCAGTGGAGATCGGTGCCGACAGTGTTCTTCGCCTGCCCGACGGGGAGGGCTGGCTCGTCGACCGGATCGCCGACGTCGCCGAGGGCGTCGGACGGCAGGCCCTGACGGTCGGAGTCATCGGCGGACGGGGCGGCGCGGGGGCGTCGACGCTGGCCTGCGCCCTCGCCGTGACGGCCGCCCGCGCCGGCCGGCGCACCATGCTCGTCGACGGGGACCCGCTCGGCGGTGGCTTGGACGTCCTGCTCGGCGGCGAGCAGACCGAGGGCAGACGATGGCCCGACTTCGCCGCCTCGAAGGGTCGCGTCGCCGGCGGTGCACTGGAGGAGTCCTTGCCGGAGCTGCACGCGCTGCGGGTGCTCAGCTGGGACCGCGGGGATTCCGTCGTCGTCCCGCCCGAGGCGATGAGGTCGGTGCTCGCGGCGGCGCGCCGCCGGGGCGGGGTGGTCGTCGTCGACCTGCCGCGCCGTGTCGACGAGGGTGTGGCCGAGGCGCTCGCCCAGCTCGACCTGGGGCTGCTGGTGGTGCCCGGCGAGCTCCGCGCGGTCGCCGCGGCGAACCGGGTCGCCTCAGTGGTGGGCATGGTCCTCTCGGACCTGCGCGTGGTCGTCCGCGGCCCGTACGCCTCCGGGCTGGACGAGCAGTGGGTGGCGGCCGCGCTCGGTCTGCCGCTCGCAGGAGAACTGCCCGTGGAGGCGGGGCTGTCGGCGGACCAGGACGGTGGAGCGCCGCCGGGAGCGAGCGGACGAGGGCCGCTGGCCAGGTTCTGCACGGCGTTCTGGGAGAAGGCGCTCGCCGGGGAGACGGTCTCATGAGCACCGGACTGCTGGAGGCCGTACGGCAGCGGCTGGCGGAGAGCGGCGCCGAGCCGACACCGGCCAGGGTCGCGGCAGCCCTGCGGGCGCAGGGGCGCCTGCTGGGGGATGCCGAAGTTCTGGGCGGTACGGAGAAGTTACGGGGTGAGCTGGTGGGCACGGGACCGTTGGAGCCCTTGCTGTCCGACCCGTCCGTCACCGATGTGCTGGTCTCCGCGCCGGACCGGGTGTGGGTGGACCGGGGCAGGGGCCTGGAACTCACGGAGGTGACGTTCCCGGACGCGGCGTCCGTGCGCAGGCTGGCGCAGCGGCTCGCGGCGGTGGCGGAGCGCAGGCTCGACGACGCCCGGCCCTGGGTGGACGCCCGGCTGCCGGACGGGACGCGGATGCACGCCGTGATTCCACCGGTGGCCGTCGGCTCGACGTGCCTGTCGCTGCGAGTGGTGCGGCCGCGGGCGTTCTCGGTGCGGGAGCTGGTCGTGGCCGGGACGGTTCCGCCGGACGGGGACCGCGTGCTGCGGGCGCTCATCACGGCCCGGCTCTCCTTCCTGATCAGCGGCGGGACCGGTTCGGGGAAGACGACCCTGCTGAGCAGTCTGCTGGGGTTGGTCGGGGAGCGGGAGCGCATCGTGCTCGCCGAGGACTCGGCCGAGCTGAGGCCAGACCATCCCCACGTGGTGCGGCTCGAATCGCGCACCGCCAACCAGGAGGGCGCGGGACGGGTGACCCTGCGGGATCTGGTTCGCCAGGCACTGAGGATGCGGCCCGACCGGCTGGTCGTCGGAGAGGTCCGGGGCGCCGAGGTCACGGAATTGCTGGCCGCGCTCAACACCGGTCACGAGGGAGGCTGCGGCACCGTGCACGCAAACGCGGCGGCGGACGTGCCCGCGCGACTGGAGGCGCTGGGGACCGCGGCGGGGCTCGACCGGGCGGCACTGCACAGCCAGTTGGCCGCGGCCCTGTCCGTCGTCGTCCATCTCGCACGGGACGCGGACGGCCGGCGGCGCATCGCGGAGGTACACGTGCTGGAGCGGGATGCGGCCGGGCTGGTGGTGACGGTTCCGGCGCTGAGGTGGGGCGCGGAGGCATTCGCGCGCCAGGAGGGCTGGCCGCGGCTTCGCGCCCTGATCGGGGAGGCGCTGTGAGGGCCGCCGAGTCGATGTGTGCGGCGGCTGTCTGCGCCGGGGCCGCCGCCTGGCTGATCACGGGCCAGGACCAGGGACTGCGCCGGGCGAGGCTGCTCTTCGCGGGCGGGGGTGCCGTCGCCGAACCGCCGTGGTGGGCGTGGGAGCGCCTGCTGCCGGTGGTGCGGCTGCGCAGGGAGTGGCTGTGCCTGCCGGTGGCGCTCGTGGTCGCCGTGCTCGGGAAGTCCGTCGTGCCCCTCGTCGCAGGGGCGGCGGCGGTGCCGTTGGTGCGGCGGCGGTTGCGGGCCCGGGAGCACAGGAAGGAGGAGGACCGCAGGGCCGAGAGGGTGGTCGCGCTGTGCGGCGCGGTCGCGGGGGAGCTGCGGGCGGGCCTCCAGCCGGGGCAGGCGCTGTTGTTCGGCGCCCGGTCCACCAAGGCGCTCGGTCAGGAGGAGGCCGCCGTCCTGGCGGCGGCGCGGTTCGGAGGCGATGTCCCCGGGGCGCTGAAGGCCGCGGCTCGGCAGCCCGGCGCGGCGGGGCTGGCCGGATTCGCCGCCTGCTGGCGGGTCGCTGTGGACAGCGGTGCGGGGCTGGCCGCCGGCCTGGACCGGCTGGAGGCGGCGCTTCGGGCGGAGCGGGACCAACGGGAGGACCTGGCCGCACAGTTGGCGGGCGCATGGTCGACCGTCGTGCTCCTCGCGCTGTTGCCCGTCGCCGGGCTGGGGATGGGCTGGGCGCTTGGCGCGGACCCGTTGGACGTGCTGTTCCACACGCCGGGCGGTATCGCCTGCCTGGTCGCCGGAGGGCTGTTGGAGGCGGCCGGCCTGTTCTGGGCAGGGCGGATCGTGCGGGCGGGTGAGGAGACATGAGCCCGGACGTCGTCCACAGGCTGGGGGCGGTGCTGGCGGGCCTGGCGGCGGTGAGCTGTCTCGGCTCGCTGATCGCGGCGCACCGCCGTGGCAGGGCGGTGCGTGGACGGATCGAGGCGCTGCTGTCGGTGGAGCGGGAACAGCGCCGCAGCAGAGCGCAGTTGGCGGCCCGGGCCAGGAAGTGGGCGGCGCCGTTCGGCGCGGCGGCTCTCTGTTACGTCCTGATCGGCGGCGCGGTGGGCGCCACTGTGGGGATCGCTGCGGCACTTGGCGTACGGCACTGGCTCCTGCGCCGGGAGCGTGCCGCGGCGGTGGTGGCCGAGACGGAGGGAGCCGACGGCGGGAAGGAGGCGGCACGACAACTGCCGCTCGCCGCCGACCTCCTGGCCGCCTGCATCTCGGCCGGCGCGGGACCGCGTGAGGCGGCGGAGGCCGTGGGCGAGTCGCTGGGCGGTCAGCTCGGGGAACGACTCGCCAGGGCCGCGGCCGAGCTCAGGCTCGGTGGCGAGCCGGCACACGCCTGGGGCCGGTTCGGCGCGACAGCAGGGGCCGGCACGCTGGCCCGCTGCCTGGAGCGCGCCGACCTGACGGGCGCCCCGGCCGCGGAGCAGGTGACGCGGCTGGCGGAGAGGCTTCGCGCGGACCGCGCCCGAGAAGTGGCGGCGCGCGGCCGGAAGGCACAGGTGCTGATCACGGCACCCGTGGGCCTGTGCTTCCTGCCCGCCTTTCTCGCCGTCGGCGTCGCACCGGTGGTGATCGGGCTGGCCGGCGGACTGCTGGCCGCCGACTGACCGCACCGATTTCTCACCCGTACAAGAGCACTACGAAACCAGGGAGTCGAACATGTGGAAGACGTTGTGGCACCGGCTGTGCGAGAGCGGGGCCGACGGACGCGGGCCGCTCGGAGGCCGGCTCGGAGGACTGCGCGGCCGGCTGGCAGGACTGCGGACGGACAAGGGCATGACCACATCCGAGTATGCGGTGGGGACGATCGCCGCCTGCGGCTTCGCGGCCGTTCTGTACAAGGTCGTCACGAGTGACGCCGTGTCGAAGGGGCTCCAGGCGCTGATCGGCAAGGCCCTCGATGCCCAGTTCTGAGAGGCCGGGCGCGGATCCGGCCGGGCGAGGCGACCGGGGGTCGGTGACCGCCGAGGCGGCTGTGGCGGTTCCTGCGCTGGTTCTGTTCGCCATGGCCCTGGTCTGGGCGCTGATGGCCGCGTCCGCGCAGATCCAGTGCGTGGACGCGGCGCGGGCCGGGGCACGGGCGGCGGCCAGATCGGAGCCGCGTGCGGCGGCGCTGGCCGCCGCACGCTCCGCGGCCCCTTCCGGCGCACGGGTCACCCTGTCCAGGACAGGCGACCTGTGGCGGGTCCGGGTGCAGGCGGATACGCCCGGACCCGGTGCGCTGGCGCTGACGCTGAGCGCGGAGGCGGCGGCCCTGGCCGAGGACACGGTGGGGCAGGGCACGGACGACGCCTCGGCCGGCGGCGCCGCAGCCGTACGGCTCGACGGGGTACGGGCGACCGCGGTGCGTGCTGCGGCCTGGGCCGGAGCCGCTGTGCCGGGCGGTACGGCGGTGGCGCCATGAACCGGGACCGGGGCTCGGCCACCGTCTGGGTGGCATCCGCCACCACGGTGCTGTGCGCGGTCTTCGCGCTGGTGCTGGCGATGGGCCAGGCGGTCGTGGCACGGCATCGGGCGGGCGGGGCCGCCGACTTGGCAGCCCTGGCCGCGGCCGACCACGCCCTGAGCGGCCGGGCCGCGGCGTGCGCCAAGGCGGCCGAGGTCGCCCGGGCGCAGGAGGCGGAGGTCACCAGGTGCGTGGTGCGGGGCGAGATCGCCGACGTGACCGCCCGCTCCCGCTTCGGGCCGTACACACCCGAAGTCAGGTCGAGGGCGGGGCCGCCCGAGGGGGCGGCCGACGGAGAGACCCACGCGACACGGACCCGACCGCCCGCACCGTCCCGCCGCCGGGCCCCGCAGGGTCGCCCTACGACGGGGCGCCGGGTGGCGCTCCCTGCGTCGCCGGTCCGGTCGTTTCCGCGGCAGGCCGACCCTCAGGCTCGCCCTCCGGTGCCTCCGCCGGTCCGTCCGCCGACGGGGCGGACGGACCGTCTGCTCGCTCGCCCACCGAGTCATCCATCGGTTCGTGCGCCTGTTCCTCCGCCGGCTCGCCCGCGGTCTCCCGGGCAGCCGCACCCCGGGACTCGCCCGGGCCCCATTCGCCCGGCGCCTGGGCCGGAGCGCTACGGAGCAGTTCGGTGAGCAGGCGAACCGCGCCGCGTTTGTGCAGCGGGTCGTTGCCGTTGCCGCACTTGGGGGACTGGATGCACGAGGGGCAACCGGCCTCGCACTCGCAGGAGGCAATGGCCTCGCGCGTCGCGGTGAGCCACTCGCGGGCCGTGTGGAAGGCACGCTCGGCGAAGCCCGCGCCACCCGGATGCCCGTCGTACACGAAGACCGTGGGGA
This sequence comes from Streptomyces sp. NPDC002867, assembly GCF_053591895.1. Taxonomy (NCBI): domain Bacteria; kingdom Bacillati; phylum Actinomycetota; class Actinomycetes; order Kitasatosporales; family Streptomycetaceae; genus Streptomyces; species Streptomyces sp. NPDC002867. The sequence goes on along the minus strand of NZ_JBSFUR010000019.1, from coordinate 41,301 downwards.
GCAGCGTGTCGGGATGGAGCGGGACGGACACACCGCCGATGTCCCAGCGGTCGCAGGTGGCGAACAGCGGCAGCATGCCGATCGAGGCGTGTTCGGCCGCGTGGAGGGCTCCGCCGAGCTGTTCAGGACCCACGCGTGCGGCGTCGAGCTGGTCCTCGGTGACCGTCCACCACACGGCCCGGGTGCGCAGGGTGCGGGGCGGGAGATCGAGCTTCGACTCGCCGAGCACTTCGCCGGTGACGAGCCGGCGGCGAAGGAAGGAGACGACCTGGTTGGTGACCTCGACGGAGCCGTAGCACAGGCGCCCGTCCCCCCACGCGACCTCGATGTCGGTGTCGAGCACGGAGATGGAGGTGGTGTCCCGTGCGGTGGTCGAGTACGGAGGATTGGCCTCCTCGACCAGGGCGACCGAGTCCTCCAGATCGAGCTGTGCGACCAGGTAGGTGCGGCCCTGGTGCAGGTGAACGGCGCCGTTGTGGACGGCCGTGTGGGCGGCCGCCTCGTCGACGGTGCCGAGCAGGCGGCCGCTGGAGGCCTCGACGATCTGGACGGGGCGCCCGCCGCCGCCGCGGATGTCGGTGAGATCGGCGGCCCGCTCGCGGCGCGTCCAGTGCCAGCCGGACGCGCGCCGGCGCAGCAGCCGGGCGGTCTCCAACTGGGGCATGAGTTCCGCGGTGGCGGGCCCGAAGAGCTTCAGGTCGCCTTCGGTGAGCGGGAGTTCGGCCGCGGCGGCGCACAGGTGGGGAGCGAGGACGTAGGGATTGTCCGGGTCCAGGACGGTGGACTCGACCGGCCGCCGGAACAGCGCCTCGGGGTGGTGGACGAGGTAGGTGTCCAGCGGGTCGTCGCGGGCGACGAGGACGGCCAGGGCGCCCTGACCCGAGCGTCCCGCGCGGCCGGCCTGCTGCCACAGGGAGGCACGGGTGCCCGGGTATCCGGCGATGACGACCGCGTCGAGCCCGGAGACGTCGACGCCGAGTTCGAGGGCGGTGGTGGCGGCGAGGCCCAGGAGGTCGCCGGAGTGCAGGGCGCGTTCGAGGGCGCGGCGTTCCTCGGGTAGGTAGCCGCCGCGGTAGGCGGCGATGCGCTGCGGCAGCGAGCGGTCGACCTCGGCGAGGCGCTCCTTGGCGATCACGGAGATGAGCTCGGCGCCCCGGCGGGAGCGTACGAAGGCGACGCTCCGCACGCCCTGCACGGTCAGGTCGGTCAGCAGGTCGGCGGTCTCGGCGATCGCGGTGCGGCGGACCGGCGCGCCCTTCTCGCCGTGGAGCTCGGTCAGCGGCGGCTCCCACAGGGCGAAGACGAGTTCGCCGCGGGGGGAGGCGTCGTCGGCGACCTCCCGGACGGGCAGGCCGGTGAGACGGCCGGCGGCGACGGCCGGGGCCGCGGCGGTGGCCGACGCGAGCAGGAAGACGGGGTGCGCCCCGTAGCGGGCGCACAGGCGGCGGAGGCGGCGCAGCACCTGGGCGACGTGGGAGCCGAAGACGCCCCGGTAGGTGTGGCACTCGTCGATCACGACGTAGCGCAGGGTGCGCAGGAAGGAGGACCAGCGCGGGTGGGACGGGAGTATCCCGCGGTGCAGCATGTCCGGGTTGGTGAGGACGTAGTTGGCGTACTGCCGCACCCATTCGCGTTCCTCGACGGGCGTGTCGCCGTCGTAGACGGCTGGGCGGACGCGGGTGCCGAGGGGCGCGGCGAGCTCCCGGACAGCGCGGAGCTGGTCGGCGGCGAGGGCCTTGGTGGGGGCCAGGTACAGGGCGGTGGTGCCGCGGCCGTTCGGGGCCTCGGCGCCGTCGAGGAGGGTGCTCAGGACGGGGGCGAGGTACGCCAGGGACTTGCCCGAGGCGGTGCCGGTCGCGATGACCACGGACTCGCCGTCCAGGGCATGCTCGGCGGCGGCCGCCTGGTGGGCCCAGGGGTGGTCGATGCCGGCCTCCTGGACGGCGGCGATCACTTCCGCGCGGATGCGGTCGGGCCAGACGGCATGCCTGCCCGGTCGCGGGGGCAAGTGCTCCGTATGAGTGATGCGCGCAGCCCGGTTCGCCCCCGTGGTGAGCCGGTCGAGGACCGCACCGGGGGAGGGGCGGGTTTCCCCGCTCTCGGGAGGTCGTCTGGGACGGTGATTCTTGGCCATCGGCACCGAGTGTGTCACTGGCGTGACGGACAATGGTCCCAAGGCGTCGTGCATGGCTGCTGGTAAGTGATTGAATGCCATCGCGGCTGGCGACCGTCTTCCGGCTCCGTCGGGGAGACCTGAGGGGACGGCCGCTCGATAGCAAGGTGCTGGAGGATCCGTGGACCTGTCCCTGTCGACTCGCAATGTGTCCGGCCCTGGTGGCGACCGTACGGTCGTCGAGGTCGGTGGCGAGATTGATGTGTATACCGCGCCCAAGCTGCGCGAGCAGTTGGTCGAGTTGGTGAACGACGGCAGCTACCACCTGGTCGTCGACATGGAAGGCGTGGATTTTCTCGACTCCACCGGCCTCGGCGTGCTCGTCGGCGGCCTGAAGCGCGTGCGCGCGCACGAGGGCTCCCTGCGCCTGGTGTGCAACCAGGAGCGCATTCTCAAGATCTTCCGGATCACGGGTCTGACCAAGGTGTTCCCGATCCACACCACGGTCGACGAAGCCGTCGCGGCGACCGACTGACACTCGGCCGGAGACCGCCGGAAGCAGTGAGGGGCACCGGGCATCCAGCCCGGGCCCCTGAGAGGCACGCCCATATGCCCGAGGGGGATCTGCATGGCCACCGTTGAGCTCCGCTTCAGCGCCCAGCCCGAGCACGTCAGGACGGCCCGGCTGGTCGCCGCTGCCGTGGCACGCAGGGCCGGGGTCGACGAGGCGGTGCTGGACGAGGTCCGCCTCGCCGTGGGCGAGGCGTGCAGCCGCGCGGTCGGGCTGCACCGCAGCCACGGCCTCACGGCGCCCGTGCGGGTGCTGCTGTCCGAGGAGGAGAAGACCTTCTCGATCGAGGTCGGGGACGAGGTTCCCGGCTCGGGCGGCGGTGCCGGTCCGGGCGGGCGAGCCGCGGACGAGGAAGCCGACGCCGAGGGCGAGGACGAGATGGGGCTCGCGGTGATCAGCGGCCTCGTCGACGACATGGAGGTCTTGTCCTCCGAGGACGGCGGCGTGATCCGGATGAGCTGGCCCGCAGCACCGCCTGCGGTGGCCACCTGATCCGTCCGGGCCGACCGTCCCTCCGCCCCGCTCCTCCGCCGACCAGGCCTCGCCATGACCCGTTCGGCCCAACGCGGGCCGACCGAATCGACGAGCCTGTCCGGGCGCCGGGAGGCCGTCGTGGCGGACCGGCCAGATTCGGCGGACGGCGCCCTGTCCGTGCTTGACCGCCGTCCGGGTGATCGATCTTCCGATTCTCATCTCGTTGTTCTGTGAAAGAGGCCCTGCTGAGCAGGGCCTCTTTCACATTTTATAGATCATCGATCACGGGTCAATGCTTTTGCCCCATTACCTCTTTCGGGCATGTTTTCGGAACGCGATCATTTGCTGAGTAGCCGGTCAAGGTCAATTGCATTTGCCGCACCCTGTTTTGATCAGGTTCCGCTACCTACAATCCGTCCACATCTTGAGCTCTGAACGTCAAGGAGGACGAATGGCGGGGCTCTTCAACCCACAAATGACCGATCATCCCACTTCCTACGCGGCTGCGGTACTCACGGACGACAACCGGATGATCGTCGTGGTCATCGCAGCCGTCGCACTGGCGGCCCTGGTCGTCGCCCAATTGCTCGTGCGCCAGGTCCTCGCCGCAGGCGAGGGCACCGATTCCATGAAGAAGATCGCGGCGGCGGTGCAGGAAGGCGCGAATGCCTATCTCGCACGGCAGCTGCGCACCCTCGGCGTCTTCGCCGTGGTGGTGTTCTTCCTGCTCATGCTTCTTCCTGCGGACGACTGGTCGCAGCGTGCGGGGCGTTCGGTGTTCTTCCTGGTGGGCGCGATCTTCTCGGCGGCCACCGGATACATCGGCATGCGTCTCGCGGTGCGGGCCAATGTCCGGGTGGCGGCGGCCGCGCGGGAAGCGACACCGCAGGAAGGAGAGCCGGAAAAGGATCTGACGGCCGTCGCGCACAAGGCCATGAAGATCGCGTTCCGTACCGGTGGCGTGGTCGGCATGTTCACGGTGGGCCTCGGGCTTCTCGGTGCCTCCTGCGTCGTGCTCGTCTACGCGGCCGACGCGCCCAAGGTGCTCGAGGGCTTCGGCCTCGGCGCCGCGCTGATCGCCATGTTCATGCGTGTCGGCGGCGGCATCTTCACCAAGGCGGCCGACGTCGGCGCCGACCTCGTCGGCAAGGTCGAGCAGGGCATTCCCGAAGACGACCCCCGCAACGCCGCGACCATCGCCGACAACGTGGGCGACAACGTCGGGGACTGCGCCGGCATGGCGGCCGACCTGTTCGAGTCGTACGCCGTCACGCTCGTCGCGGCCCTCATCCTCGGCTCGGCGGCCTTCGGCGACGCCGGGCTCGCCTTCCCGCTGATTGTCCCGGCGATCGGCGTGGTCACCGCGATGATCGGCATCTTCGCGGTCGCCCCGCGGCGCGCCGACCGCAGCGGGATGACGGCCATCAACCGGGGGTTCTTCATCTCCGCGGTGATCTCGATCGTCCTGGTGGCCATCGCGGTGTTCATCTACCTGCCCTCTTCGTACGCCGAGTTGGACGGTGTCGGGGACGCCGCTGTCCGGGCGCACGAGGGTGACCCGCGTGTCCTGGCGCTCGTCGCCGTCGCCATCGGCATCGTGCTGGCGGCCCTGATCCAGCAACTGACGGGCTACTTCACCGAGACGAACCGGCGTCCGGTCCGGGACATCGGCAAGTCGTCGCTGACCGGCCCCGCCACCGTCGTGCTGGCCGGCATCTCGATCGGTCTCGAATCGGCCGTCTACACCGCGCTGTTGATCGGCCTCGGCGTCTACGGGGCGTTCCTGCTCGGCGGCACGTCGATCATGCTCGCCCTCTTCGCCGTGGCGCTCGCCGGAACCGGCCTGCTCACCACGGTCGGCGTCATCGTCGCCATGGACACCTTCGGGCCGGTCTCCGACAACGCCCAGGGCATCGCGGAGATGTCGGGCGACGTCACCGGCGCGGGCGCGCAGGTCCTCACCGACCTGGACGCCGTCGGCAACACCACCAAGGCCATCACCAAGGGCATCGCCATCGCCACGGCCGTGCTCGCCGCGGCCGCGCTCTTCGGCTCGTACCGCGACGCCATCGGCACCGCGGCCCGGGACGTCGGCGAGAAGCTGGGCGACGGCGCCCCGATGAACCTGGTGATGGACATCTCCCAGCCCAACAACCTGGTGGGGCTGGTCCTGGGCGCCGCGGTCGTCTTCCTCTTCTCCGGGCTGGCGATCAACGCCGTGTCCCGGTCGGCGGGAGCCGTTGTCTACGAGGTGCGGCGGCAGTTCCGCGAGCACCCGGGGATCATGGACTACTCCGAGAAGCCGGAGTACGGGCGCGTCGTCGACATCTGCACCAAGGACGCACTGCGGGAGCTGGCCACGCCGGGTCTGCTCGCGGTGATGACGCCGATCGCTGTCGGCTTCTCGCTCGGGGTCGGCGCGCTCGGCGCGTTCCTCGCGGGAGCGATCGGCACCGGAACGCTGATGGCCGTGTTCCTCGCCAACTCCGGCGGTGCGTGGGACAACGCCAAGAAGCTCGTCGAGGACGGTCACCACGGCGGCAAGGGCAGCGAGGCCCATGCGGCGACGGTGATCGGCGACACGGTCGGCGACCCGTTCAAGGACACGGCCGGTCCGGCGATCAACCCGCTGCTGAAGGTGATGAACCTGGTGGCGCTGCTGATCGCGCCGGCGGTCGTCCAGTTCAGCTTCGGGGACGACTCCAACGCCGGCGTGCGCGCGCTGGTCGCGGTGATCGCCATGGTGGTCATCGTGGGTGCCGTGTACATCTCCAAGCGGCGTGGAATCGCGGTGGGCGACGACGGCGACAGCCGGGCCGAGCGCGGCGCGAAGTCGGCCGATCCCGCGGCGGTGTCCTGACGTCTCGGATCAACCCATGGGCGGGCGCTGCGCACTGACGCGGCGTCCGTCCATTCGCGCGTGTGGGTGAGTCTTGTCTCCCTTGGTGCAAATGGCTTCAATAGGTGATGAACCGGGCGCACGACACGCGTTTGTCGCCCACTTGGCGTGTATGTTCCGGGGCCGAGAGAGCCTTGGAAGGGACCAATCCGGTGAACAAGAAGCTTGCGGCCGCACTGTCCGGCGGTGCGGTACTGGTACTGGCGCTGTCGGGATGCGGGGACGACAGCGAGGAGAAGGTGAACAGCTGGGCCAAGAAGGTCTGTGACCAGGCGCAGCCGCAGATCCAGAAGAGAGCCGACGCCCAGCAGGCCATCATCTCGACGGCCGCGGACGGCAAGCCCGCCGACATCCAGGCCGCCGACTCCAAGGCTTTCGCGGACATCGCCGCAGCGGACAAGGCACTTGCCAAGGCCGTCAGGGACGCCGGTGTCCCGCCGGTCGAGAACGGCGAGAAGCTCCGCACCGACGCGGTGAACGAGCTGGAGGCCACCGCCAAGGAATACCTGGCGCTCAAGCAGAAGGTCGACGCCCTCGACGCCAAGGACCAGCAGAAGTTCGCCGACGGCCTGCAGGAGGTCGCGGACGGTCTGAAGAAGATCGAGCGCATGGACCAGGACGCGCTGGCCAAGCTCCAGGCCGGTGAGTTGGGCCAGGCGATGGCGAAGCAGCCGGGCTGCCAGAGGGCGAAGACGTCGAGCCCCGCCTCGGGCGCGTCCGCGTCGCCCAGCAAGGCGTGACCGGCGCCCGTTCGCAGGGCAACAAGACTGTGTGAGGCCCCACTCGGCCCGCGGCCGATGCGTGCCGCCACGCAGGGGCACACCGCACGGCCCGACCCCGACCCGGGCCGGGCCGTGCGGCGATTGTCAGGGGCGGCCGCCACAATGGGTTCGTGAGTACGACCAGCCTTCCCGTGCCTGACCACGCCCCCCGACTCCGCGACGCCTTCCTCGCCGCCCGTTTCACCGCCGACGGGCTGCTCGACCTGCTCGGAGCCCCGGCGTACGCGGCGCTCGCCCGCAGCGAGACCGTGCCCGCCCTGCGTGCCACCCGTGGAGAGGGAGCGCTGGAGACGCTCGTCCGGCTGTTCCTGCTGCAGCGGCCCGTGGCGTACGGGCGGGCGCGTGACGTGCTGCCGCTCGATGCATGCCTGGCGGACGGCTGGGTGGTGCGCGACGGCGACGAGGTCCGGGCCACCGTGGACATCCGGCCCTACGGGGGGCCGGAGGGCCAGGACTGGTTCATCGTGTCCGACCTCGGCTGCGCGGTCGGCGGCGCGGGGGGAGCCGGAGGACAGGGCGAAGGGGTCGTCCTCGGTGTCGGCGGCGCCTCCACCACGCTCGCCGGCATCACCGTGCGTACGCCTGTCGCGTCCGCGCTCGACCTCGGCACGGGATCCGGCATCCAGGCGCTGCACGCCGCGCAGCATGCGACGAGGGTCACCGCCACCGATCTCAATCCCCGAGCCCTGCACTTCACCCGGCTCACGCTCGCGCTGTCCGGCGCGCCGGAGGCAGATCTGCGGGAGGGCTCGCTGTTCGAGCCGGTCGCCTCGGACACGTACGACCTGATCGTCTCCAATCCGCCCTTCGTCATCTCCCCCGGGGCCCGGCTGACCTACCGGGACGGCGGGATGGGCGGGGACGATCTGTGCCGCTCCCTCGTCCAGCAGGCGGGGGACAGGCTGAACGAGGGCGGCTTCGCCCAGTTCCTCGCCAACTGGCAGCACGTCGAGGGGGAGGACTGGCAGGAGCGGCTGCGCTCCTGGGTGCCGCGCGGCTGCGACGCCTGGATCGTGCAGCGCGAGGTGCAGGACATCACGCAGTACGCGGAGCTGTGGCTGCGCGACAGCGGCGACCACCGCAGCGATCCCGCGCAGTACGCGGCACGCTACGACGCGTGGCTGGACGAGTTCGAGGCGCGGAAGACCAAGGCGGTCGGCTTCGGCTGGATCACGCTGCGCAAGTCCGGTGCGGACCGGCCGTCGATCGTTGCGGAGGAGTGGCCGCACCCCGTCGAGCAGCCACTCGGCGACGCCGTGCGCGCCCACTTCGACCGGCAGGACTACCTGCGGACGCACGACGACGCGGCGCTGCTCTCCGACCACTTCCGGCTGGTGCCCGAGGTGGTGCAGGAGCAGGTCGGCCTGCCGGGCGCCGAGGACCCGGAGCACGTGGTCCTCCGCCAGAACCGCGGCATGCGGCGGGCGACCGAGGTCGACACCGTCGGCGCGGGCTTCGCGGGTGTGTGCGACGGGACACTGAGCGCCGGACGGATTCTGGACGCCATCGCCCAGCTGATCGACGAGGACCCGGTGCTCCTGCGCGACCGGACGCCGCAGGCGCTACGACTGCTGGTGGAGGAGGGCTTCCTCGAACCGGCCGATCCGGGCACGACGGCATAGGCGCCTGCACGGTTTGCGCCGCCCGATACGGGCAAACCGGCCAATGTTCGGTCAGCGCTACCCCGCTCCCGCGGCCGGACCCGAGAAGGATCAAAGGGGAGTGATCGATGAGGACAGAGGAAGGGGAGGAGATCCCTCCGGAAAATGTGCCGACGCGACCGCGTGAGTGAACCCACGCGCCGTTCACCCGGAATTCGCGCGGACGACGCCCAGGCGTGCCAGCCTCGGCACCCGGACATCCATGGCGCCAGGGAAGGACCGGATACGGGCATGGAGAGCGGGCCAGCGATCTTCGCCGGAACGGCATTCGCGCTGTTCGGAGCCGGGCTGCTGCTGTGGACGGGGACACGGCTCGCGCACCGCGCACCCGTCGCGCACGGAGTGAGCCCCGCCACGGCCGGCGCCTTCGGGATCTTCTTCGGTGCGGCCTTCCTCACGCTCGGCGTGTGGTGCTTCACTCGTATCTGAGGCGGCGTACAGGCCCCCACGTGCCGGTCCGGGCCGCATAAAAGGCTGGACTCGGGTTACCGTTCGAGTGGCCGTTGCGGTCTTTTGCCGTTTGACACGGGGGCGGGTTGTACCGTCACACTCCGCAGCGACAGCAGCGCCACAGCAGTGCCGTAACGCCGCACCACCGCGTACCGCACCGCAGTGAGCGCCCATCGAGCGTCGACCGGAGAGAAGAGCGAAGTTGTCCCCGACCAGCGAGACCGCACAGGGCGGCCGCCGACTCGTGATCGTCGAGTCGCCTGCCAAGGCGAAGACGATCAAGGGCTACCTCGGCCCTGGTTACGTCGTCGAGGCGAGCGTCGGGCACATCCGTGACCTGCCGAACGGCGCCGCCGAGGTGCCGGAGAAGTACACCGGCGAGGTGCGCCGCCTCGGCGTCGACGTCGAACACGACTTCCAGCCGATCTACGTCGTCAACGCAGACAAGCGGGCCCAGGTCAGGAAGCTCAAGGAGCAGCTCGCCGAGTCCGACGAGCTCTACCTCGCCACTGATGAGGACCGCGAGGGCGAGGCCATCGCGTGGCACCTCCTCGAGGTGCTCAAGCCCAAGGTTCCCGTCCACCGCATGGTGTTCCACGAGATCACCAAGGAAGCGATCCGCGACGCCGTCGCGAACCCGCGCGAGCTCAACAAGCGCATGGTCGACGCCCAGGAGACCCGACGCATCCTCGACCGCCTCTACGGCTACGAGGTCTCGCCGGTCCTGTGGAAGAAGGTCATGCCCCGGCTGTCCGCAGGCCGCGTTCAGTCCGTCGCGACCCGGCTCGTCGTCGAGCGGGAGCGCGAGCGCATCGCGTTCCGCTCCGCCGAGTACTGGGACCTGACCGGCACCTTCGCCACCGGCCGCGCCGGTGACACGTCCGACCCCTCGACCCTCACGGCCCGTCTCAACACGGTCGACGGGCAGCGTGTCGCCCAGGGCCGCGACTTCGGTCCGGACGGCCGGCTCAAGAGCGCGCAGGTGCTCCACCTCGACGAGGTGAACGCCCGTGCCCTGGCCGCAGCGCTCCAGGACACGTCCTTCGCGGTCCGCTCCGTCGAGTCCAAGCCCTACCGCCGCTCGCCGTACGCGCCGTTCCGCACGACGACGCTGCAGCAGGAGGCCTCGCGCAAGCTGGGCTTCGGCGCCAAGGCGACCATGCAGATCGCGCAGAAGCTGTACGAGAACGGCTTCATCACCTACATGCGTACGGACTCCACCACGCTGTCCGAGACCGCCGTCGCGGCGGCCCGGGCACAGGTGACGCAGCTGTACGGCGCCGACTACCTGCCCGACAAGCCGCGTACCTACGCCGGCAAGGTCAAGAACGCGCAGGAGGCACACGAGGCGATCCGGCCGTCGGGCGATCGTTTCCGCACGCCTGCCGAGACCGGTCTGACCGGCGACCAGTTCCGTCTCTACGAGCTGATCTGGAAGCGGACCGTCGCCTCCCAGATGAAGGACGCCGTCGGGAACAGCGTGACGGTGAAGATCGGCGGCCGTGCCTCCGACGGCCGCGACGCCGAGTTCACCGCGTCCGGCAAGACGATCACCTTCCACGGCTTCATGAAGGCCTACGTGGAGGGCGCCGACGACCCGAACGCGGAGCTGGACGACCGCGAGCGGCGCCTCCCGCAGGTCGCGGAGGGCGACGCCCTGTCCGCCGAGGAGATCTCGGTGGACGGCCACGCCACCAAGCCGCCCGCCCGCTACACCGAGGCGTCGCTGGTCAAGGAGCTGGAAGAGCGCGAGATCGGCCGCCCGTCGACGTACGCGTCGATCATCGGCACGATCCTGGACCGCGGCTACGTCTTCAAGAAGGGGACGGCGCTCGTGCCGTCGTTCCTCTCCTTCGCCGTGGTGAACCTGCTGGAGAAGCACTTCGGCCGGCTCGTCGACTACGACTTCACCGCCAGGATGGAGGACGACCTCGACCGCATCGCACGGGGCGAGGCGCAGGCCGTGCCGTGGCTCAAGCGCTTCTACTTCGGCGAGGGCGACGCCGCCGGCGCGGCCTCCGAGGCGGGCAACGGCGACGGCGACCACCTCGGTGGCCTCAAGGAGCTGGTGACCGACCTCGGCGCCATCGACGCCCGCGAGATCTCCAGCTTCCCCGTCGGCAGCGGCATCGTGCTGCGCGTCGGCCGCTACGGCCCGTACGTCGAGCGCGGCGAGAAGGACGCGGAGGGCCACCAGCGCGCCGATGTCCCCGACGACCTCGCGCCCGACGAGCTGACCGTGGAGTACGCCGAGGAGCTGCTCGCCAAGCCGAGCGGTGACTTCGAGCTGGGCACGGACCCGGCGACCGGACACCAGATCATCGCCAAGGACGGCCGCTACGGCCCGTACGTCACCGAGGTGCTGCCCGAGGGCACGCCGAAGACCGGCAAGAACGCGGTCAAGCCGCGCACGGCGTCGCTGTTCAAGTCCATGTCGCTCGACACCGTCACGCTCGAGGACGCGCTGAAGCTGATGTCCCTGCCGCGAGTGGTCGGCACCGACGCCGAAGGCGTCGAGATCACCGCGCAGAACGGCCGCTACGGCCCGTACCTGAAGAAGGGCACCGACTCGCGCTCGCTGGAGAACGAGGAGCAGCTGTTCAGCATCACGCTGGACGAAGCCCTCGCGATCTACGCGCAGCCCAAGCAGCGCGGGCGGGCCGCGGCCAAGCCGCCGCTGAAGGAGCTCGGCACCGACCCGGTCAGCGAGCGTCCCGTCGTCGTCAAGGACGGCCGCTTCGGCCCGTACGTCACCGACGGCGAGACCAACGCGACGCTGCGCACCGGCGACAGCGTCGAGGACATCACGCCGGAGCGCGGCTACGAACTGCTCGCCGAGAAGCGTGCCAAGGGACCGGCCAAGAAGACGGCCAAGAAGGCGCCCGCCAAGAAGACCGTGGCCAAGAAGACCGCGGCGAAGAAGACGGCCGCCAAGACGACGGCGGCAAAGAAGACGACGGCGGCCAAGAAGACGACGGCCGCGAAGAAGACGACGGCCGCCGCCAAGAAGGCGCCGGCGAAGAAGGCCACCACGAAGAAGACGGCGGCCTCGGCCAACGCCTCCGCGACCGCGGGCGAGGAGTAGAGGACCGGCCGGGAGTCGCCTCCCGGCCGGACCGGCACAGGCGCTTTGCCGCACGGGACCTTCACACTCGTGTGACAAAGCGCCCGTGTGTTCGGACACCCCTCCGGGGAGCGACCCGCTCCGGATAGGCTGGGCGGATGACGCGAGCCGAGCAGCCAGCCGAGCAGCAGGCGGTCATGAGTACCGCTGCAGAGACTGCTTCCGACGCATCTGATTCCGACGCACTCGCCGCGGACTCGCGGGAGCGCGCCGTGCGCGCCCTCCTGCGTCACGCGCCGCTGAGGCGGCTCTGGAACGCCCAAGTGGTCGGCGGGACGGGGGACGCACTGGGTGTCCTCGTCCTGATGCTGCTGGCGTTGCAGGCGGCGGTCGAGTCAGGCACGTTCGGGACCGGTTACCGCGGGGCGGCCTTCGCCGTCGCCGCCGTCCTCGGCGCGCGCGTGCTGGCCACGCTGCTGTTCGGGGCCGTACTCCTCGGCCCGATGACCTCCCTCACCGCGCCGAGCGGCCCGCTGGACCGGCGCTGGACCATGATCGGCGCGGACGGCGTGCGCGTCGCGCTGCTGGTCGTCGCGCCGCTGTGGATCGACTGGGTCCCCGCGAACGCACTCGCGATCCTGCTGATCACCGTCTTCGTGTCCGGTGTCGCGGAACGTTTCTGGACGGTCGCCCGTGACGGCGCCGCGCCCGCGCTGCTGCCCGCGCCGCCGCTGGAGGGCGCGGCGGTACGGCCGCTGCCCGACCACCTCGACGCGCTGCGCCGGCTGTGGCTGCGCACCGGCTTCGCGGTCATCCCCGCCGCGGCCGCCGTGCTGCTCGTCGCCACGCTGATCGGCAACCTGCTCGGCTCGGGCATCGAGTGGTTCACGCTGCACCAGGCGGCGCTCGCCTCCTACCTCGCGGCCGGCCTGTTCGCCGCGTCCGTGTCGACGCTGTACTTCGTCGAGCTGCCCGCCGCGCAGACGCCCCGGCCTCGTTCGCCGCTGGAGGGCCTGCGCCGCCCGTCGACCGGGAACGGCGTGGACAAGGGCCGCACCGGCAGCATCCCGCTGTTCGTGCTCGCCTGCGCCGCCGTCACCGGAGCCATCGCGTCCGGGACGGCCGTCGCCGTGCTCCACGCCGTCGACCTCGGCGGCGGCCCGGCGGCGTTCGCGCTGCTCGTCCTCGCCCTGATCGGCGGCACGGGAGCCGGGATCCGCGCGGCCGGAGCCGTCCTGCCCTCCCTGTCGCGCCGCCGGCTGCTCGCCCTCGCGCTCACCGTGACCGGCGTGGCGCTGCTCGCCATGGGTCTCGTACCGGACACGGCCACCGTGCTGTTCATCGCGGCGCTCGCCGGCTTCGCGGCCGGTGTGGCCGCGAACACCGGGCACGGCCTGATCGACCAGGAGACCGAGGACTTCCGCCGCGCCCGCATCACCGAGCACCTCCAGGCGGTCGTCCGCGTCGCCATCGGACTCACTGCGATCGCGGCCCCGCTGCTGGCGGCGGCGATCGGACCGCACCGGCTCGCGAGCGGCGACTTCGTCTTCGCGCACGGCGGGGCCGCGTTCACGCTGATGCTCGCGGGCGCGCTGCTGCTGCCCGTCGCCGCGGTCGTGCTGGCCAAGACCGACGACCGGTCCGGTGTGCCGCTGCGCCGCGATCTGCGCGACGCGGTGCGCGGCGGCGCGGACCCGGCCCAGGCGCCCGCGGCGAACGGCTTCTTCATCGCCATCGAGGGCGGCGACGGCGCCGGGAAGTCCACCCAGGTCGAGGCGCTCGCCGAGTGGATCCGCGCCAAGGGCCACGAGGTCGTCGTCACCCGGGAGCCGGGTGCCACCCCCGTCGGCAAGCGGCTGCGGTCCATCCTGCTGGACGTGTCGAGCGCCGGACTGTCCAATCGGGCCGAGGCCCTGCTGTACGCCGCCGACCGCGCGGAGCACGTCGACTCGGTCGTCCGCCCGGCGCTGGAGCGCGGCGCGATCGTCATCTCCGACCGCTACATCGACTCCTCCGTGGCCTACCAGGGCGCGGGCCGCGACCTGTCGCCGACGGAGATCGCGCGGATCTCTCGCTGGGCGACGGACGGACTCGTACCGCACCTGACCGTGCTGCTCGACGTCTCCCCGGAGACCGCACGCGAACGCTTCACCGAGGCGCCGGACCGGCTGGAGTCGGAGCCTGCGGAGTTCCACCAGCGGGTGCGCGCCGGGTTCCTGACCCTGGCCGCGGCCGACCCCGGGCGCTACCTCGTCGTGGACGCGGGCCAGGAGCCCGAGGCGGTCACCACCGTCGTACGCCACCGGCTCGACCAGATGCTGCCCCTGTCCGATGCCGAGATCACGGCACGGGAGGAGGCGCGCAGGGCGGCCGAGGCGGAGGCCCGCCGCAGAGCAGAGGAGGAAGCGGCGCGCAAGGCGGAGGAGGAGCGCCTGGAGCGCGAGCGCCAGGAGCAGCTCGCCCGCCTGCGTGCCGAGGAGGAGGAGCGCAAGCGGCGCGAAGAGGAGGAGGCGCGGCAGCGCGAGGCCGAGCGCCAGGCCGAGGAGGCCAGGCAGCGCGCCGAGGAGGCGCGCCGGAGGGCGGAGGCGGAACGCCGCCGTCGCGAGGCCGAGGAGAAGGCCCGCCAGGAGGAGCAGGAGCGGCTGCGCCGCCAGGCAGAGGAGGAGGCCCGGCTGCGGGCCGAGGCCGAGGCGCGCCGGCTGGAGAAGCAGCGCAAGGCGGAAGAGGCGCTGCTGAAGGCCGAGCAGGCACGGCGGGCCGCGGAGGCGGCAGCTGCGGCCGCGGCCGCGGTGTCCGCGCAGTCGGCGAACGAGGTCACGGTGCCGACGCCGGTCGTGCGGCCGGAGGAGGGGCCGTCGGCCGGTCCGGACGAGATCACGCAGGAGGTCCCGAGGCCGGACGCGGTCGCGGGGGACGACGAGACGAGGCTGCTGCGCAAGGTCCCGGACGAGGCGGAGACGTCCGTCCTGCCGGCCGTGGACCTGCAGGCCGAGGAGGAGACCTCCGTGCCGCCGTCCGTGGACGACCGGCGGGCGGCCGACGAGACGGCGGTGCTGCCGCCGGTCCGGGACGCGGACCCTGCGGACCGCGTGCCGCCAGGCTTCTTCCGTGACGAGCGCCCGGAGAACGCCGAGGGCGCCGAAGGCGGGAACGAGCGCACCCGGGAGCTGCCTCAGGTCGACCCCCAGCCGGCCCGTCGGCGCGGCCGCCCGGACTGGGCGGAGGAGACGCCGCTGGACGACCTCCCGACCCTGGCGGACGAACTGCTCGGCCCCCACGAGGACGACGACGACGACCGCCGAGGCCGCAGCCGCTGAGAGGGCTTCGAACGCGTCGGCTCGCAGGCCTTGGCCTGGGAGCCGACGCGTTCCGCTCGCCGGGCGCAACCGGTCCGCCCAGGCGTTCCAGCGCGTGACGCGCCGGTAGGGCGCGGCACGCGGCCTCCGTAGGCAAGGGCTGCTGCGCCCGGGGCCCGGGCGGGCGGGGACGGACGCAGCAGTGGCGTACGGTGGCCCCCGCCACGCAGCCTGGAGCAGCGTTCCGCCAGGGCTGCGGTTCCCAGGTGTGGCCCGCACGCGGGTGCGAGCGTGGCCTCATGCCCCGGCTCGCGGGTGCGGCGGAGCTCCCCTGACGTGCTGCCGCGCCCGGGCGGGCCCACCGGCGGGACCGGGGCTGTCCGGTGCCTCGGACGGGCCCACGCCCGGTCCGGCCCGCAGGTGTGACGGCGCCCTTCCGCCCGAGGGCGGCGCATGCCCGGGGCCCGGTCGGGGCGGGATGTCAGAGGGCTCCTCCACAATGGGAGACCGCAGCACGGAAGGGCGGTGACGGCAGATGGCCGTTTGGGACGACATGGTCGGCCAGGAGCGTGTCCAGACGCAGCTCTGCGCCGCCGCGCGGGACGCCGACACCCATGTCACCGCCCAGGCCCAGCGCGCCCCCGCCCCCGCCGCCTCGAAGATGACGCACGCCTGGCTGTTCACCGGGCCCCCCGGGTCCGGGCGGGCCACCGCCGCCCGTGCCTTCGCCGCCGCCCTGCAGTGCACCAGCCCCGACCGCGCGCTCGGCGGCGTGCCCGGCTGCGGGTTCTGCGACGGCTGCCACACCACGTTCGTCGGGACGCACGCCGACGTCGAGGTGATCCGCACGGACCTGCTGTCCATCGGCGTCAAGGAGACCCGGGAGCTGGTGCGCCGCGCGCAGCTCTCCCCCGCCGGCGGCCGCTGGCAGGTGATCATCATGGAGGACGCCGACCGCCTGACCGAGGGCGCGGGGAACGTCCTGCTGAAGGCGGTCGAGGAGCCCGCCCCGCGCACCGTGTGGCTGCTGTGCGCGCCCTCCCTGGAGGACGTGCTCCCCACCATCCGGTCCCGTTGCCGCCACCTCACGCTCCGTACGCCCCCGGTCTCCGCAGTCGCCGACGTGCTGGTCCGGCGCGACGGCATCGAGCCCGAGGTCGCCGCGGCGGCGGCGCGGGCCACGCAGGGCCACATCGGCCGCGCGCGCAGGCTCGCCACGGACGAGCGCGCCCGCGCCCGGCGTGCGACCGTCCTCAAGCTCCCGCTGCGCGTGGAGGACATCGGCGGCTGCCTCAAGGCCGCGCAGGAGCTGGTCGACGCGGCGGCGGAGGACGCCAAGCAGGTCGCCGAGGAGATCGACGTCAAGGAGACCGAGGACCTGAAGGCGGCGCTCGGCGCGTCGGCGGGCGGCCGCATGCCGCGCGGGACGGCCGGTGCCGTGAAGGAGCTCGAGGACAAGCAGAAGCGCCGCAGGACACGGACGCAGCGCGACAGCCTCGACCTCGCGCTCACCGACCTGACGGGGTTCTACCGCGACGTCCTCGCGCTCCAGATGGGCTCGCAGGTCCAGCTCGCCAACGAGGACGTGCGCGACGCGCTCGACCGCATCGCCCGCGGCTCCACACCCGAGGGCACCCTGCGCCGCATAGAGGCGGTCGTCGCCTGCCGTGAGGCCCTGGACCGCAATGTGGCCCCGCTGCTGGCGGTCGAGGCGATGACGATGGCGCTGCGCGCGGGCTGACGCCGTGGGCCGACCGGGCGCCGGGGCGTCACCTCCACGGTGGGTTGACCAGGTCACCCGTACGAGCAGGGACGGGCATCGGCGCTCTGCTGGAATTACGCTCCGGGGATGGACTCCAGGCGCCTGCTCCGTACCTTCGCCCTCCCCCTGGCCGCGCTCGGCCTGCTCGTCTCCGGCTGCAGCAGCGGCGGCGGCGGTTCGTCTCCCGGTTCCTCGCCGTCTGGCCGGGCGGCGCCCTCCGCCGACCTCGAGCGGTACTACACGCAGAAGCCGGCCTGGCGCTCCTGCGGCGTCCCCGGCTTCCAGTGCGCGACGGTGAAGGCCCCGCTCGACTACGCGGACCCCGAGGGCGAGTCCGTCGACCTCGCGGTCGCCCGCAAGAAGGCCACGGGCCCGGGCAAGCGGCTCGGCTCCCTCCTGGTCAACCCGGGCGGGCCCGGCGCCTCGGCCATCGGCTACCTCCAGAGCTACGCGGGCATCGGCTACCCCGCGCCGGTCCGCGCCCGCTACGACATGGTCGCCGTCGACCCGCGCGGCGTCGCCCGCAGCGCACCGGTCGAGTGCCTCTCCGGCCGGGAGATGGACGCCTTCACGCAGACCGACCAGACCCCGGACGACGCCGGCGAGACGGCGAAGCTGGCGGCGGCCTACCAGGACTTCGCCGCGGGTTGCGAGAAGCGCTCCGGCACGATCCTGCCGCATGTCTCCACGGTCGAGGCGGCGCGGGACATGGACCTCGTCCGCGCCGTACTGGGCGACGAGAAGCTGAACTACGTCGGCGCCTCGTACGGCACCTTCCTCGGCGCGACGTACGCCGAGCTGTTCCCCGACCGGACCGGCCGGCTCGTCCTGGACGGCGCGATGGACCCCTCGCTGCCCGCCCGCGAGATGAACCGCGACCAGACGGCCGGTTTCGAGACCGCGTTCCAGTCCTTCGCCGCGGACTGCGTCAAGCGGGCCGACTGCCCCCTGGGCCGGAAGTCCGCCGCGGACGCCTCCGCACGCCTCAAGGCCCTGTTCGAGAAGCTGGACGCCACCCCCGCCCCGACCGGCGAGAGCCGCAAGCTCACCGAGTCGCTGGCCACCACGGGCGTCATCGCGGCCATGTACGACGAGGGCGTGTGGCCCCAGCTCCGGGGGGCGCTGGCCGCGGCCCAGGAGGGGGACGGCGCCTCGCTGCTGGCGATGGCCGACATGTACTACGAGCGGGAGGCGGACGGCTCGTACGCGAACCTGATGTTCGCCAACGCCGCCGTGAACTGCCTCGACCTCCCGGCTGCCTTCCGCACACCCGAGGCCGTCGAACCGGCCGTCCCGGAGTTCGAGAAGGCCTCCCCGGTCTTCGGCGAGGGCTTCGCCTGGGCCTCTCTGAACTGCGGCTACTGGCCCGAGAAGGCCACCGGCAAGCCCCATCGCATCGAGGCGAAGGGCGCGGCCCCGATCGTGGTGGTCGGCACGACCCGCGACCCGGCCACCCCGTACAAGTGGGCCAGGAGCCTCGCCGACCAGCTCTCCTCGGGCCGGCTGCTGACCTACGACGGCGACGGCCACACCGCGTTCGGCCGGGGCAGCGACTGCATCGACACGGCGATCAACACCTACCTCCTGGAGGGCACACCGCCGACCGACGGCAAGCGCTGCTGAGCCCGCGGACGGGCGCCGGTCCGGGGTGCGGCAGGAGGTGGTTCGGGGCACCCCGAAGAACCCTGTAGACTTGGCGCCGCTGCTGATGAGAGCGTGTCCCCGCGGGGACGGGTATATCGTCCCGTAGCGCGCCGCCTTAGCTCAGTTGGCCAGAGCAACGCACTCGTAATGCGTAGGTCTCGGGTTCGAATCCCGAAGGCGGCTCCATCGAAACCCCAGGTCGGATCCGCTCCGACCTGGGGTTTTCTGTTGCGCGGCGCATGGGCCTTCCCGCTGTGACCACTTCACTTCCGTGACGCGTCCCATGGGGGGACGTGCCGTCACGTCCATCGACGGACCGCACGGGCATGAGCCCGTTCGATGCGGACGACGTAGCCCTCGTCGACGGAGACACGGGAACTGCCGCCCCCCGAATCCCGTTGAACCAGCAACACCCTTCTGCGCGCAGGGTTTTGGCAAACCCGTGGGCAGTTGGCACACTACTGACCCTTCGGGTTCGGAGGGTCCGGAGCCGGTGGCGAAGCTGGGGGCGGGGATGGCGGACAAGGCCGAGATGGGGCTGGCCGCGGCGATCGAGGAGCTGCGCGAGGAGCTGTACGCCGCGCAGGACAAGGGGGCCGGTCAGCAGTTCCGCTTCGAGATCGAAGAGGCGCAGCTGGAGCTGCTGCTGGAACTGCGCAAGGACGACAAGCTCGGCGGAAAGCTCCGCTTCGGGGTGGCCGACGCCGGCCTCGACCGGACGACCACCTCCGCCCGGACGCACAGGCTGACCCTGAACCTCAAGATCAAGGACAAGGCGGCCGGCGGCAGCAACCCAGAGATCAGCCACGAGGAAGCCGGCTCCTGGGACTACCACTGAGATGGACCCGCTGAGGCTGGTCGACGTCCGTGCCGGGGACGCCGAACAGACGCAGGGGTACGGCAGCGGCTACCTGATTGCGCCCCGCCTGGTGCTCACCGCCTGGCACGTCACCAGGCAACAAGGCTCGGGACTGCTGTGGCCGCGTATCAACGTGCATGTCGGCCTTCCTTCCTCCGGCCCCGTCGAGCACCGGACGGCAGAAGTCCGCTGGACGCATCCCGGTGGGCGGGACGTCGCCCTGCTGGAGCTCAACTCCGCTGTGGACGTGCCCGGACAGGTGCTGTGGGGCCGCGCCGGTGGAACGTCCGTGCTGTCCTACGGCGGTCTCGCCTTCCCGTTCGCGACGCGGACGGCCGACGGGCACCGCAAGGTCGAGCAGCTGTACGGAACCCTGCCCCCGCTGGCCGGCGGTCGCGGTGTCCATGACCTGTACGTCCTGAACCAGGCCGTCGCCCCGGGGGAACGCGAGGACGGCAAACAGGCGTGGGCCGGTGCCTCCGGCGCCGCCGTCTTCTGCGACGACCACCTGGTCGGTGTGGTCATCCACGACGACGAGGCGTTCCGGAACCATCGCCTGCATGCCTGCCCCACCCACACCTTCGTAACGGACCGCGACTTCACGGAGCTCCTGCGCGAGCACGGCGTGGTGCCACCGGCCACCCTCAGAGTGATCGAGGCCCGTCCGGCGCCGGAGGCGGCGCCGCGGCCGGCCCTGCCCTCCTGGCTCTCCCCGCTTCCGGCCGGCCCCTCGGGCAGGTTCGTGGGGCGCGAGGCGGAGCTGCGGAACGCGCGCTCCCTGGTCTCGGGAGGGAGGGTCCTCTCGGTCGTCGGGCCCGAGCACACGGGCAAGTCCGCCTTCATCGGGCGGCTGGTCGGGGACGACGACTTCCGCCGCGCACTGGGGGACAACCGCCCTTGGGGGCTGCTGGAACTCGACGTGCCCGGGTGCAGCAGCCGGTACCCCGTGTCCCGGGCGCTGGCCACGCAGCTCAACGTCAACCTGTTCACGGAGGAGGAGTACGGCGAGGACACGACATCGACCGAACGCAAGATCAAGCACATGCTGGGTACTCTCTCGGGCGCCGCGCGCGGGCACGACATCGTGACCGTCATCGACTGCGCCCGTTTCGGGGAGGACACCGCCGATCTCGAGGCGGATCTCGACGAGGTCCTCGGCAACTCCGCGTTCCGGCGGTCGGTGGTCCTGATCGCCAGCGCGACACATCTGCCGGCCGACGGGGGCCAGCAACTGCGCCACATGCCCCCGGTCCGGCTCGGCCCGCTCACCCGGGAGGAGGCTGCCGAGCTCCTCTCGTACGAGCTGGGCGAGCGCGAGGTCCGCGTGGATGCCCACCGGGTCATCGACGAGGCCGACGACAGTTTCGTCCAACGGCCCGTGATCCTTCTGTTCGGCGTCGACCAGCACGTGAGCCAGTACGGCGACGACGGCCCGCACGACCCGGAACCGATGGCGGTCGCCGTGGACCTTCTCGACGCCTGCCGCGTGACCATCACCAAGGTGTTCGAGGAAGCCGAATGCCGGCTGCTCGACGACTCGGCCTCTCCCGGTGCCCTCGCCCCGCTCATCGTCTGGGCGATGGCCGAGCGCCTCCCGCTGCCGCATGACGTCCTCGTCGCCGCCGGGGTCGGCCCGGCACTGCTCCGGCGGCTCGCCGCCCACGGCGTGCTCCTGGAGCGGCAGCCGTCGGTGGATCCACCGGGGCCGCCGCGCTACGAACTGAGCCGTGCCACCCGGGAGGCGCTGCGGAACATGACGCTGGTTGCCCTGGGCATTGACGTGGGACGGCGTCTCAAGCCGGCGGAGGCCGTCGCGCTCGGTCCGGCCGCCCGTGACGCGGAGCTGCTGGACAGGACGCTGCAAGGAGGGGCGCTCGGGGTCTTCGATGCCGCACGCTCCCATTTCGAGGACGAGGAGAGCGACGAGAAACACCGGTCGCTCCTGTTCGCCGTGGAGTGCACGGCCAGCTGGCTGCGGGCCCGGGCCGGCGGCCTGCTGCCACGGCTGAGCCTGCAGGTGGAGGAGATCGCCAACACGCTGGACATGGAAGCGATCGTCCTGCCGGTGGAGCCGAGCGCGCAGCGGGAGGAGGAGCCGAAGCGCGAAGTCGCCTCCGTCGTCGGCAGTGACGGCGACAGTCGTCCGAACGACGGCTACGAGGCCCTGTACCGGGCCGTGTCGCAGCTGAACGTGAGGATGCGCGAGCCGGTGACGGCACAGGCCGAGGCCCGGTTCGTCGCGGCCTGCGCGCAGGCCGTGGACGCCCTGCGCGGCTGCGCGCCCGGCCTGCCCCCGCAGATGCTGCGGTCGATCGACAGCGCCCTGTACTTCGGGGGACGCCGCTACGGGTGCGACGCCGACATGCTGCGGATCCGCGCCGGTGCCGCCGGGATGCTGAGCGAGGACGCCCAACTGATCGCCAAGGGGCGGGTGAGCCGGCTCGCCTGGACCATCTCATGGCTGCTCAACACCGCGGATCTGCAACTGGACGGACAGCAGATCTCCGAAGGCCAGTCCAGTGTCGGACTCGTCCACGACCTGCTGGAGCTGCTGCCCCCGCCGAACACGACCGGTGGTGAGGCCACGCAGCTGGGCCTGCGCATGCGCGCCAGCCGGGCGCGGGCGAGGGCAGTCGACAACGGGCCGGAGCGGCTGGAGGCGTTGGCGGAGGCCGTGCGCCTCGGCCGCGTGGCCCTCGAGCGCTGCGCGCCCACCACTTCACTCCGGCATCTGTGGACCCGGCGGTTCCTTGAGGCGGCGAAGCACCACGCGTTCGAGCTGCGGACGGACGAGGAGCGGTCCGCCCTGGTGGATCTCGTCATGGACAGCCTCACCGGCTCGTACGGGCCGGTGACGGCCTGGGGGTTGCCCGTTCGCCTGACCGTCGCCAGGTTTCTGCGCAGCGTCCACCGGCGTCAGGCCGATCCGGCTCTCCGGCTGGAGGGCGCGAAGGCTGCGATGGACCTGCTCCTGCCGTACGGTGACGCCCTCGTGCAGCAGGCCGACGCCGGCGACACCGGCGGGCTGCTGGAGCTCGCCCGGACGGCCGGGTTCACGGCGTGGGCGCTGGAGGAGAACGAGCGTCTGCGTGAAGCCGCGGTGGAGGCCAGGAGAGCCGAGCGGTACGCAGTCCGGGCCGTGGACAGTGCCCCGAGTGCCCACGCCTACCGCGTGTGGCTGGAGTGCCTGCGCCATCGCGAGCAGCTGGAGTACGGCCCGGAGGACTCGGCCACGCGACGGGACCTGCGCCGCGCGGTCAACAGGACCGAGGAGTGGCTCGCCACCCAGGAGGCCAGGACCGCGCAGCACGCCCAGCTGGCCCGGCTGTGCATCGTGGAGGAGTGGCACCTGCGCGGGCGCAGCCTGTGGAGGGCGGCAGTGGAGGCGAACGACGGGAACCCCATCGTCCGGCTCGATCTGCTGCGGCGGGTGTACGCGGAGCGGCTCCGGACTCTCGAGGGCCACGAGAAGCGGTACGGGCCGACCATCGGCACGGCTGTGCTGCGCTGCGACCTGGAACGCGAGTACCGGCGCCTCCTGACGGCGCACCAGCCCGGAGCCGGCAAGGCGGGACGCCGCGTCGACAACGGACCGACCTGGGCGGTCCTCGACCGGGCGGAGAGCCTGTGGCCGCACAGCACCGAGATCCGGCTGGCCCGGGCGCGGCTCCACCGCTACCTGTGGGAGTACGCCGAGGCGGCCGCGATCCTGGAATCGGTGATCCGCAGCACTCGCAGCGGGCAGGAGCGGCGCCAGGCGCAGATAGACATGGCGGATGTCCTGCTCCGCTACGTCCGCCACGGATCGCCGGATCCGTCAGAGCGCGAGGCCGCGCTCGAGCGGGCCGCCGCGCACCTGGTCGAGCCGCTCGACCATCGCTTCCAGTCACAGCGGGTGGCTGTGCTGCGCGAGCGCGTCCGTCTGGAGTCCGGCGCGTCGGTCGACCAGGAGCGCATCGACGCGGCGTTCGAGGAGCTCATCGGTCTCGACTACGCGACGAGCATCGGCAGATACCTGCACAGCAGGCGCTACACGCGCACGGAACCGGCCGCCGAAGACGGGGAGAGCGGACGGGACGACGAGCCGCAGGACCTCACGCGACTGCTCTACGACAACTTCACCGACATCGACCTCATCGACGGGCTCGGGCAGCTCTATCTGCGGCAGGCCGAGCTGTGGGACCCCGAAGGCGCCCCGGATGCGCAGCACGAAGCCGCCGTGGCCGCGCGGCGGGCGTACGACTGCTTCGACGCGTGCCGGGTGCTGCTGGAGGCGCGGTTCGGCAAGGAGCACCTGGTGAACTGCTTCCAGCGGGCCGAGGCCATCCGGCAGGCCGCCCGGCTGGCCGGAACGGCCAATCCCCTGGCGTGGAAGCCGGAAGGCAAGCCGAGCTGGCTGAAACTGGCCGTCGACCTGTTCCAGTCGGCCGCGGGACGTTCCGTGGACACGTTTCACGTGCTGTGCGTCGAGCGCATCAAGGAAACACAGCACCTGCTGAATCGGCTCACCGGCTGATGGCCTTTCGGGTGAGCAGGCGGCAGCGAACCCTCGTCACCGTGTCCCGGGCAGCGTCAACGCCCCTGCGCCGATGGACGCTTCGGCGTGGTCGCGCGCGGGGGTGGCCGGTGATGCGGCCTGTCGCGGCCCGACATGTCGGACGACCGTGAGGACGCCGGAAACGGGTCGCGAGAGTCCTGGGTCACCGCACGACCGATGCGGTGTCCGCCTCCACTGCTACCTCGCGGGTGGGTGAACTCCCGGGGGCGCGCGTACGTACCCGGGATGCCGGGACACGGCCGCGCACCTGCGCTCCGTCCCCGTGACTTTGCGAGAGTGTCCCTGCTCATCCGTCGCGGCGCCTGAGTCACCAACCGTGCCGCCAGGACGACCCCACCGACCAGCGCCCTGGGCGCCCATCTCTCGAAGCTGCACAAAGATCGAGAGGTGGGCGGCCAGGTTCATGCAGCACCGGTGTCATGCTGGCTGCGTGCCCTCCTGCAGGCGCGGGAAAAGCGGCTGTGCTGCGGGCAGACGCCCCTCGACCGGTGTCAGCTGTCCGGTGATGCGCGTCGCGGCATCAGGGATGAACGGGCGTAGTTCATCGGCCAGCACGCGGCATGCGGTGACCAGCGTGACGAGGACAGTGTCGAGCCGCTTCGCTGCTTCACCGTCGCCCTGCCGCTCTTCCCGAGCCAGTTCCCATGGCCGGGTGGCATCGATGCATCGGTTGGTTTCCTCCACGATGTTCCAGACGGCGCGAATGGCGCGCCGGAAGTCGAAGTCGGCCAAGGCGGCATCGACGAGGCCAGGCACCTTCCGGTAGATCTCCACCAGCGCCGGCCCACTGGAAGGTGCAGTGGCCGAGGCGGGGAGAGTTCCGCCGCGAAAGCGGTGAACCATGGTCACGATGCGGTGGACGAGGTTGCCCAGGCCTCCGGCGAAGTCCGCATCCGCGCGGGTGGTCAGGCGGTCGGGTGTGAAGTCGGCGTCCCCGAGCCGGGGTACATCGCGCAGGAGCCACCAGCGCACCGCGTCGGTGCCATAGGTCGCGGCCAGCGCAGCCGGGTCGACGGCGGTTCCGGCGGACTTGCTGATCTTGCGCCCGTCGACGGTGAGGTAGTCGTGGACCAGGATGTCGGTGGGCAGTGGGAGTCCGGCCGACAGCAGCATGGCCGGCCAGTACACGGCGTGGAAGCGCACAACTCCCTTGCCGACCAGGTGGACGCGGCGCTCGCCGGTTGCCCACCACTGGTCGTAGGCGGTGTCACCGGTGCCGTATCCAAGGCTGGTGACGTAGTTACCAAGGGCGTCCCACCACACGTAGACGACCTGGCTCGGGTCGTCCGGCA
Source organism: Streptomyces sp. NPDC002867 (assembly GCF_053591895.1). Lineage (NCBI taxonomy): Bacteria > Bacillati > Actinomycetota > Actinomycetes > Kitasatosporales > Streptomycetaceae > Streptomyces > Streptomyces sp. NPDC002867. The sequence continues at coordinate 15,876 of NZ_JBSFUR010000019.1, read as the reverse complement.
CGGGGATGCCCCAGCCTCGGGCGCGAGTGTGGGAACGGGAGACGGAGAAGTCGTGCAGGCCGGTTTCGATGAGGGCGAGGACCTCGTTGCGGCGGGCGACAGGCTCGATGCGCAGGTCACCGCTCGAGATCAGCTGATGGAGGCGGTCGGCGTAGCGAGACAGCCGGAAGAACCAGTTCTCCTCCGCGACGAGTTGAGGTTCGGTGCCGTGCTCGCCACACCGTCCATCGATCAGTTCGTCGGGGGTGTAGAACTGCTCGCAGCCAACGCAGTACAGGCCTTCGTACTCTTTGCGATAGAGGTCGCCGGACGCGGCGCACCGGCGCCACAGTCGTTCGACTCCGACGCGGTGACGCGGGTCGCTGCTGGTGCGGATGAAGTCGTCGAATGAGAGCGCCAGGGGACCACGCAACGCGGCGAACGCGTCGGCGTTGCGGTCGACGAACGACTGCACGTCGACGCCGGCTGCTTCGGCGGCCAGGACGTTTTTCAAAGAGTTGTCGTCGGTTCCGGTGAGCAGCCGGACCTGCTTGCCTCGGCGGCGGTGGTGACGGGCCAACGTGTCCGCTTGGACGAGCTCCAGGGCGAAGCCCAGGTGAGGGCGGGCGTTGACGTACGGAATGGTCGTGGTGATGTAGTGCCGTCGTGCGCTCATCGGTCCTCCTACCGGGTAGCGAGGCCTGATCGCACAACCATCGAGGCCCCGTCCCGGGGCCTCGGATTCGGTACGCGTCCGTACTCAGCAGCCCCGTCGACGGGGCATCATCCGGTGCTGAGGCGAAGGCGTGATCATGCGTCCGAGAGTAGCAACAGCGCGTCGTTGCAGCACGCTGTTTCCATCCGTCGCAGCAGCCGCACGCACGGGGGCACCCGAGGGCAATGCGGGGCGAGGCAGGCGTCACACGGGCCCCACACCAGCGAATTGCGCAGGGTTTGAACCCTGCCTCTTCACCAGTACGCAGGTCCCGGTGCGGCCGGCCACTGGGCGGCCGAGGACATCGCGGCGCTCGTCGGTCCCGACGGCGACGGCCGGTCCCGGAGGATCCCGTAGCGCCCCCGGCGCCGCTCACCGCAGCGTCGCCACGAAGCTGCGCCCGTACGCCTGATGTGTCGTCACCTCGACGCGGGTTCCGCCGGGGGCGGGGGCGACCCGGATGCCCTCGTCCGCGCTGACCGGTCGCAGAGTGCGGCCGCGGAGTGTCAGCGTGATCGTCCGGCGCTCGGTCGTCGGGTCGGAGACCGCGAGCGCCGTGGTGCCGTCCGGGTTCCTGCGGACGAGCACCGAGGCCGGGCCGTCGATCGCGAGGTGTTCCACGTGGTGGGTGCCCGGGGCGAAGGTGTTCGCGGCGACGAGGCCCAGGTGCGCGTGTTTGACCGCCTGGGCCTCGGGTGTGTTGGCCAGGACGGTCAGGGGACCCCTCGCCCAGGAGGCCGTCCGGCGGGCGGTGGCGTTGGGGAGGATGGCGTAGGCCATCGCCGTGGGCGGGGCCCCGGCGGGCAGGTCGAGCGAGAGCGTGAAGACCTGCTTCGTCACCGGAGCCGCCGGATTCGCCTGGCGGACCACGCGGCGGCTGCGGGTCACCGGCTCCAGGGCTGCCGTGGGGTCGGGGCCGTCGAGGAGGGCGTAGCCGATCGCGGTGCCGCGGGTGGTGTTGGCGTACCGCAGCCAGGCCAGGGGCGCCGTGCCGGCGCCCGACCACGGGGCGCCGTCGCGGAGGCCGCCGGTGAGGGTGACGGTGTCCGACGGGGCCGCGATCCGGGCGTCGACCGTGGTCGTCACCGCGCGGCCCGCCGGGTCGCCCACGCCCGCCGCGAGCACCACGATCTCGTCGTCGAGCAGGAACCACGACTTCGTGGCGCGGGCGCCGCGATAGGCCACGAAGTCGTCGGGGAGGGCGCCGGCCTGCTTCGCGGTCCACGGGACGTCGTCGGCCAGGACCATGCCGGCCGTGCCGTAGGCGCCGAGGCGGGTGCCGCCGGAGAAGGCGTTCGTGGCGCGGGGGAAGTAGACGTAGGTGTTCTGCGACGTCGACGACGCGGTGAAGCCGCGGGCCGGGTTGTCGTACCAGAGGCCGCCGTAGAGCTCGGGGACCGTACGGCGGGCCTCCACGGGGGCGGTGACACCGGCGAGGCGGTAGGGGGAGACGGCGGTGTAGTAGTCGACGCCGTACGCCCCGGTCTGGTCCTCGCCCGAGAGGTAGAGGTAGTGGGCGCCGTCGCCCTGGAACCAGGGCATCAGGTTCTCGCCGCTCATGTACTCGTACTTGCTGATGCGCGCCGAACTGCGCGCGAGGGCGAAGGCGTAGCCGGGCCGGCGGTGGACGGTCCGGTCCATCGCGTTGAAGGCGGTGTGGTGCGCGGCGGGGGTCAGGTCCTTCGGGGGGACCGGTGAGGCGAGGATGTCCGCGTGACGGGCGATGCTGACGGGCGACACGAAACTCGTGGGGTCCAGGGGGGACTTGGAGGACCGGTGGACGTGCTTGACGTAGGCCGCGAGCGCGGCGGCGTCGGCACCGGTGGCGTACGAGGAGAGGTCGACGACGGCCTCGACGACCGCGGCGACGTCGCTGTAGCCGGTCGTGGTCCGGGAGACCCCGCGGCCCTTGACGATCTCTATCATCCAGCCCTCGAAGATCACCGGGGCGAAGCCGTCGGTCACCCAGCGCCGGACCGTGCCGGTGAGGTCCTCGCCGGGCGCGTAGGCCGTGCCGTCGAGGATCTTGACGGTCTGGACGACACGGGTGAGCAGGCCCTTGCCGTACGAGCCGGTGTAGGCGACGGAGTCGTGCTGGACGAAGGAGCCGTCCGCGTAGAACCCGTCGGTGACGCCGTGCCGCAGGTCGTACGGGTCGATCGTCGCGAAGACGGTCAGCTGGTCGGCGACGGCCTTGCGGATGCGTGCGTCGTCGCCGAGGACGGCGCCCTGGAGGATCCGGTTCGTCGTGATGTCGGCCAGGTTGGCGCCGGTGTGGAACCGCGAGTCGAGGTCGACGTCGCCGTCCTTGCCGTTGCGCAGGTAGGCGTCCATCGAGGCGACGTAGGCGGCCGGGAGACCGGGGGCGAGGGCCGTGATGTGGTCACCGAGGAGGACGAGGATCTTGCTCACATGGGCGGAGATGCCGATCTCCCAGGTGAACCAGTTGCCGTAGTAGCCCGTCGACTGGTCGCCGTAGTACCTCTCGTGGAGGTGGACCAGGCCGTCGACCACCCGCCGCCGCACCGCCGGATCGTCCCGCAGGTCCGAGGCGGCTGGGCCGGGGGTGCGGGTGGCGAGCGCGATCTCGTACAGGTACTGGAACGACCTGTTCAGGTTCGGGTCGCTCGTGCCGAGCGGGACGCCCTTGAAGAGCTCGCCCGGTCCGGCGTCGTCCATGGCGGCGAGCCGGGCCCGCGCCGTGGACTCGATGGAGGCGAGTTTCGGGGCGACCTCCGGCCGGGCGTTGGACTCGGCGGTTCCGGCGAACACCGCGGCGGTGTTGCGGAGCAGCGTGGCGTGGTCGGAGACGGCATCGGCGCTTCCCGGGGCCCGGCGAGGCGCGGCCGACGCCCGGGACTGTGCCGCGGCCGGCAGGGCCACCGCGGGGAACACCGACAACAGGGCGCGACGCGAAAGATGCACCTGGGCTCCAGGGTCAGCCGGGAAAGCGCTTGCCGCGCATCCAAGCAACGGCGGCCACCCCTGTCAACGGCAGCGGCGGCCCCCTGTCCACGGTAGTCGCGCGCGGTGCCGCGGACCTGGCGTGGGCGCGGACCTGGCGTGGGCGCGGCGGTCGGAGCACGCTGGAGCCATGGCCGGGAACCCGCCGATCGTCGTGCACCGGATCTCCCCCTCGGGCGGCCGGCGTGTCACCGTGCGCGGACGGATCATGGGTCTGGCCCACTCCGACGAGGAGGTCCTGGAGCTCGTCCGCCGCTCGGGGGAGACCGGGGCGGTGGTGCTGGAGGACCCGACGTGGGTGGAATGGACGGGTGGCAGGCCGCACCAGTACGAACCGCTGGAGCTGTTGCCGTGAGGCGGCCACGTGGCACAAGGGGGGCGGCTCCAGGGGATTCAACGACTTCGCGCGCAAGGTCCGTGACGCGTCGCTGCCGTACGGGCACCGGGTCGTGTCCCTGCGGTCGTGCGCGCAGCTGTACCGGCCGATCGGCTTCCAGGCGACGGTCAGTTACCTGGAGGCGAAGGCCGGGCCGTTCCGGCACGACGAGGCGGCGCTGCTGCGGGCCCTCGGCGTCATCCGAGGCAGCAGGTCGCTGTGGCAGGCGGATGTGCGGGCGTACGCGGAGAAGCGGGGCGAGGCCAAGCGCCGGGGACTGCGCAGTCCCCGGCCCGGCGAGGTGAATCCCCTCGTACCCGCTTACTGGTACGGCGCCCCACGCGAGGCCGCTCTGCACGCGCTGGACCACTGGCGGCGCGGGCTGCGACGGGGCGGGACCCGACGCGAGGGGCTGGTACGGGAGATGGACCGGCTGGCCGCGGAGTGCGTGGCGGCCGGGGGTGAGCTGGACCCGCACCGCCGTGCGGTGCTCGCGTCGTGCGTGGAACGGCTGGAGCCGAGGACGCTGCCCGCGGCGTGGCACGACGACCGTGGCGGGTACTTCGCCGCCAGGAGCCTGCTCTTCGTCGCGGAACTCATGAGGACCGCGGGCGATCCGCCCGGCCCGGCGTCCCCCTGAGCCGAGGACGAACGGACGAGAGCCCCGGCACCCGAGGTGACCGGGGCTCTCTCTGTCCGCGAATCCGGCCGCGGCGGCGACACTCCCCCGAGTGTGGCTTCCCCACGCCGAGCACCAGCGGGCCGGATCCGATGAACCGATCCAAACAGCCCTCTCCAACAGATCGCTAACATGGGCCCGGCGCCCACGGACGGGCGGGTACGGGGAGGAAGACGATGCGGTTCGGCCTGCTCGGCGCGCCCGCCGTGCACGATGCCGCGGGTGAGCCGCAGCACCTGGGCAGCGCCAAGATCCGCGCGCTGCTCGCCACCTTGCTGCTGCGCCCGAACAAGGTCGTCCCCGTCGACGAGTTGAAGGCAGCGCTGTGGGGCGACGAACCTCCCGCGTCCGCCCACGCCTCCCTGCACAACCACGTGACCCGGCTGCGCCGCATCCTCGCCGAGGAGGGCCGCCTGCGGGCCGTGGCGCCCGGGTACGTGCTGCGGGTGGCGCCCGGAGAGCTGGACACCGAGGTGTTCGAGGAGCAGGTGCGTACCGCGCGTGCCGCGTACGGCCGCGGGGAATGGGCCGCTGTCGTGGCTGCCGCGCGGGACGGCCTCGCGCTGTGGCGGGGCAGTCCGCTGGCCGGCGTCTACGGTCCCGACGAGGCCGAGCCCGCGCTCGTGCGGCGGCTGCGGGAGTCGCGGCTGCTGCTCCTGGAGTGGCGCTACGACGCCGAGCTGGCGCTCGGCCGGCACGACGGGCTGGGGCCGGAACTTGCGGCACTGGTCGGGGAGTTCCCGCTGCGGGAGGCGTTCCACCGGCAGCTGATGCTGGTGCTGCACCGCACGGGCCGGCAGGCCGAGGCGCTCGACGTGTACCGCGCGCTGCGCCGCACGCTGGTGGAGGAGCTGGGCGTGGAGCCCGGACCGGCGGTGCGGCAGGCGCACGAGGAGGTGCTGCGCGGCCCGGTCGCGGAGTCCCCGCCCCCGCAGTCGATCCCGCCCCAGGTCCCCGAGCGGCGGCCGCCCGCACAACTGCCGCCCGGCCCCGCCCACTTCACCGGTCGCGCGGAGACCGTCGCGTCTCTGCGCACCGCGCTCGCCGGCGGCGGAGCTGTCGTCGTCGTCTCCGGTATGGCGGGGGTCGGCAAGTCCGCGCTCGCCGCCCATGTCGCGCACACGCTCCGCGAGGAGTTCCCCGACGGGCAGCTGTACCTGAATCTGCACGGCGCGACCCCCGGCATGACTCCGCTGGCGGCGCCCCAGGCCGTTGCCGCGCTGCTCAGGGACCTGGGCGTCGGACCGGGTCAGATGCCGGAGGCGCCCGATGCGGCGACCGCACTGCTGCGTTCGGTCCTCGCGCCCACCCGCACGCTCCTCGTGCTCGACGACGCGGCGTCCGCCGCGCAGGTGCGGCCGCTGCTGCCCGCGGGGCCGGGGTGTGCGGTCGTCGTCACCAGCCGTTCCCCGCTGACCGCGCTGGACGGCGCCCAGCGCTTCCCCCTCGCTCCGCTGAGCGCCGGCGACAGCGAGCAGCTGGTGCGGGCGGTCTCCGGGCGCGGTCCGGGCGAGCGGCTGGACCGGCTGGTCGAGCTGTGCGGGCGGCTGCCGCTGGCGCTGCGGGTCGTCGGCGCCCGGCTCGCCGCCCGCAGCGCGCTCACCCCCGACGTACTCGCCGGGCTGCTGGACGCGGAGGCCGGGCGGCTCGACCACCTCGACTACGACGACCTGAGCGTGCGCGGCTCGCTCGCCGTCGCCCACGACGGCCTGGACCCCGACGCGGCGCTCGCACTGCGCGGCCTGGGCGCCGTGGACCTGCCGGAGTACGGCGTGCCCGCCGTGGCCCGGCTGATGGACACCGACGAGCCGCGGGCGGCGGCGGCCCTGGACCGGCTGGTCGAGGTGGCACTGCTCCAGGAGGTGTCGTACGGCCGGTTCGTCCCGCACGACCTCGTACGGGACTACGCCCGAGAGCTGGCCGAGCGGGCCGGCGGTACGGAGGCGGCGGTCGAGCGCGTGCTGCGCTGGTACGGCGAACGGGCCCGGCAGGCGGCGCTGACGCTGTCCCCGGTCGGCTCGGACACCGAACTGCGCCTGCCCGAGGCGATCGGCGAGGCGGAACCTTTCTCCTGCGGCGACACGGCGCTGGCCTGGTGCGACTCCGAAGTGGCGAACGCGGTCGCGCTGACCGAGCGGTACGCCTTCGCCTCGCGGACCGTCCCCCTCCTGGTCCGCGCCTGGTCCCTCCTGCTGCGGCACCGCGGCCGGCTCCAGGAGCTGGCCGTCGTGGGCCGGATCGCCCTCGACGCGGCCCGCGCCCACGGCGACGCCGAGTCGGAGGCGAACGCGCTGAGCGACCTCGCCGGACTGCACTTCCTCAGCGGCCGTCCGGACCGTGCCCTGCCGCTCAACGAGGGAGCGCTCGCGGCCTGGCGCGCACTCGGCAACGAGCGCCGCATGCAGCGCAGCCTCAGCAACCAGGGGCTCCTGCTGGAGGCCCTGGGACGGTACGAGGAGGCGGCCGAGGTCCTGCGGGAGAGCCTGGAGATCGTCCACCGCATGGACGACGCGTACGCCGAGGGAATCGTCCTCATCGCGCTCGGCAACCTCTACGAGCACACGGACGCCCGGGCCGCCATCGGCCACCACGAGCGGGCGCTGGAGATCGGCGTGCGGCTCGGCGGCGACGTGCTCGTCCAGACCTCGCACTGCAACATCGGCTACGCGCATCTCACGCTCGGCGAACCGGCTGCCGCCCTGCGCCACTTCGAGGAGTGCCTGCGCATCCTCGGCGACGACGGGCCCTGGCACGGCGAGTCCCAGGGCCGTGTGGGACTCGTCCGGGCCCTGCGGGGGCTCGGGCGCGACGACGAGGCGGCGGTGGAGTGCGCGCGCCTGCTGGAGAGCGCGCAGGCGCGGGCCGACGCGCAGATGGTGGGCCTCGCCCGGCACCAGCGGGGGCTGCTGCTGCGGTCGGCGGGGCGCGTGGGCGAGGCACGGGAGCAGTGGCGGGCCGCGGTGCAAACGCTGGAGGCGTTCGACGGCGCGCACCAGAAGACACTCGCCGAACTGCGCGAACTGCTGCGCCTGACGGCGTCGGAGCCCGACGCGCCCGCACCGTGGGCCCCGCAGCCGGAGGCCGACCACCGCTTCGCGGACGGGGCCTGAGATCTCCGGTGAAACATATCCCGTGTGCCGTCGCGTCAGTGGAGTGTGAAGGCGTCACCGAGGGGGAGTGGTCAGGGACATGAGGGCGTCGCGAGCGGACGGGTACAGAGAGTTCGCGGCGAGTCGCGCCACGCACCTCTACCGTTCCGCGTGCCTGCTGACCAGCGGTGACAGCCACCTCGCCGAGGATCTGGTGCAGGAGACGCTCGGCCGGATGTACATGCTCTGGGGACGCGTCTCGCGCATCGACAATCCGGCCGCCTACGCGCAGACCGTGCTCGTGCGCTGCTTCCTCACGCACAAGCGCCGGCGCTCCGCCGCCGAGCGTCCCGTCGGCGAACTCCCCGACAGCGCACGCCCGTCCGGTGACGATCCCGAGCTGCGGCTCGCCCTGCTCGGCGCGCTCGGCCGGCTGTCCCCGAAGGACCGCGCGGTGGTGGTGCTGCGGTACTGGGAGGACCGCAGCATCGAGGAGACCGCGGACGCCATGAACGTCAGCCCGGCAGCGGTACGCACCCGGGCGGTGCGCGCGCTCGCCAAGCTCCGTGGACACCTGGGCGGCAGCCTCGTGGACCTCGCCGCCCGCTGAGCACCGGTGCGCCGCACGTGCGGGCGCACTCCCCGAACACTTCCTCCCCACCGTCGAGCAGAGAGTGTGGTTCCCCATGCCTTTCGAGGACGAACTCGGCGATGCGATGCATCGCGCCTGTGAGGGCATCCGGCCCGCCGACCGGCCCGCGCTGGTCGAGGGCGGACTGCGCCGGGGCCGCCGCGGCCTGGTCGTGCGCCGCGCGGCCGTGGCCGGCGGCGCGCTGGCGCTGGCGGCGGTCGGCCTGGCCGGCACGTACGCCACCGGTGTGCTCGGGGAGCGGGACACCGGCGGCGGAAAGGGCTCGGTCGCCTCAGCGGGGGAGGCGACCGGCCTGACGGTCGAGAAGACCGACGGCGTGATCAGCGCCGAGGAGATGATCGCCGCGCTCAAGGCGCTGCTGCCCGAGGGAGACGTCGTCCAGGAGGGAGGCCGCGGCAGCAGCAAGGGCCCGGGCTCGATGCCGTACGCCGCCGTCGTCCTCGACGACGGGAAGGGCGAGGCGCGGATCTCGCTCAGCCTGAACACCGTCGACCCGAAGGGCGGCGAGGAGGACTACGTGACCTGCCCCTCCACGGCTCTCGTCGACCACGACTCCTGCACGGCCGGGACCCTCGCGGACGGCTCCCGGTACATGGTGCTCAAGGGCTTCGTGTCCGGCAGGGACGAGGGCGCGAAGCAGTGGCGGGCGACCATGATCACCCCGCAGGGGGTCCTGGTCGACGCGAGCGAGTACGACTCGCCGGCCGAGAAGGGCGGCGAGATCACCCGGTCGGCGCCGCCGCTCACCGCCGAGCAGATGAAGGCCCTGGTCACGGACGCCTCCTGGCAGCCGCTGATGAAGGACTACCGTGCCGAGGCGGGCGCCGCGCGGCCCGAGGAGACCAGGCCCGGGGAGCCCTCCGGCCAAGAGGTGACCAGGACGCTCACCGAGCTGCTGCCGAAGGGCCTGGAGGTCACCGACGAGGACGGTGACGCGGGGTACGGCTTCGTCGTCGTGGACGACGGCAGGGGCAGGAGTTTCGTCCAGATCAACGTCCAGCCGGGCATGGGCGACCTCTCCTCGCACTTCGCCGATGCGACGCCCCTGCCGGACGGCACGCGGGTGCTGGAGAGCAAGGAGGCCGATCCCGACGGGAAGGGCGGCGGGGGGACGGTCGGCTGGACCGTCGACACGCTGCGGCCCGACGGGTTCCGCGTCGTGATCATGGCGTTCAACGCGCCCGGTCAGGGACAGGACGCCGGCCGTGAACTGCCGGCGCTGACGATGGAGCAGCTCAGGGCCATCGCGCTCGACGAGAAGTGGCTGCCGCGGGGGTGACGGCCGCCCGGGGGCGCGTGCGGACCGCCCGCGCCCCCGGGCATATGACAAGGTCGGCCGCCGTGTGTTGTCCGCGGCGCGCGGCCACCGGCAGAGTCGCTGCGCACGAAGCACCGCCGATTTCCGTGGGCGGGCCGGGGCCTGACCGACCAGGCCCTCAGGGGATGTCGATCCTCCTCGCCAACACGCCTCGCTCCACAGTATGTTGATCGTTCGTCACCAATTGTGGCCGCGGGGTCCGGCCGTCCTGCGGGGGCGGCCGGGCTCCGGTACGTCCGGCAGCCGCCGCGCGTCCACGGGGAAGAAGAACATGATGCGGATGGAAGAGAGCACGGTCCGGCTGCCGCTCGACGAGGCGGCGTGGATCCGCGCCGTACGGACGGACCCGGTCGCCGAGGCGCTGGAGTCGGCCGGGTACGACGTGTCCGTCGACGCGCTGGACGCCGAGGTCGGCCCGGCGCCCGAGTGGGCCGTCGGCGACGACGAGGACGGCAGCGGGGGCGGACTCGGCCTGCGGCTGGGCCTCGGCTACCGGATCGGCGGCACCCTGCTGTGCACTGCGCGGATCTGGCTGCCGCGGGCGGTGTCCGTGCCGCAGGTCCCGGCCCTGTGGCCGCTGCGCCGCTGGGAGGAGCCGCTCCAGCTGGTCGACGACCTGCGCTGCCGGATGCCGTACGCCCAGGAGCGGGCCCGCTTCGGTCTGCGCGGCCAGGTGCCGGTGCTCGAACTGGAGCGCATCGGTGTGACGCTCACGGGCCATATCACCGACCAGATGCTGCTGGTGCTGCCGGCCGACCGGGTCGTCCTCGGCCAGGGCGCGCTGCGCATGCGCCGCACCACGGTGCCGGTGGCCTGACCCGCTCTCCGGCGAAAAATACCGCCCGTCCTCTTTCCCGAAGGAAAAAGGACGGGCGGCTTTTTTGTGTCCGCGCGACCTGACCAGGTAGTGCCGATACTTTCTGGATTCGCCGCCACCTGACACAAAAAAGGGCCGACTTTGTCGTGAAAATAGGGCGCCTGCATCACGTGACGAAGTGCGAAGGTCGGTTTTGACCCATCAAATTCCCACCCCGAAACTCGAGTTGGGGTTCGATTCTCGGAAATCCGGGACGGGATGGGAGTCGATACGCCGGAGCCGTAGCAATGATGGAAAATTCTCACGATGGAGGTCCTGGGTGACGAGTCAAACAATCTCGGAAAGGCCGACCGGATTCGGAGAAGTGCTTCCTGAGAGCGAAACGCAGCGCTGGCGCAGGCTGCCGGCTCTGCAGCAGCCCGAATGGGAGGACGCCGGGGCTGCTGCCCAGGCCGTGCGCGAGCTCTCCCTCCGACCACCACTCGTCGCGGTGGAGGAGATACGGACCCTCGGCTATCTGCTGGCAGAGGTGGCCGAGGGGCTGCTCCAGGTGGTCCAGGCGGGCGACTGCGCCGAGGACCCGCTCGAATGCCAGCCCGAGCACGTCATACGCAAGACGGCGCTGCTGGACGCCCTCGCCGGCGTCATGTCGCTGAACTCGCTGCGTCCGGTCCTTCAGGTGGGCCGGATGGCGGGGCAGTTCGGCAAGCCGCGCTCCAGCTCGACCGAGGTCGTCGGCGGGGTCGAACTGCCGGTCTACCGCGGCCACCTGGTCAACAGCCCGGAGGCCGACCCGGAACTGCGCAGGCCCGACCCGGGCCGGCTGCTGTCCGGGCACGACGCGGCGGCGACGGCGATGGACGCCCTGCGGTCGCGGTCCGTGCGCTCGCTCTCGCCGGTCGACGCACCGGTGTGGACGAGCCACGAGGCGCTGGTGCTCGACTACGAGCTCCCGCAGCTGCGCCGCGACGAGGAGGGCCGCCTGGTCCTCACCTCGACGCACTGGCCGTGGATCGGCGACCGGACCAGGCAGCTGGACGGCGCACATGTCGACCTGCTGGCCTCCGTCGCCAACCCGGTGGCGTGCAAGGTCGGTCCCAGCATGGACCGCGACGGGCTGCTCGCGCTGTGCGAGCGGCTCGACCCGGACCGTACGCCGGGCCGGCTGACGCTCATCTCCCGGATGGGCGCCGACCGGGTCGCCGAGCGGCTCCCCGCATTCGTCTCCGCGGTGCGGGAGGCCGGACACCCGGTCATCTGGCTGTGCGACCCGATGCACGGCAACACGTTCGGATCGCCCGGCGGCTTCAAGACCCGCCTCGTCACCACGGTGATCCATGAGGTCGAGGAGTTCCAGAAGGCCGTCACCGACGCCGGCGGCACGGCGGGCGGACTGCATCTGGAGACCACACCCGACGCGGTCTCCGAGTGCGTCCACGATGCCTCGCTGCTGGACCGGGTCGGGGACAAGTACACGAGCCTGTGCGACCCGCGGCTCAACCCCCGACAGGCCCTGGAGGTCGCCGCCGCCTGGCACGTCTAGGCGAACGGCACGAGGAACGGCGCGACCCGCACGACGTGACGGAAACGGCCGACACGCCTCACGAGAAACCGCACGGGTCCGGAATTCGTGCGGCAGCCACACCCGTACATCCGCAGCAGGAAATGGCGGCGAGCCGCCGGGATTTCGTGGTGCGGCAATACAGCCCACGGAATCCCGGCGGCCCCGGCCGCCGCAATCCCCGAGCTTTGGGACCACGATGAATGTCGACAAGACGGAAAAGAAGGTAGCCCTCGTCACCGGTGCGGCCGGCGGCATCGGCGAAGCAGTGGTGCGTGCTCTGGCGGCCGACGGCGCCGCTGTCGCCATGGTCGACCGCAATCTGGAGCCACTGGAGGAACTGGCCAAGGAACTGCGCGCGGTGGGGCAGGTGGCCGAGGCCTACCCCGCGGATGTCACGGACAGCGCGGACGTCGATGCCGTGGTGGACGCGGTCGAGCAGCAGCTCGGCGGCATCCAGTACCTGGTGAACGGCGCCGGCGTGCTCCGCCTCGGCAAGGCGAAGGCCCTCACCGACCAGGACTGGGCCACGACCTTCGCGGTGAACACCAGCGGCGTGTTCTTCATGTCCCGCGCGGTCGTCAACCGCATGGTCGAGCGCGGCTCCGGTGCGATCGTCACGATCGCCTCCAACGCCGCCGGCACGGCCCGCGTGGACATGTCCGCATACTCCGCGTCCAAGGCCGCGTCCACCATGTTCACCAAGGTCCTCGGCCTCGAGGTCGCGCGGTACGGCATCCGCTGCAACGTGGTGGCGCCCGGTTCAACCGACACCCCGATGCTGACCTCCCTGTGGGACGACGGCAGCGCGGCGCGCTCCTCGATCGACGGCGTTGCCGGCGCCTTCCGCGTCGGCATCCCGATGGGACGGCTGGCCCAGCCCTCGCACATCGCCGACGCCGTGCTGTTCCTCCTGTCCGACCGGGCAGCGCACATCACCATGCACGACCTCACTGTGGACGGCGGTGCCTCGCTCGGCCACTGACCGCCCCGTACCCATCAGCCGAGAGGAAGATCCCGGATGGCTCTGCCCACGATCAGCCCCTACCCGATGCCCGGTCAGGGGGACATGCCGGAGAACATCGCGCAGTGGACCGTGGACCCGAGACGAGCGGTCCTGCTGGTCCACGACATGCAGAAGTACTTCCTGCGGCCGTTCGCGGCCGGGGAGTCACCGGTGACCGACCTGGTCCGCAACGCCACCGCCCTGCGGGAGCGCTGCGCGGAGCTCGGCATCCCGGTGACGTACACCGCCCAGCCGGGCGGTATGACCGACGAGGAGCGCGGCCTGCTCAAGGACTTCTGGGGTCCGGGCATGACCGTGGAGCCGGAGCACAAGAAGGTCGTCGACGGACTCGTCCCCGCCGAGGGGGACACCGTCTTCACCAAGTGGCGCTACAGCGCCTTCTTCCGCACCGGACTGCTCGACCTGCTGCGCAGCAGCGGACGCGACCAGCTCATCGTCTGCGGTGTGTACGCGCACGTCGGCGTCCTCATGACGATCACGGACGCCTTCACCCACGACATCCAGCCCTTCCTCGTGGGCGACGCCATCGCGGACTTCTCGCTCGAGTACCACCGGATGGCGCTGGAGTACGCGGCGCAGCGCTGCGCCATGACCGTGACCACCAAGACCGTGCTGGACCAGCTGGCTCCGGCGGAGAGCCGAGGGACGCGATGACCGACCACGGACTGCTGGATCTGGTCCTCGCCGCGGACCCGCCCCCCTTCGCCCTGCTGCACCGCCCCGAGGCGGCGGGCGCCGACCGGGTCGACGTGATCGTCGGAGAGCTGGCCACCCCGGCCGTTCTCGCGGACGTGCCCTCCAGCGGGGGCGTGCGGACGGCCGGCACCGGGCGCGCCGAGCACGAGGTGCTGGTGGTCGTCCCCTACCGGCAGATCACCGAGCGCGGGTACGCGGCGGCCGACGACGGCGCCCCGCTGATCACCCTGTCCGTGAGCGACCAGGACTCGGTGAGCCTGGGCGAGTTGCTGGACCGGCTGCCGGACCGGCCCATCGCGGTGTCGGAAGGCCGCTTCGACGTCGGCGACGACGACTACGCGCAGACCGTGCGGGAGATCCTCGCCGACGAGATCGGCACCGGCGAGGGCGCCAACTTCGTCATCCGCAGGTCCTTCGTGGCCGACATCAGCGACTGGTCGCCGGACGCGGCGCTGACCTTCTTCCGGCGGCTTCTGGTGGGCGAGCGCGGCGCGTACTGGACGTTCGTCGTGCACACCGGCGACCGCACGTTCGTCGGCGCCAGCCCGGAGCGGCATGTGAGCCTGCACGGCGGCACCGCCGTGATGAACCCGATCAGCGGCACCTACCGCTATCCCCCGACCGGGCCGACGCTGGAGGGCGTGACCGCCTTCCTCGCCGACCCCAAGGAGGCCGACGAGCTCTACATGGTGGTCGACGAAGAGCTCAAGATGATGGCCGGGATCTGCGACGGCGGCGGGCGCGTGGTGGGCCCGTACCTCAAGGAGATGGCGCGCCTCGCGCACACGGAGTACTTCATCGAGGGCCACAGCACCCGCGACCCGCGGGAGATCCTGCGCGAGACCATGTTCGCCCCCACGGTCACCGGCAGCCCGCTGGAGAGCGCGGCGAAGGTGATCGCCAAGTACGAGCCCCAGGGCCGCGGTTACTACAGCGGCGTGCTGGCCCTCATCGGCCGGGACGCGGAGGGCGGCCCGACCCTGGACTCGGCCATCATGATCAGGACGGCGGAGATCTCCGCCACCGGGCGGGTCACCATCGGCGTGGGCGCCACCCTGGTCAGGGACTCCCGGCCCGAGTCCGAGGTGGCCGAGACGCGGGCCAAGGCGTCCGGGCTGCTCGCCGCGCTCGGCGCGACGGAGTCCGGGCTGGCCCGGCACCCCGACGTCCTGGCCGCGCTGGACCAGCGCAACCGGTCGATCTCTGCGTACTGGCTCCAGGAGCCGGGCGCGCGCCACCGCGCGGTGCCCGCGCTGGCCGGCCGGAAGGTCCTCGTCGTGGACGCCGAGGACACCTTCACGGGCATGCTGGCGCACCAACTGCGGTCACTGGGCATGGAGGTGACGGTCCGCCGCTTCGACCAGGAGTACACCTTCGACGGCTGCGACCTGGTCGTGCTCGGGCCCGGCCCCGGCGATCCGCGCGATGTGGACCACCCGAAGATCGCCCACCTGCACGGCGCGACCCGCGAACTGCTGGCGCGGGGCATCCCGTTCCTCTCGGTGTGCCTGAGCCACCAGGTGCTCAGCACCGTCCTGGGGCTCGACCTGGTCCGCAGGGACAGGCCCAACCAGGGCGTGCAGCGGAAGATCGACCTGTTCGGCAAGCCCGAACAGGTGGGCTTCTACAACACGTTCGCCGCACGCAGTGCCACCGACACCGTGCGGTCCGAGCTCATCGGGGCACCGGTGGGAGTGAGCCGGGACGCGGTGACCGGCGAGGTGCACGGACTGCGCGGACCGGGGTTCCGCTCGGTGCAGTTCCACCCGGAATCGATCCTGACCGAGGACGGTGTGCGGATCATCGGCGATCTGCTCACCCCGCTGACGGCCGACTGATCCAGGGGCGTTCCCGCCCCGGTCGGCCCGCCGGTCCGGCACCATCCCCCGCCGCCGGACCGGCACGGACGGCGGGCCGCGGGGGGGGGGGGCCCCCCCCCCCGCCCCCCCCCCCCCCCCCCGGCCCCCCGAGCGCCACCCAAGGAATAGGAAACCACTGAACAA